>DAOMQQ010000141.1:0-7199 GCA_035445405.1 Hyphomicrobium sp.
CGGACCCCTTGAAGTTGAACCAGCCGCAGTAGGCGCGCGAGCTCATCTCGCGCTTATCGCCGAACTTCATGATGTCGAGGCCGCCCGAGATCTCTTCCCAAACGGTCTTCTTGTCGTCCAGGTGGCTGCGGCTCTGGTCCACGTAGGCGAGCTTCACGGTGGAGCCGAGCTTGATGGTGCCGTTGTCCGGCTTTTCGGCGCCGGTCAGCATCTTGAAGAGCGTCGTCTTACCCGCGCCGTTCGGGCCGATGACGCCGACGATGCCGCCCGGCGGCAGCTTGAACGAGAGATCGTCGATCAGAAGCCGGTCGCCGAACGCCTTGGTGAGGCCTTCCGCCTCGATGACCATATCGCCGAGGCGCGGGCCCTGGGCGATCGAGAACGAGGCTTTGCCCACCTCTTCCCGTCCGGCCTCTTCGACGAGCTTGTCGTAGGCGGCGATACGGGCCTTCGACTTGGCCTGGCGGGCCTTGGGGGAAGAGCGGATCCATTCCAGCTCGCGCGCCATCTGCTTCTGGCGGCTTTCCTCCGCCGACTTCTCGCTCTCGGCGCGCTTGGCCTTCTGCTCGAGCCAGCTCGAATAGTTGCCCTTCCACGGCACGCCCTGGCCGCGGTCCAGCTCCAGCGTCCAGTCGGTGAGGTTGTCGAGGAAGTAGCGGTCGTGCGTGACCAGGATCACGCAGCCCGTGTACTCCTTCAGATAGCGCTCGAGCCAGGCGACGCTCTCGGCGTCGAGGTGGTTCGTGGGCTCGTCGAGCAGCAGGATGTCGGGCTTCGAGAGCAGAAGCTTGGTCAGCGCCACGCGGCGCTTCTCGCCGCCCGAGAGCTTCGTCACGTCGGCGTCGCCCGGCGGGCAGCGGAGCGCATCGAGCGCCTGCTCGACCTGCGTGTCGAGGTCCCAAAGATCGAGTGCGTCGATCTGGTCCTGGAGCGCCGTCATCTCGTCGGCGGTCTCCTCGGAGTAGTTGGCGGCGATCTCGTTGTAGCGGTCGAGGATGGCCTTCTTCTCCGCGACGCCTTCCATGGCGTTGCCGAGCACGTCCTTCTCGGGATCGAGCTCCGGCTCCTGCGGCAGGTAGCCGACCTTGACGCCGTCGGCAGCCTTCGCCTCGCCGAGGAAGTCGTCGACCGTGCCGGCCATGATCTTGAGCAGCGTCGACTTGCCCGCGCCGTTCAGGCCCACGACGCCGATCTTGGCGCCGGGCAGGAACGACAGCGAGATGTCCTTCAGGACCTGCTTGCCCCCCGGATAGGTCTTGGAGAGCTTGTGCATGTGATAGACGTACTGGTGGGCTGCAGCCATTCGGGCGCCTCTTTCGCGAAACGGTTGCGGGAGTTGCCGGGGTTTTAGCGGATTGGCCGGGCAATCTCAATTCCCCAGAACGGGCCGGGGCCCACGCCTTTCGCCCCACCTTTCCCTCCGAGCGGGCAATTGCCCCCGCCGCGGGGACGCGGCACCCTCGGGATCTGGCTCAACCCTCATGGTGCGACCCTCATGCCGAACCAAAACCATGCCTCTCCCAAGGCGCGCTGCGCCATCACCAGCCGCGAGTTTCCCCGCAAGCAGCTCATAAGCCTCGAAGTCGTGCGCCCCAGTCTCATGGATCGCATCCGGCGGGAGTTTCCGGACATCGCGCCCGACGCCCTCGTTTCCCAGGAGGCGCTGACGCGCTTTCGCTCCGCGTACGTCGAGGAGATGCTGCGCGACGAGAGCGGCGAGATCAGCATCCTCGAACGGCGGGTGGCGCAACGACTATCAGGTGAACCTCAAGGCCGAGCTCGAGATCCGCCACCTGCACGAAAAGCTCGACCATCTCATCAACCGGCAATGGCAGCGTCTCGCCGAGATTCAGCAGGTGCAGTTGGAGATCATGCAGGACCGGCGGAGGTGATAGCGCTCACACGTTCGAGATGCCGGTGAAGAAGTAGCGGCCGAGGCCGATGGTGAAGACGAGCCAGCCCCAGAGCGTGTGCTCGATGAAGACGGCCCAGAACGAGCGCGTCATCACGTAGCGCGCGGCGAGAATCAGGCCGCCGAGTGCGGTCGCGGCGATGGCGAACGCCGAGCCCATCACGATGTGGGCGTACCCGAACAAGAGCCCGTTCACGATCACGATGAGCCAGACGTGCTTGCCGAACATCGGCCCATAGCGGTGGAAGAAGAACGAGCGATAAAGCAGCTCCTGCGCCGCGACGGAGAAGATCGGATAGCCGATCATGATGCGCATGTAGGTGTCGGGGCGATTGGTCGGGAATTCGAGAAACCACGAGGGGTGATAGGTTTTCACCCACCCTATCGCCGCGCCGCCGATCACGACGAAGATGAGGACGATGGAGAGCGCGTTGCGCCAGCCGATGCCGCGCCGCAGCTCGTCGCGCAGGCGGAACGTCGGATCGATCAGGAGCAGGAAGGCCGCGATGAAGAGCACGGGGAGCAACGCGACGAAAATCGGGATCTTGGTGCCGGCCGGAATGTAATCTGCCAGCAACGGGACGCGCTCGCCGTGGACGAGCCACATCATCACGAGCGGCGCAATTCCGAACAGGATCGCCATCTCGGAGAGCCGCCACGTCCATCCGAGAAGCGAGAGCCGCTCGGACGCCGCCACCGTGCCCCCCGCCTTGATCACGTCCGCCACGTCTTGCTCCCCCGCCATCCCTCGCGTCGACACGCCGTGGCGCATCCCTCAGCGCCGAGAGTTTCCGGCGCGGGGCAGTTACGTCAAGCCGGTGAGCACGCTTTGGCGGCGCTGCCAGCGATGCTCGATTTCGGAGGCGATGGACTGGGCCGCGTCGAGGGCGGAGTAGCTCCACGTCTCGACAACCTCGAACCGGTCCGGCGCGGGGCGTGTGACGCCGAGATCGCGCAGGGCGGCATGGAACAGCTTGAATTTCTCCGCGCCGCCCTCGGGCTCGAAGACATAGATCGGGCGGCCGGTCGCGGCCGCTTCGCCTGCCATGTTGACGCTGTCCGCCGTGACGAGGAACGCGTCGGCGCCCGCCAGAAACGCAGGATAGGGATTGGGCCCCTCCCCCGTCCAAAGCAGCGCGCCGGTCTCGCGCTGCAGCTCTTCGAGCGCGGCCACGAGTGCCGCCGGCGTGCGCCTCGACGTCGTGATCATGAGGCCGGTGCCGAGGCCCGCCAGCGAGCGGACGACACCCTGAAACCTCTGGATCACCGGCTCCGGGTAGAGGTAGCGCTCATTGGGTCCGCCAACGAGAACGGCTACGCGAGGGGAGCCGAGCGCGCCGATGGCGGCATCGGGCTTCGCGCGGATGTCCGCGAGCCGTCGGGCTGAAAACCTGTGCGGCGCGGTCAATGTCGTGACGACGTTCGCGCCGCGCCGCCTGTCGTGCTCGGGCACCCAGAAGAGGTCTGCGGAGGCCGGTCCCGTCTTGGGGTCCAGCATGATCACCGTGTACGTCTCGAGACCCGCCCTCCGCTTCAACGCGCGGATGTAGGGCGTCGTCGTGCGGCCCGCCGCAAACGCAAAGCGCGGCCATGGCGGCGCGAACACCGTGCCCGGGCGGCCGAAGCGTTCGCCCGGCGAGACGGGGGCCCATGGCGAAAGCGCCTTCCAGATACCCGACGGGCGGATGCGCTTCACCTCGGCTTCGAGCCCGAGGGCGTCCGCGACCCCCAGGCACAGCGCCTCGTGGCCGGCCTTGCCGTCGCTGATGATCCACGCCGTGGCGCCCGCAAGGACGCGCTCAGCCCCCATGCGCGCCTGCTCCGTCGCCCGTGTCGCGTTCTGCATGGGGTCACATTCTCCCGCGGGGCCGCCTCTGTCTACACCCGCGACGGGCGGCCTTTCGAGCAATAGATAGGCCCTGCCACGCAGGAATTCTTTGCATTTGTTACCATGCTGCCTTAGGCCGGGGACATCGACCCTGTCGAGGATATCCCATGCCCCTTCGCCTGGACGCAACCGACCGCCGCATTGTGCGCGAGTTGATGGCCGACGGCGCGCTGACCAACGTCGCGCTCGCAAAAAAGGTCGGGCTTTCGGCTCCGCCGTGTCTTCGGCGTGTGCGTGCGCTCGAAGCCGCCGGCGTGATCCAAGGCTATACGGCGCTGGTGGACGAGCGGGCGCTCGGCTTCGAGCTGACGGCCTTCGCTCTCGTCGGGCTGCACAATCAGGCCGAGCCGGATCTGCGCGCGTTCGAGGATCTGCTGCTGTCGTGGCCCATCGTACGGGAGGCGCATATGCTCTCGGGCGAGAGCGATTACATCCTGAAGTGCGTGACCCGCGATCTCTCGACGTTCCAGGATTTCGTGCTGAAGGAGCTGACGGCCGCGCCGAACGTCGCCAGCGTCAAGACGAACCTCGCCATCCGCCGCGCCAAGCTCGCACCCGGCGTGCCGCTCACGGTCCCCGACGACACCTGAGACGGACGAAGGGATCGCCCTCCCCGATGCCGCGCGCCACCCTCACGTGACTTTCTGCTTGTTGTAGAGATCGGGGAACAGGCGCGCCCACAGCGCGGCGATTCCGATCGCGCCTGCGCCGCCGATCACGACGGCCGGCACCGCGCCGACGAGAGCCGCCATGGTGCCCGCGCGGAACTCTCCCACCTCGTTGGACGCACCGATGAAGACGCTGTTGACGGCGCTCACGCGGCCCCGCACGTCGTCCGGCGTCGCGAGCTGGATCAACGTGGCGCGAACGTTCACGCTCAGCATGTCGGCCGCGCCCATCAGGAACAGCATCGGGATCGAAAGCCAGAGCGTGGTCGAGAGGCCGAACACCGCGATCGAGAGACCGTAGACGGCGACGCCCGCGAACATGATGCGGCCCGCATGGTTGCGGATCGGATTGCGCACGAGATAGATGGCCGTCAGGAGCGCGCCCACGCCCGCGGCCGAGCGCAAAAGTCCGAGGCCCATCGGGCCGGCGTCGAGGATGTCGCGCGCGAAGACCGGGAGCAGCGCCATCACTCCGCCGAGCAGCACTGCGAAGAGGTCGAGCGTGATCGCACCGAGCACGACCGGATTGGAGCGGATGTAGCGGACGCCGGCAAGCATGGTTTCGACCGAGCGCTTCTCGCCGCTCGACCGCTGGCTCGTTCTCGGGATCAGGGCCGAGAGCACCATCGCCACGCAGAACATCGCGAAAGCGACGATGTAGGGCACTTGGAACGAGATGCCGTAAAGCAGGCCGCCGATGGCGGGGCCGATGGTGAAGGACGCCTGCATGGCGGACGAGTTCCACGCGACGGCGTTGGCGAAGGCTTCGCGCGGGACGAGGTTGGCCGCCAGCGCCTGCAGCGACGGCGTCAGAAACGCGCGCGCCAGGCCAAACAGCGTGAGGATGACGAACACGGGCCAGATCGGGTGGCCGATATCCACCTCCGCCGTGTGCAACACCCAGAATACGCCGAGGGATGCGGCGCAGATGGCTTCGAGTGCAATGCACAGGCCCATGACCACACGGCGGTCGTAGCGATCCGCGACGGCGCCTGTCGCGAGCACGAAGAGCAAGGCGGGCGCGAACTGGACGAGGCCCACCATCCCGAGCAGAAACGGATTGCGCGTCTCGTCGTAGATCTGCCAGCCGACGGCCACTGACACGATCTGGATGGCGAAGCTGTTGAAGAAGCGGGCCAGCCAGTAGAGCACGAACGCCCGATAGGCGAAGGCGGACTTTGGAGCCGTATCCGCCGCACCCACGCTTTCGCTTTCGCTCTCACTCATTCGTCAACCCGCATAGAAACGCCGAAGGGCATGGCGCGCCCCTTCAAATGTGGTTCAGATCGCGCGCCGCAGCCTTGACGATCTCGATCCTCGATGTCGCCGATGCGGCATTCGTCATATCGATGTTCAACGCGAACAGCCGTGATCCCTTGCCGCTCTCGATCCAGCCGACGAACCACCCGAGGGCGATCTCGTCGGCCCATCCCGTCTTCCCGCGAAGGACGTAATGCGCGGTGCGCTCGATCTCCATCACCTCGTGGACGAGCGTTTGCGCGCGTTCCGAAACGCTCAATCGCTTCGCGCGGAGCGCGTCGAGAAAACGGATCTGCTCGAGCGCGGTGATCCGGAGATTGCCGGAGAGCCAGAACGTATCGATCGCGGCGCCGCCGAGATCGCGGTTGCCGTAGTCCAAGCTATCGACATACGCCTGCATCCGCTCCGGGCCGATCCGTCGCGCGACGTCCTGGTAGACCCAGACGGCCGAATTGCGGAAGGCCTCCCGCAAGGCCTGATCGCGGTTCCAGGCGACGACGGGCTTGCCCGAAATGCTCCGCTCCTTCCCGTCCCATTCGAAGACCGGCGCATCGAGGCTTTCGACCACGCCCGTTTCGAGTGCGGTCAGCGTGTTGGGGATCTTGAACGTGGAGGCGGGCAGAAAGCCCCGCCCGGCGCGCGCGAGATCGGAGACGCCAATCTCACCGCTTTCGAGCTCGAACACGAGCACGCCCGTCTGCCCGGCGGCCGCAATCGGCTCGGCCAGGCGGGGCGCAAGCGTCACGGGCTTCGTCGCCGCGACGCCCTCGGAGCCCATACGAGCGAGGACACCACCCGCGAAGGGCAGCGCCGCGAGCCCAGAGAGCACGCGGCGCCGATCCAGACCCGACCTATCGGACGTCTCTCTGAACGTGGACCACGCCCCTGCGGCCGCCTCGCGGGGCACGGCCGACCTCACTTCCACTCGATCTTGAGGACTTCGTAGGAGCGCGCGCCCTTGGGCGTCGTGACCTCGGCGGTGTCGCCCTGGCCCTTGCCGATCAGCGCACGCGCGATGGGGCTCGAAATCGAGATCTTGCCGCCCTTCACGTCGGCCTCGAGGTCGCCCACGATCTTGTATTTGACCTTCTCGCCGGTGTCCTCGTCCTCGAGATGGACGGTTGCGCCGAACTTGACGGACGTGCCCGTCAGCTTCGAGGTGTCGACCACCTCGGCGCGGTTGATCTTGTCTTCGAGTTCCGCCACGCGTGCCTCGTTGAAGCCCTGGGCTTCCTTCGCAGCGTGGTACTCGGCGTTCTCGGAGAGATCGCCATGGGCGCGTGCCTCGGCAATCGCCTGAATGATGCGCGGGCGCTCCTCGGATTTCAGGCGATGCAGCTCCGCCTCGAGCGACTTGAAGCCCTCGATTGTCATCGGAACTCGTTCCATCGACATCGCTAAATTCTCCCATTCGGTCTGGCCGCTTGACCAGAACCCACATGATCCCAACGATTTCGGTACTCAGTAGTGC
>DAOMQQ010000142.1:0-7157 GCA_035445405.1 Hyphomicrobium sp.
AGGCCGAGCGCGCTCATGCCGAACGCTTCGGCGAAGGTGTCGTCAATCGTGACGCCGTTTCTTGTGATGGCGCTCATAAGTTAGGTCCTCGGTCCCGTCGGCTGAACGATCACGCAGCCGCACTCTCCGCCGGTGTGGCCGCAATTGCTGTCGACGATCTCCTGGTCGGAGAGGCGGAAATTGTCGAGCCTGACGGTGTGGTAGCGGTCGAAATACGTCCTGAGCGTCTTCTCGATGGCAGGGTCGTAGTCGGGGCGGGCGACGTGCGTCGCACCCGCGACGACCTTCACCACCTGGCCGTTCTTCACGATCAGCTCGCCGCTCTTGAACACCAGGAGCGGCGTCTTGAACATCGCTTCGCGGTCCGAGAGGTCCTCGTAGATCGTGATGTCGGCCGAGGCGCCGGCGCCGAGATGCCCGCGGTCGCGCAGGCCGAGGCTCTTCGCGGGGCCCGCGCGGGTCATGATGGCGATCTCGTAGAGCGAATACTCGCGGTCGATGGACTTGAGGATCGTCGCCGCCTGGGCCCCGGGATGCAGCTTTTCGAGCATCTCGTTGCGGAACGTGCGGTCCATCAGGAGCCGGATCAGGTGCGGGTAGAAGTAGAACGGCGCGCCGTTCGGATGGTCCGTCGTGAGGAAGATCCGCCACGGATCGTTGACGAGCAGGAACAGCTCGAGCCCGATCGCCCACTGCAGGGCGTTCACATAGCTCTTGTCGCGGTACTTCATCGGCACCACGCCGCAGCCGTTGTCGCACTCGATGTCCATCACGACCCACTTCTTGGGATCGGCGGACTTCGTGTTGCCGTACTGGCGCATGGAATCGCCCGACGCCGTGCAGGTCTGTCCGAACATGATCTGCCCGATGTCGATCGAGACGTTCGGGTTCTGGTTCAGAAGCTCGGCGATCTGCGGCGCGCCGGACGAGAACTTCATGTCCCCTTCCGTGCCGTAGCTGTGGAACTGGATGTGCGTGAGGTGGAGCGGCAGCCCCTCCGCGGCCCGGATCGTCGCCAGCGTCGAGTGCATCGAGCCCGGAACGCCGAGGTTGCACCCGTGGATGTGGATGGGGTGCGGAACGCCGAGCTCCTTCATGCCGCGCGCGAGCGTGAGGATGATGTCGCGCGGGGTCACGCCGTAGTGGACGTTCTTCTCGTCGAGGTCGAGTGCGCGCTGATTGAACTTGAAGGCGTTGATGCCGCCCGGGTTCACGATCTTGACCGCGAGCGCCTGCGAGGCGTGCATGGTCCAGGCGATGTAGTCCTTGATGAACTCGAAATCGCGCTTCTCCGCGAGCGCGCGCAGGAAGAAGTCGTCGTTGCCGAGCATCACGAACGCACCCTTGTCGATCATGGGCGTGTCGCCCATTTCGAGGTGCGCCTGCCGCGCGTTGGCGGGAAGCATCGCCGGCTCGAACGCCGCCGTGTAGCCCATCTCCGCGTAGCGGTAGCCGGTGGTCATCGTGGACGGGACGGCATGTCCACAGCCCGAGCGCAGGAGCTCCGTGCGTGCCACTTCGTTTCCGATGTGGTCCTCGGGCAGCATCATGCGCCCGATGGTGACCTTGCCGCCGCCGATGTGGCTATGCGGGTCGATGGCCCCCGCCATGACGACGCGGCCATTGAGCGAATACTCTTCGTCGATGCGCGTTCCGGGTTGCGGCTCGGCGACGATCCGTCCGTCCTGGACATAGATGTCCCGCACCTCGCCATCGACCCCGTTCATGGGGTCGTAGACGGTGCCGCCGGTGAACTTGATCAGCATGTCTTGGTGTCCTTGGGAAGGGCGGGCTTAAAGGGCGAGTTCGATCGCGGCGAGGATGTCGGCGGCGCGAGGCAGATCGGAGCGGCCGAGGTCCTTGAGCGGTATCGAAACCACGTTGTCGACGCGGATGATGCGCCCCGCATGGTCGATGCCCGGTGTTCCGATCGGGATGAACACCTTGGGCTGAGCGGCGAGCTTGATGCCGGGTGTGCCGAGCACGATGCTCGGGATCTTCGTGACAGGCGGGCCGAGATCGGGCGTGAACGACGCGATCCAGAGCAGCAGGTCGCCTTCGCCGTCCTGGAGCATGCGCGGAATGGCATAGCGCGTGATGTCGTAGTCGGGCTTGCCGGACGAGAACGAGACGCGCAGCGGGAAGCCGCTCTGCCACGACGAGACGGCGGCCGCGGAGATCGCGCCCTCGTTGCCGCCGAGCGCGAGACCGGCCGCGCGGCCCTCGACGTTGAGATCTTTGACGAGGTCGGACACGGTGCTGACGACGAGGTCCGCGTTCGGGAAGGCGAGGCTCGGCGGCGCCCACACGAACACGGGATATTCTGCGGCCTTGCAGCGCTCGGCGAGCGCGCGGATGTCGGCGGTCGGCACGCCCGCCACGGTCTCGTCTGCGGTCGGCGTGCCGCGAATCTCGGCTGCGAGCGCGCTGACCACGTCGCTTACGTGGTCGAGGTCGGCGTCGAGCGTCAGAACTTCGCCGATCCGCGGACCATTGACGGCCGACTGGTCGAGATCCTTGCCGATGAAGACGACGGTGCGCTTCTTCGGCTCCTCGGTGAGCACCGAGTGCTCGACGTTGACGATGCGCTCGAAGAATCGCGGATGCAACTTCTGCACGTCTGTCGCGACTATGATGAAGAGATCGGCGCGGTTGCGCGCTTCCGTCAGCGTGGACATGACCCAGCCGCGGGTCTGCAGCACGCGGAAGTTGCGATACTGGCCCTCGGAAAGCGCGTGATCGACGACACCGCCGGACTTGTCGGCGAGCGCCATCACGGCGCGGATGCCGTCCACGTCCGTGCCGAGCCCGCCGTAAAGCGGGAGCGTCGACGCGCGGACGAGCTCGGTCGCGGCGCGGATGGCGGTGTCGAGATCGACATCGCGGCCGTCCACCTGGGGGCGGGCCCCATCCACCGCGCGCTCGAAGCCGGCGACGGCCTTCTCGCATCCGTTCTTGGCCACCTTGATGCCGCTCTCGTCGCGCACGATTTCGAGATCGTCGCAGACGAGACCGCAGAACGGGCAGGCGACATCCGTGATCGCGTTCGACTTGTGAGAGTCGCCCGCGCCTGTGGCTTGGGTCCAGTTCGTCATGCGTTGGGTCTCGTGAGTTGATTTGGGGCGGCACCAAAGCATGGACTTAGGTCTAAAACAACATCCGATCATGCTGCGCCGCAGGGGCGGATGAGCGCATGGATTGCGTGTCCCTCATCTCTTCCTTATTCTCCTCCGCCTGCTTGACATATGTCTAGTCGAGAACGGAATTCCTGGAGGATTGCTGATGGTTAGGTTGCTTGCTTCGGCGCTCGCGCTGGTCGCCATACTGCCGCTCGCTGCCGAGGCGCACGGGCCCACGCGACAGAGGGTCGTCGAAAAGATCGAGATCAACGCGCCCGCTGACAAGGTGTGGGCGGTGGTCGGCAACTTCCAGAACATGAGCTGGCACCCGGCGGTCGCGAAGACCGAAGGCGATGGCGGCAATGCCGTCGACGCTACGCGGACCCTCACCCTCCAGAGCGGCGGCCAGATTCACGAGAAAATCACGAAGTACGACGAGGCCGGCAAGGTGTTCAACTATGTGATCACCGAGGTCGACGTGAAGGTTCTGCCCGTCGAGAACTATTCGTCACGGATCACCGTCACGGGCGACGGCGAGAAGTCGGAAGTCGAGTGGTGGGGTGCGTTCTATCGCGGTTTCATGAACAACGACCCGCCGCCGGAGCTCTCCGACGAGGCCGCCGTCAAGGCGATCACGGACGTCTACACGAGCGGCCTTGCGGCCCTGAAGGAGAAGCTGGAAGGGGGCAACTGATGCCCGCTTCGATCGGGCGGATGAGGCGTCGCGCGCGCACCGCGCTGGCCGTGGCCGGCATCGCCGTGATGTTCGTTGCTCTGCCTGAGGGCCTGGCGGTCGCGGCATCCGAGCGCGCCGGCGAGGCCTTCGTTACCAACCAGGGTGGCGATTCCCTCTCGATCGTCGATCTCGAAACGCGCAAGCCGGTGGCGGAAATCGCCATCGGCGGCAAGCCGGCGGGCGTCGCGATGGCACCCGGCGGCCGCATCGCCTACGTCACCGCGCCGGAAGGCAAAGAGGTCGTGGTCGTCGACGCCGAGACGCGCACCGTCACCTCCCGCATTGCCGTCGGCAAGGGGCCGGTGGGCATCGCCGTTCATCCCGACGGCAGCCGCATCTTCGTGGCCGACTGGTACGAGCATAAGCTCTATGCCGTCGATCCCGCGGCCGGCACCGTGCTGGGCAGCGTCGACGTCGGCTTGTCACCGTCCGGCGTGGCGGTCACGCCTGACGGCAAGCTGATCGTCACCGCCGACCGAGACAGCGACGAGGTCTCGCTGATCAATGCCGAAACCCTCACGCGCAAGGCACATTTCGCGGTTGGGGCACGCCCGTTCGGCGTCACGATCGACGCGGCCGGCAAGCGCGCCTACACCGCAAATGTCCAAAGCGACGACGTGAGCGTGATCGACCTCGAGACGGAACGCGTCGTCGCGACCGTCAAGGTCGGAAGCCGGCCCTATGCCGTCGCGCTCTCCGGCGGCCGCGGCTACGTGACGGATCAGTACGCCGGGACTGTCTCGGTGTTCGACCTGGAAACGCACGAGGTCGTGGGCACGGTGTCTGTCGGTGAATTCCCCGAAGGGATCGAAGCTGATCCGTCCGGGGACGCTGTCTACGTGGCGTGCTGGGAATCCAACACGCTCGAACGGATCGACACCGGGACGCTCGACGTCACCGACCGCATTCCGGTCGGAGAGGGCCCCCGGGCGTTCGGCCGTTTCCTGAGATAGCGGCTGCAGCCCGCGCGCTGCACCACAAACCATGCTGCACTGCAACGGCATCGAGGCGCGCCCGCGCGGGTCTTGGCCTGCGCGAACGGGCGTGTGAGCCAAATTAAACCAGAATTCATGTTCGAACCGTTGCCGGAACCGACCCGCTGGAGTTAGAAGAATTCCCAAGAAGGCCCAGGATTGGTGCCCAAATGGAGGAAATGCAACGATGTCACACTTTGCACGGGCTCTTGCTGCCGTGTGTCTGGCGCTGGCGCCTTTCGCGGCTATAGCGGCCGGCGATCCCCGGGTGGTGGAGCTGCTCTTCGAATCGCGCCACCTCGATCTGATCGACAAGGGCTCGGGCGTGACCTACCGCTTCGAAAAGAAGGGGTCGGACGAGCGTCTGGTCGGCAAGAACCTCACCGACGAGCTGCGCCTCAACGTCTCGAGCGTGAACGGCAAGGGTGAGCGGGACGTCGTGTTTCACGTCTTCAGCGGCGAGCAGGCCCGCGACCCGCAGAACTGGCCCGACCTGACGATCAACCCGCTCTTCGTCTGGTATCTCGACCGCGCGGTGACGAACTTCCGTTACCTGGCAGGTGGCGACAGCCGCTACCTCAAGCGCAAATTCCAGATGGCGCTGCGCGACTCGGCCAAGGTCCAGGACATCAAGTACGAGTTCAACGGCAAGACCATCGATGCCCAGAAGGTGACGATCCGCCCGTACGCCGACGATCTCCGCAACAAGGACAAGATGCAGGGCTTCGAGAACACCGAGTTCACCGTCGTGGTGAGCAAGGAGGTGCCGGGCTTCTTCGTCGATCTCACGTCGAATTTCGTCAGCACGCAGG
The DNA here is from genome assembly GCA_035445405.1 of Hyphomicrobium sp. Lineage (GTDB taxonomy): Bacteria > Pseudomonadota > Alphaproteobacteria > Rhizobiales > Hyphomicrobiaceae > Hyphomicrobium_C. Next base: position 5,642 of record DAOMQQ010000142.1, read on the forward strand.
CCGCCGCGCCGAGCATCGAGGAGAAGATCACGCTGGTGGGCATGGGAGAGTCGAAATGACGATCAAGCGCTTTGCATACGCCCTTGCGGCAGCGTCCGCTTTCATGATCGCGGCGGGCTCGTCCGCCATCGGCGAGGACTGCCCGGAAAAGGACACCAAGCTGAAGCTGCCGGACATCTCGAACGACTACCCGACCAACGCGCGCGCCGACTACGTCTATGGCTGCATGCTGGTCAATGGCATGACGCGCGACGTCGTGGACCGCTGCTCGTGCTCGATCGACGTGATCGCGTCCGTCTTGCCCTACGCGCAGTATGAGGAAGCCGAGACGATCCTCTCCGTGCGCCAGCGCGGCGGCGAGAGCGTGGCCTACATGTACGGCCCTCAGTTCATCGCGAAGGTCAACGATCTGAAGCGCGCGCAGGTCGAGGGCGAAGTGCGCTGTTTCTGATCCGCGCCGCACGCTCCAATGAAAAGGGCGCCTCGCAAGGCGCCCTTTTTTATTCGGGATATCGCCGGAGCGCGGTGCGAACGGCGCTCACGAGCCCTTCGGTTCGGCCCGTCCCGTGAACGTGCGCCCGTCGGTGTCCTCGGCGGTGACTTCGATGGTGTCGTCCGCGCCGCTCGCATACGTGAAGCGGATGTTGGGATCCTCCGAGAGCGAGATGCCGCCCTCGACGCGGAACACCCGCTCGCCGTCACGCGAGATGTCGATGCTGCGCAGGAACTTCGCCGGAATGTAATAGCCGGTGGCCTGGTTGAGCTGCAGCCCGGAATATTGCGGATGGCGGATCATGACCTGCCCCATGCGCTGGCCAGTCGCTGTCGCTGCTGCTGCGGCCTCGCCCGCCAGATGGCGGATCTGCATGCGCCCTGCGTCCGCCAGCGCGGCGTCCGTGTCTTTCAGCGCCGGTGCCGAGCACCCGCCCGCGGCCTTCACGAACTTCGTGGCCATCAGCAGGCGCCCGTCGTCGGTCTCCACGATCGCCCGCACGTTGGAATACATGTCGACCCTGACGCGCGTCTCGATCACGCGCTCGCCCGAGCCCGCAGCCGGACCGAACGTGAAATCGCCGACGACCGGCGCCGGATTCTGGTCGATGACGAGCGTGAGCTTCTTCACATGCTCCGACACATGCGCCGGAATGCGCACCGTGAGCGGCACGAGCGCCGCGTCGTCGGCCCGATAGGGGGCGTCGAGCGTCACGGCCGATGTGTCCTCGGTGACCGTGCGCGCGCCGAAGATGTCCTTCTCGAGCGCCGGCCAGATGTCCTCGTCTGCAGCCGGTGCGCCATGGAGAGCACCGGAGGCGATCAGCGCCGAGGCGGCCAGCGCGGCCAGGCGTGAAAAGCGGAACCGGCTCTTGTTCTGCGGGCCGTGGATCATGGCGTCCTCCAATCCGGTGCGGGCGAGCGCCGCCGTACCGGCGCCTCACTCCCATTCAAGTTCGGCAAACGCGGCCGAGACATTTCTCCCATGATACGCGTCAAAAAGTTCCCACGCATCCTTTTCCGA
>DAOMQQ010000143.1:0-7123 GCA_035445405.1 Hyphomicrobium sp.
CGCTCGTCGAGGATCGGCTCGGGATCGAAGCGCATGCGCACGGGAATGTCGTCATTCTCTCGGGCCCCGAGGGGTCTTGCGACATCGCACGCGGTGTTCTCGAGCAGCTCTACGAACGCGTGTCGCGCGGCGAGACCGTGGGACCCGGCGACTTCGACGGGCTGATCCGCCATTCGCGCCAGGAAGGCCCGACGGTGGACGGACAGGCGCAGATCGCGACGCGCCGTCGTGTCGTCAAGGCGCGCACGCCGACGCAGAGCACGTATATCCGCGCGCTGGAAGACACCGATCTCGTGTTCGGCATCGGTCCGGCCGGCACCGGCAAGACGTATCTCGCCGTCGCGTTCGCGGCGCAGTGCCTGGAGCGCGGGCTCGTCGAGCGCATCATCCTCTCGCGCCCGGCGGTGGAAGCGGGCGAGCGGCTCGGGTTCCTGCCCGGCGACATGCGCGAAAAGGTCGACCCCTATCTGCGGCCGCTTTACGATGCGCTTTACGACGTGCTCTCGCCCGAGAAGGTGGAGCGCGACCTCGAGCAGGGCGTGATCGAGATTGCGCCGCTCGCTTTCATGCGCGGGCGCACGCTCGCCAACGCCTTCGTCATTCTGGACGAGGCGCAGAATACGACCTCGATGCAGATGAAGATGTTCCTGACGCGTCTCGGTGAGAACTCGAAGATGGTCATTACGGGCGATCCCTCGCAGATCGACCTGCCTCCGGGCATGACGTCGGGGCTGGAAGAGGCCGTGTCGTTCCTGCAGGGCGTGCCGGGGATCACGGCGGTTCGCTTCCAGAACCAGGACGTCGTGCGCCGCGATCTCGTTGCCCGTATCGTTGCGGCCTACGACCGCGCCGGGGCGGCGGGGAAGACGCCCCATGCCTGACGAACCTGACAGTCGACGAAGTCCCACCGGGAGGCCGGACCGCGTCCCTCTCTGGCTTTCGCTCGACATCGTGCAAGACGCGGAAGACTGGGACGGCGTCGAGGGTCTCGACGCACTGATCGAAGACGCAGGGCGCGCGCTTGCGGCCCGGCCGCGCTTCTCGGATCTGACGTCTGCGGAAGCCTGTGTCGCGCTCAGCGACGACGCGTCCGTGCAGGACCTCAATCTCCGCTATCGCGGCAAGGACAAGCCCACCAACGTGCTGTCGTTTCCGGCGTCCGCGGCCGGCCATCCCGCGGGTGGAGCGGAGCCGTGTGCGCTTGGCGACCTCGTGCTCGCGTACGAAACGCTCGTGCGCGAAGCCGGCGAGCAGGGCATTCCGCTCGCGCATCACCTGCAGCATCTCGTCGTCCACGGCCTTCTGCATCTTCTCGGTTTCGACCACGAAACGGAGGCGGACGCGGAGGAGATGGAAGCGATCGAGGTGGAGATCCTTGCCGGCCTCGGCATCCCCAATCCCTATCAAGACGAAACAACGCCAATCGTATCATGACCAGCAACGACGACCAGACCGACGACGCGACAGCTCTTTCGAGCGATCGACCTAGCATGCGCGAGAGCGCGAGTGGATGGCTGCATCAGATCTGGGCCCGGCTCGGCCTCGGGGAGCAGCTCTCGCTGCGTGAGAAGCTCGAGGTGCTGCTGAAGGAGGAGGCGAAGGTCACCGGCGAGTTCTCGCCCGAAGAGCTCGACATGCTCGGCGGCTTGCTGCGGTTCGGCGGTTCGCGCGTGGACGAGGTGATGGTGCCGCGCACCGATATCGTCGCGATCGAGGAGATGCAGTCGCTCGGCGATCTCATCCTGCTGTTCGAGGAATCCGGCGTCTCGCGCATTCCGATCTACCACGACACGCTCGACGATCCGCGCGGGATGATCCACATCAAGGATCTGTTCCGCTGGGTGTCCGCCGAAGTTGCGGGACGCGCGTTGCGCGCGCCGACGAAACAGCGGAGCGGCGAGCCCGAAGGCGCGCTCACCGACGACCTGCCCGCTGCCGGCGATGCCAAGGACGGCGCGGCGCAAAGCGAGCCGGCGAAGCCCGATTTGAGCCGCCTCGACATGTCGCGCCCCATCGCGGTGCTCAAGCTCAAGAAGCCCGTGCTCTACGTGCCGCCGTCGATGCCGGCGATGAACCTTCTCGTCCGGATGCAGGCCACGCGCATTCACATGGCGCTCGTCGTGGACGAGTACGGCGGCACCGACGGTCTCGTCACCATCGAGGACCTGGTCGAGCAGATCGTGGGCGACATCGAGGACGAGCACGACGAGGAGGAGGCGGATCTGATCGTGCTCGATCCGAGGCTCGGGCTCGTGGCGTCCGGCCGCGCTCCGGTCGAGGATCTCGAAGAGCGGCTCGGTTTCAAGTTTTTGACGGCCGAAGAGGAAGCCGAGATCGATACTCTGGGCGGCCTCGTGTTCTCCATCGTCGGGAGGGTGCCTGCGCGCGGGGAACTGATCCGTCATTCGTCCGGCGTCGAGTTCGAGGTGCTGGACGCCGATCCGCGGCGCGTGAAGCGGCTTAAGATCCACGTTCCTCGCATGCCGGCATCCGACAACGGTCATGCGGCCGGCTGACGCGCACGCCGTCGCGGGAGATCGCCTCGGCGCATGGCGCGGCGCGGTGGTCCACGCCCACGGGTGGCGGCGGGGTGCGCTCGCGTTCGCGGCCGGCGCGCTTTCCAATCTCGCGATGGCGCCGTTCTTTCTGGCTCCGGTGCTGTTCCTCACGCTCCCTGTGCTCGTGTGGCTGATCGACGGCGCGGACGGGCAAGAGCGCGCCGGGCGCGCGGCTTTGCTCGCGGCCGCGCGCGCCGGCTGGTGGTTCGGCTTCGGCTATTTTCTGTTCGGCCTGTTCTGGATCGGCGAAGCGTTTCTCGTCGAGGCCGACACGTTCGGCTGGATGCTGCCGTTCGCTGTGACGCTGATGCCTGCGGGACTTGCGCTGTTCTGGGCCGCTGCTGCCGCGTCGGCGCGGGCGTTCTGGCGTCCGGGTTTCGGGCGGATCATCGCGCTGGCGTTGGCGCTCGGCGTTTTCGAATGGCTCAGGGGGCATGTTCTCACGGGGTTTCCGTGGAATGTGCTCGGGTACGGGCTTACGTGGCCGCTCGTGATGATGCAGAGCGCAGGCCTCGTCGGCATTTACGGGCTGACGCTCTTGGCCGTGCCGGTGTTTGCCGCTCCGTTGGTGATGGGCGGCGATGCGCGCCCTGGCGCGCCGCGTCGCCGGGCCGGCGTTCACGCGCTTCTGATCTCGGCCGCTCCGCTCGTGCTGCTGGCGGGCTACGGGATGATCCGTCTCGCAACGGCGCCATCGGACATGGTCGAGGGTGTCAGCATCCGCATCGTGCAGCCGAGCGTGCCGCAACGCGAGAAATGGCAAGCCGACAAGCAGGCTGCCATCTTCCAGGATCATCGCGATCTCTCGCGGACAGACCCGGCGGGCAACCGTGACGACCTGGCCGGCATTACGCATGTCATCTGGCCGGAGGCGGCGATGCCGTTCCTGCCGCTCGAACGTCCCGAAGCGCTCGCCGCGATCGGCGACACGCTGCCCGATGGGGTGCATCTGCTGACGGGCGCGCTTCGGCGCGAAGCGGCGGAGGACGGCGCAGGCGAGGACCGGGGGCATCCCTTTCGCGCCTTCAACAGCCTCATGGTCTTCGACAGCGACGGCGGGATCGCGGGGCTTTACGACAAGACGCATCTGGTTCCGTTCGGCGAGTACCTGCCCTGGCAAGCCACGCTCGAGGCCATCGGCCTGGAACAGCTCACGCGGATGCGCGGCGGCTTCACGGAGGGTGTGACACCGCGTCCCGTGCTGACCGTGCCCGGGTTGCCGCCGGCCGGCGGACTCGTCTGCTACGAGGCGATTTTTCCGGGTGTCGTCGGGAAGAGCGCGGCTCCGCCTGAGCTTCTGGTCAATGTGACCAACGACGGCTGGTTCGGGAACACAACCGGCCCCCATCAGCATTTCCATCAGGCGCGGGTGCGGGCCGTCGAGGAGGGGTTGCCACTGGTTCGGGCCGCCAACAACGGGATTTCGGCGATGATCGATGCCACTGGGAGGATCGTCGCGCAGTTGGGTCTGAACGAGAGAGGCACATTGGATACGGGCTTGCCACGCGTCCACAGCCGGCCGCTCTATGCCGCCTGGGGCGATATTATTTTTCTTGCCGCCGGGCTGCTGCTGGCTGCTACACTTGTTTTTTCGACAAAAGCCGGCCGGCGTTGAGCCGGGTTTGCCGTTTATGGCGGCATCAGGGGCGTCGCGCACCAGGGGCCCGCGCGGGGAGGGGCCTTGGCGCTTTGAGCTGTTTGTTTCAATGGTTTCAACCTAAGATTTGCATAACATCACTTTCATGCAGGTCAAAGTTGACCGTCTTGATCGAGTTAAATACGCAGTGAGCGTGCGGGCGAGATGGACTGAAACGGACATGGGAGCGCGTAAAAGCATGGCGAAGGACGATCAGGCTGGGGACGACGAGAGTGACGTCGAGCGCAGCTCTCGCAAGCCGAACCCGATCGACGCGCATGTCGGCACGCGCGTGCGTCTCCGGCGCATGCTGCTCGGCATGAGCCAGGAAAAGCTCGGCGAGCATCTGGGGCTCACGTTCCAGCAGGTTCAGAAGTACGAAAAGGGCGTCAACAGGATCGGGGCCAGCCGGCTGTTCGATCTCGCGCGCGTGCTCGGCGTGCCGGTCCAGTTCTTCTACGACCAGGCGCCGGCGGATGCGATCGACGCTGCGCCTCAGCCGGGGTTCGCCGAGCAGCCGGCGGAAAGCTACGTGATCGAGTTTCTTTCGACGCGCGAGGGGCTCGAGCTCAACAAGGCGTTCGTGAAGATCACAGATCCGAAGGTACGCCGCTCCGTCGTCGATCTCGTTCGCTCGCTGGGGGGCGAAGAAGAGTACGGGTGAGGCATGCTGCCACCCACGGGATTCGCTGCGAAATTTCTCTGTTTGCGCTGTTTCATCTAAGCTTTTCAGTCCCGCGGCCTTGACCCGCCTTGCCAAAACTGTAAGACACGGCCCGAATTTCAGGCATTAGCGCGAGATCGAAGGGGGCCAGAGTGGCACGCCAGTCGTTTCTGTTCACGAGCGAGTCCGTTTCCGAGGGGCATCCGGACAAAGTCTGCGATCGTATCTCCGACGAGATCGTCGACCTCTTCTATCGTGAGGGGCCGAAAGCGGGGCTCGATCCCTGGATCATTCGCGCTGCCTGCGAAACGCTTGCGACCACCAACAAGGTGGTGATCGCGGGCGAGACGCGCGGGCCCGATACGGTCACGAAGGATTGGATTGCGCACGTGGCGCGCATGGCCATTCGCGACATCGGCTACGAGCAGGATGGCTTCCACTGGGAGACCGCGGACATCGAGGTTCTTCTCCATCCGCAGTCTGCCGACATCGCGCAGGGCGTGGACGCCAAGCAGCCCGCCAACCAGGAAGAAGGCGCGGGCGACCAGGGCATCATGTTCGGCTATGCGTGCCAGGAGACGCCGGAGCTGATGCCGGCGCCGATCTACTACAGCCACAAGATCCTCGAGGATCTCGCAACCGCCCGCAAGGCGCGCAACGGCGACGCGGCGAAGCTCGGTCCCGATTCGAAGAGCCAGGTGACGGTGCGCTATGAGAACGGCAAGCCCGTCGGCGTGACGCAGATCGTCGTCTCGCATCAGCATGTCGTCGAGAACCTCTCGTCGAACGACGTGCGCGGCATCGTCGAGCCGTTCGTGCGGGCCGCGCTTCCCGAAGGCTGGATCAGCAACGATACGATCTGGCACATCAACCCGACCGGCAAGTTCTTCATCGGCGGGCCGGACGGCGACACGGGCCTCACGGGGCGCAAGATCATCGTCGACACTTACGGCGGCGCGGCGCCCCATGGCGGCGGCGCTTTCTCCGGCAAGGATCCGACGAAGGTGGACCGCTCGGCTGCGTATGCCGCGCGCTATCTGGCAAAGAACGTGGTGGCTGCCGGTCTCGCCGACCGCTGCACGATCCAGCTTTCCTATGCCATCGGCGTCGCGCGTCCGCTCTCGATCTATGTGGACACGCACGGCACGGGCAAGGTGGACGAGGCTGCCATCGAGGCCGCGCTCGCCAAGTCCATGGATCTCACTCCGCGCGGCATCCGCCAGCACCTCGATCTCAACAAGCCGATCTTCGCCCGCACGTCGGCCTATGGCCACTTCGGCCGCAAGCCGGACAACGACGGCGGCTTCTCCTGGGAGAAGACGGATCTCGCGGACGCCATCAAGAAGGCGGTCTGACGAGCAGCGCGACGCGCACGCGATTGCGTGCAGGGGAACGGGCCTTGGATCCGGAAGAAGCGAAAGCCGCATCACCGCCGCCGGGGGACATCAGATCCTTCGGGCGGCGGCGGGGGCGCAAGCTCAGCGTGCGCCAAGGCTCGCTTCTCTCCGACCTGCTGCCGCGCGTCACGGTCGACCTGGCCCGGCCCGCACCCTCTGACCTGACGCAGCTTTTCTCGCCGGGAACGTCGGCGGTGTGGCTCGAAATCGGGTTCGGGGGCGCCGAGCACCTCATCTGGCAGGCGCGCGCGAACCCGGGCGTGGGCTTCATCGGATGCGAGCCGTTCGAGGAGGGCGTCGTGAAGGCGCTGACGGCCATCGACGCGGAGGGCATCGGCAACCTGAGGCTCTGGGGCGATGACGTGCGTCCCCTGCTGCGGTGGCTGCCGGACGCCTCGCTCGGGCGGGTGTTCATGCTCTTTCCCGATCCCTGGCCGAAGGCGCGCCACCAGAAGCGGCGGCTTTTTTCACCGTCGTTGCTTGGCGAGCTTCAGCGCGTGATGGTGCCGGGTGCCGAACTCCGGCTCGCGACGGATATCGGCGATTATGCGCGTACGGCGCTTCTGGCGGTGGAGAAGACGCCGGCGTTCCGCTGGACGGCGGAGGCCACGGGGGACTGGCGCGTTCGGCCCGACGACTGGCCGGGAACACGGTACGAGGCGAAGGCGGTCCGAGAAGGACGCCGGCGCTATTACTTCCGATTTGTCCGCGCCTGACCCAGATTAGGGCCGGGAAGGCTTCGCCTAGCCAGACGAGTGCCTGCAAATCGCGCAAATACCCTTGCAACGGCTGTCATCCTCACGTAGTATTCGTCTGCTCATGATCATCTCAACTCATTGAGTGGGCCCCGCAAGGGTCCGCTCTTTTT
>DAOMQQ010000144.1:0-7110 GCA_035445405.1 Hyphomicrobium sp.
TCCTCAAGTCCACGATCGAGAAGGTGCAGGGGATGCGTCCCTACGCACCGCTCGAGCTCGCCGGGCGCGACATCTACATCCGCGAAGGCTGCTACGGTTGTCACAGCCAGATGATCCGCTCCTTGCGCGATGAAGTGGAACGCTACGGGCACTACAGTCTGGCCGCCGAGAGCATGTACGACCATCCGTTCCAGTGGGGGTCGAAGCGCACGGGGCCCGACCTTGCGCGCGTGGGCGGCAAGTACTCGGATCAATGGCACGTGGATCATTTCACGGCCCCGCGCGAGGTGGTGCCGGGGACGGTGATGCCGGGCTATCCGTTCTTCGCGAACCGGACGCTCGATGTCGACAGCATCAGGAAGCACATGGAGGCGCTCAAGCTCGCGGGCGTGCCCTACACCGACGAGATGATCGAGAACGCGAAGACGGATCTCGTTGCGCAGACGCAGCCGGATGCACGCGAGGCGCGTGCGCTTCTCGAACGGTATCCGAAGGCGCAAGTGCGCAAGTTCGACGGCAAGCCCGAGGGGCCCGTGACGGAGATGGACGCGATGATCGCCTATCTTCAGATGCTTGGCACGCTGGTCGATTTCACGAAATTCGATGCAGCCGGTCCGAACTTGAGGTGAGCCATGACGTACGAAGACATGGTGGGCTGGTCTCAGATGATCGCGATGGGCCTGTTCGGCCTGGTCATTGCGGGCATGCTGTTCTACGCGCTGCGGCCAGGCAACAAAGACAAGTTCGAGCGCGCCGCGCGTGCGCCGCTCGTGGTGGAGGACGATATTCCGGCTGAAGAGGCCGCACGGCCCTCCCTCTTGCGTGAAGATGACGAGGACGGGGAGGATACGCATGGCCGGACATAAGGAATACGACGCCGCGACAGGCGCGGAAACCACCGGGCACGTGTGGGATGGAGACATCAAGGAGCTCAACAAGCCGCTGCCGAAGTGGTGGCTCTATGTGCTCTATGCCACCATCGTCTGGTCGATCGGCTACTGGATCCTCTATCCGGCGTGGCCGCTGGCCGAAGACTACACACGCGGTATGCTGGGCTACAGCCAGCGCAACGTCGTGGCGCAGGAGATCGCGGACGCGAAGCAGACCCAGGCCCCGTTTCTGGAAGCGATCGCCAACAAGTCCGTCGAAGACGTTCGTGGCGACGCCAACCTCATGGAATTCGTGAGACGCGGCGGTGCAGCGCAGTTTGCGAACAACTGCGCGCCCTGCCACGGCTCCGGCGCCCAAGGCTTCAAGGGGTATCCGAACCTCAACGACGACGACTGGATCTGGGGCGGGACGGTGGAAGCGATCGAGAACACGATCCGCTTCGGTATCCGCTCGGATCACGCCAGCACGCATCAGGGCGTAATGCCTCGTTTCGGCATCGACGGGTTGCTCGACAGAGCGCAGATCTCGGACGTCGCTGAGTTCGTGCTCTCGCTGTCGGGCAAATCGGAGGACGCGGAAAAGGCCGAGCGCGGCAGCGTGGTGTTCGCGGAGCAGTGTGCCGCGTGTCATGGAGCCGACGGCAAGGGTATGGTCGAGATGGGCGCACCGAACCTTGCGGATGCCATCTGGCTTTACGGTGGCCGGAAGCAAGATGTGGTGGAGAGCGTCCACGGTGGACGCAGCGGAATGATGCCGGCCTGGGAAGGCCGCATCGATCCGGTCGCCATCCGGATGCTTGCGATCTACGTTCACTCGCTCGGTGGCGGAGAATAGCGACAGAAGGCGGGCGGAGACGGCCGACGTGACGCACATGGAGCCACATAAGAGCTTCGAGAGGGGGGCAGCCGCCGAGGCCGCCCCCGGTATCACGCGTATCGATGTCGATGCGGTGTCGTCCAAGGAGTCTCGCGCGCTCTACACCTCGCGGCAGAAGATCTATCCCAAGCTCGCGCACGGCACCTTTCGCTCCGTCAAGTGGATCGTGATGCTGGTGACGCTCGGCATCTACTATCTGCTGCCGTGGATACGCTGGGATCGCGGCCCTACGCTTCCCGATCAGGCGTTCCTGCTCGATTTCGCCAACCAGCGGCTCTACTTCGGGCCGATCGAGATCTGGGCACAAGAGCTCTATTTCATCACCGGCATTCTCGTCATCTCGGCGCTGGCGCTGTTCCTCGTGACGGCTCTGGCCGGGCGGATGTGGTGCGGCTATGCGTGCCCGCAAACCGTTTGGACGGATCTCATGATCCTGGTCGAGCGGTTCTGGCAGGGAGACCGCAACGCCCGTATGCGGCTCGACAAGGCGCCGTGGACGTTCGAGAAGATCTGGAAGAAGACGGCGACACACGTTTCGTGGCTCCTGATCGCGCTCGCGACGGGAGGCGTGCTGGTCTTCTACTTCCGCGATGCTCCCACTCTCGCGATGGAGCTCGTGACGGGTGAGGCGCCGCTCGTCGCCTACGTGTTCATGGGGATCTTCACCTTCACGACCTATCTCCTCGGTGGGATCGCACGCGAGCAGGTCTGCATCTATATGTGCCCTTGGCCGCGCATTCAGGCGGCGATGTACGATTCGGAATCGCTACTGGTCTCCTATCGGGGATATCGGGGCGAGCCGCGGGGACCGCATAAGAAGGGTCAGCCGTGGGAAAACCGCGGCGACTGCATCGATTGCAAGGCGTGCGTCGCCGTCTGCCCGATGGGCATCGACATCCGCGACGGACAGCAGCTCGAATGCATTCAGTGCGCGCTTTGTATCGATGCCTGCGACGAGATCATGGGGAAGGTCGATCGTCCGTATGGTCTGATCGGCTACGACACCTTCCGGAACATCGAGGCTGCTTCGGAAAGCGATCGGGCGCCGGTTCGGCTTCTGCGGCCGCGGCTGCTCGTCTACTCGGGTCTGATCGCGCTCGTCATGGCGCTGATGGCGTGGGCGTGGATCGTGAGATCCGTCGTCGAGATCAGCGTGATCCCGGATCGCAATCCGCTGTATGTCGTGCTGTCCGATGGCGGCATCCGCAACGGCTACACCATCAAGGTGCTCAACAAGACGCATGAGGCGCGGACGTTCCAGCTCGGGATCGACGGCGTGCCGGACTTCCACGCTTCCATCGTCGGCTTCGAAGCACCCGATGCGCCGCTCGTGGTGGAGCCGGATGCGCTCAGGGCGTTCAAGGTTTACGTCAGCGTGCCGCACGGGGCGGTGTCGAAGCTCGGTGCGGCCGCCACGCCGCTGACGCTTACCGTGAAAGATCTCGCGAGCGGCGACGCCGTCATCCGCGAGACCACATTCAGGAGTCCTGGACCATGACACATTCGTCGGAAGGGACGCGCCCGGCGCGCGAGATCCGAGGCGGGCATGTTCTGCTTGCGATGCTGGCGTTCTTCGGCACCATCGTCGCCGTGGACTCCTTCCTGATCTACAAAGCGGTTTCCACGTTCGGCGGCGTCGAGAACGTGAACGCCTACCGCGAAGGGCTCGCCTACAATCGGCGGATCGAGATCGACGAAAAGCAGGCTGCGCTCGGCTGGCAGGATCGTGTCGAGGCGCGCGGCACACCGCTCAGGCTGAGCGTGTCTCTTGAGGACGGCGACGGGGCCGCGATCGTGCGGCGGAACGTCGTGGCGGACCTGGGGCGGCCGGCTACGAACCGTTTCGACCGGACGCTCAGGCTCGCGGAGGTCTCGCCCGGCGTCTACGAAGGCGCGCTCGCCGATGCCGAGCCCGGATCGTGGCTCGTCGATGTGCGGGTTTCCAAAAGCGGAGACGGCGCGGCGCCGGACTATCAGGTGAGGAGGCGGCTGTGGATCGCGCCTTGAAGCTGGGCGTCGCGGACGGGGCGTTCGACGGGCCTGCCGCGCGGGCGGAGGTGCGATCGGAAACGGTGTCTCTGGTGGTCGAGAACATGCACTGCGGTGCGTGCATGACCTCCATCGAGCGTTGCCTCAAGAGTGTGCCGGGCGTTTCGGACGCGCGTGTCAATCTCTCGGCGCGCCGTGCCTCGGCGACGTTCGATCCCGCTCGGGTCGACGTGCAGGCGCTGATCGACGCGTTGGGGCGCGCCGGGTTCCGCGCGGCCGAGGCCGTCGAAGCCAGAGGCGATCAAGACGTCGCCCGGGCGGACGATCTTCTGCGCCGGCTTGGCGTCGCGGGATTTGCGGCGGCCAACGTGATGCTGCTTTCGGTTTCCGTGTGGGCCGGTCAAGCGAGCGACATGGACAAGGCGGCGGCGGCGCTCTTTCACTGGCTTTCCGCGCTGATCGCCATGCCGGCCATTGCATATTCGGCGCAGCCGTTTTTCCGCTCCGCGATCGACGCGCTCAAGGGCCGGCGCCTGAACATGGACGTGCCGATTTCCCTCGGCATATCGCTCGCGACGGTCATGAGCTTCTACCAGACCCTGCGCGGCACGTCGCACGTCTATTTCGATGCGGCGATCATGTTGACGTTCTTTCTGCTGATCGGGCGCTATCTCGACCAGCATGTCCGCGTGCGCGCCCGCGGCGCGGCCGAGAACCTGCTGGGTCTCAAGTCGCTGGGTGCGCTCGTCCTCGACGAGGACGGGACGGCGCGCCGCGTCAGTGCACGTGCTCTCGCGCCGGGCATGAAGGTGCAGGTTGCCGTCGGCGAACGCATTCCGGTGGATGGGCGCATCGTCGATGGCGTGACGGATGTCGACGCGAGCCTGATCACGGGCGAGACGCTGCCCCAGGCCGTCGGCAAAGGCGGCACGGTGCATGCGGGGACGGTCAATCTGACGCGCCCGGTCGTGGTCGAGGCGACCGCAACGGACGACAGCACGCTTCTCGCCGAGATCGCGCGGCTGATGCAGGCCGCCGAACAGGGGCGCGGACAATACGTGCGCCTCGCCGATCGTGCGGCGCGCCAGTATGCGCCTGCCGTGCATGTGCTCGGTGCGGCGACGTTCGTCGGCTGGATGATGTTCGGCGCAGGCTGGGAGCTTTCGCTGACGCACGCGATCGCTGTCCTGATCATCACGTGTCCGTGTGCGCTGGCGCTGGCGGTCCCTGCCGTGCAGGTGACGGCCACGAGCCGCTTGTTCGGAAAGGGCGTGATCCTCAAGGCGGCCGACGGGCTGGAGCGGCTGGCTGAAGTGGACACGGTCGTGTTCGACAAGACCGGAACCTTGACGCGCGGTGCGCCGGTTCTGAGCAATGCGAGCGCGATCGACGACGCGGCGCTGGCCGAGGCTGCCTCTCTCGCGATCGCCAGCCGGCACCCCTATTCGAAGGCGGTGCTGATGGCTGCCGAGGCGCGCGGGATCGATGTCCGGCCGGCGGAGGGCGTTACGGAGGTTCCGGGATCGGGGCTTTCGGCGATGGGTCCGTCGGGCGAGCGGCGGCTCGGATCGGCAGCCTGGATCGACGGCGTGTCGGCCGCGCATGGCGGGGCGGGTTCGCTGTGGTATGGCGCAGCCGGACGTGCGCCTGTCGCGTTTCATTTCGACGACGCGGTTCGCGCCGATGCGCCGGATGTGGTCGCGAACCTTCGTCGCGCCGGGTATGGCGTCTATCTGATCTCGGGCGATCGCGAGGAGGCTGTGCAGCGTGTGGCGCAGGAGGTCGGGATCGAGACCTCGCAGGGGGCCGTCCGCCCGGATGGCAAGATCGCGGTTCTCGATGCGCTCAAGGCATCGGGGCGCAAGGTGCTGATGGTGGGCGACGGGCTCAACGATGCGCCGGCCCTGGCTGCAGCTCATGCGTCGCTGTCACCGTCGTCGGCCGCCGACATCAGCCAGACCGCGGCAGACGCCGTGTTCCAGGGCGAGGAACTAGGTCCGGTGCTCGAGGCCATCAAGGTCGCCCGCGCGTCGCAGGGCATGGCCATCGAGAACTTCGCGATTGCGCTTGCCTACAACGCGGTGTCGGTGCCGATGGCGATGGCGGGGCACGTCACGCCGCTGATCGCCGCGCTCGCGATGTCGCTGTCGTCGATCGCCGTCACGCTCAACGCGCTGCGGCTCAAGACGGCGAGGCTTCGGCTGTCTTTGGTAGGAGGACGCAGATGACCGCTCTTGCCTGGCTTATTCCCTGTGCGCTCGCGCTCGGTGCCGTGGGTCTCGTCGCGTTCATCTGGGCGCTCAACTCGGGGCAGTTCCAGGATCTGGAAGGCTCCGGCTGGCGGGCGATTTCCGACGACGAGGACGACAAGCCGCGGCCTTGACGCGGCTGCGGCGGCGGTCTGCCGTCCCTTTCCTTTATCGGGATTGAGGGAAATGCCCCGAGCGCATGAACGTCATGCGCGGGCCGCTTCCGGTTGCTCGCCCGCGGCGAGATCGAGGGTCACGTTGCGGACCGTGACGTCGCCGGGCGCAGTCTCGATGCGGAAGCCGAGCGCGCGGCACATGTCGAGCATGGTCGTGTTGCTGGCCAGGACTTCTCCGAACAGCTGGCTGAGATTTTCACCACGCGCGTAGTCGATCAGGTGGCGCATCAGGAGCCATCCGAGGCCGCGCCCCTTGAGGTCCGACCGCACCATCACGGCATACTCGGCGCGCGCGTAGTCGGGATCGGCGGAGAGACGGCTGACGCCGAGCAATTCGCCCTCGTCCGACAGGGCGACGAAGGCCATCTCGCGCGCGTAGTCGATCTGCGTGAGGCGGGCGACGAAGCGGTGCGAGCGATCGGGCTGCATGGTGAAGAAGCGCATGTGGGAATCTTCCGGCGTGATCGCATGGAAGAACCTCTCGTAGAGCGCTTCGTCTTCAGGCCGGATGGGCCGAAGATGAATTTTTCCGAGTCTTTCGAGCTCGCGCGTCGTCTCCCATTGGGCCGGGTAGGGCCGAATGGCGAGCGGACGGCGCGGTTGCTCGGCTTCGTCCACGATGCGCATGCGCCCGTCCACGGCGATGCATCCCTTTTCGTCGGCGAGCAAGGGATTGATGTCGAGCTCGCGGATTTCCGGATGGTTCGTGACGAGGGAGCTGATACGGATCAGGACATCCGCGATGGCGTCGAGATCTGCGGAGGGGCGGTTGCGGTAGCCTTTCAGGAGGCGGCTGATGCGCGTTTCGCGGATCACGTCGTGGGCGAGCAGCGCGTCGAGCGGCGGGAGCGACTGGGCCGTGTCTTTCATTACCTCGACGGCGGTGCCGCCTGCTCCGAACATGATCGTCGGGCCGAAGGTCGCGTCCT
>DAOMQQ010000145.1:0-7100 GCA_035445405.1 Hyphomicrobium sp.
TGCTCGTCGTCGTTCTCCTGTTCGGCCGTAACAAGATTTCGGACCTGATGGGCGACGTTGCGCGTGGCATCAAGAGCTTCAAGAAGGGCTTGGCCGAGGAGGAGGCGTCACCGCCTCAGCCCGATCCCAAGGTGATCGACAACGCCGCACAGGAAGCCGCCGAACGCGACAGGTCGAAGGCGGGCTGAGGCGGGCTCGGCTCGCAGGATCCGGCTCGTGCCCAAGCCGCGAGCTCTCGTGCCGGGCGGCATGGTCGTGAGCTTGGTCTGCGCTCGCTTTTTCCGGGTTGGACGATCAGATGTTCGAAGTCAGTTGGAGCGAGATCCTTATCCTCGGCGTCGTCACGCTTTTGCTCGTGGGACCCAAGGAGCTGCCGCGCTTTCTCTCCACACTCGGCCGTCATCTCGGTATTATCCGCAAGCACGCCAACGAGTTTAAGGCCGTGTTCGAGCAGGCCATGCGCGAGGCCGAGATGGACAGCATTCAAAAAGAAATGCGCGATATCGGCGATGGCGTGAAGAAGTCGTTCGACGATGCGACGCGCTCGGTCGATAGCGCGAAGGCTGCGATGCGCGTGGACCTCAACGCCAACCATGCCGTGCAGCCGAAGCCCGAGAGCGTCATCGAGGCGGAGGCGAAGCCCGAAATCACCGCCGACACCACGGCGCCCGACGTTGCGACCGAGGGGCAGCCGGACGCCGTGATTCCCGAGCGTGAGTTCGGGGTCACGCCCTCGCCCCAGGGCGAGGAGCGCGTGTCGAGCGAACGGCCGGCCGACGCTCCGAAGGGGGCGGGCTGATGCAAGATACTGCTC
Organism: Hyphomicrobium sp.; assembly: GCA_035445405.1. GTDB lineage: Bacteria > Pseudomonadota > Alphaproteobacteria > Rhizobiales > Hyphomicrobiaceae > Hyphomicrobium_C. Next base: position 815 of record DAOMQQ010000145.1, read on the forward strand.
CGCGCTCCAGCCAGGACGACATCGAAGCCTCGAAGGCCCCGCTGCTCGATCATTTGATCGAGCTGCGCCAGCGGCTGATCTACTCGGTCGCCGCGTTCTTCGCGATGTTCCTGCTGTGCTTCGCGATCGCGCGCTATATCTACGACGTGCTGGTGTGGCCTTACGTGTGGGTGTCGGGCGAGCATCAGGTGCGCCTGATCGCGACGCACTTCCTCGAGCAGATCTTCACGCACCTCAAGCTCGCGCTGTTCGGCGCGGCGTTCCTGTCGTTCCCCGTCGTGGCGACACAGATCTACAAGTTCGTCGCGCCGGGACTTTACAAGAACGAGCGCGCGGCCTTCCGGCCGTACCTGATCGCGACGCCCGTGTTCTTCGTGCTCGGCGCGATGGTCGTCTACTTCGTCGCGATGCCGATCCTGATCCGCTTCTCGATGGGGCTTGCGCAATCCGCGAGCGACGGGTCCGCCGCCATCGAGCTGATGCCGAAGGTATCCGAATATCTGTCGCTGATCATGACGCTGATCTTCGGCTTCGGCATCTGCTTCCAGCTTCCGGTCGTGCTGACGCTGCTCGCGCGGGTCGGGATCGTCACCTCCGACATGCTCCGCAACGGGCGGCGCTTCGCCATCGTCGGCATCTTCGCGGTGGCGGCGATCATGACGCCGCCGGATGCGATCAGCATGATCATCATGGCGCTGCCCACGACGCTGCTCTACGAACTCGCCATCGTGTCCGTCGCGTGGGTCGAGAAGCAGCAGGCGGCCAAGGAGGCCGCTGAAGCGGCAGCCAAGACCACTTAAAAAACACCCCGTTAGACACGCGTCTCGGCGGCCGCCTGGACCTCGGCCGCCTCGCGCCCTATAGCTCTCGGGGACCTCGCAAACAACCGACGCCAAGGACGGGCCACGTGTTCGACATCAAGTGGATTCGAGAGAATGCTGGAGCCTTCGATAAAGGGCTGGAGAATCGCGGCCTGGAGCCGGCGAGCGCCAAACTTCTGGAGCTCGACGAGGCACGGCGGCGGCATCTCACGAAGCTGCAGGACGCCCAGAGCCGTCGCAATGCCGCGTCCAAGGAGATCGGCAAGGCGAAGGGCGCGAAGGACGAGGCCCTCGCCAGCAAGCTGATGGCGGAAGTGGCCGAGCTCAAGGAGGTGATCCAATCGGGCGAGGAGGAGGAGCGCCAGCTCATCCATGCGCTCGAAGAGGCGCTCTCCGTCATCCCGAACACGCCGCGCGAGGACGTGCCGGTCGGCGTGGACGAAACGGACAACGTCGAAGTGCGCCGCGTCGGCGCGCCGCCCAAGTTCGACTTCACGGCGAAGCAGCATTTCGAGATCGGCGAAGCGCTGGGGCTGATGGACTTCGAGACCGCGGGCAAGGTCTCGGGCGCGCGGTTTGTCTATCTCAAAGGTGCGCTCGCGCGGCTCGAGCGCGCGCTCGCGAGCTTCATGCTCGACCTTCAGACCGACACGTTCGGCTATTCGGAGACGAACCCGCCGCTGCTCGTGCGCGACGATGCGGCGTTCGGCACCGGCAACCTGCCGAAGTTCGCGGAGGATCTTTTCAAGACGGAGAACGGCTACTGGCTGATCCCGACCGCCGAGGTTTCGCTCACCAACATGGTGCGCGAGCATATCCTGGACGAGGACGCGCTGCCGATGCGGCTGACCGCCTGGACGCCGTGCTTCCGCTCGGAAGCGGGTGCGGCCGGGCGCGATACGCGCGGCATGATCCGCCAGCATCAGTTCTCGAAAGTCGAACTCGTCTCCATCACCACGCCGGAGCAGAGCCTCGACGAGCACGAGCGCATGACGGCCTGCGCGGAAGAGGTGCTGAAGCGGCTCGGGCTCGCCTATCGCACGGTGATGCTCTGCACGGGCGACATGGGCTTCGCCTCGCAGCGCACCTACGACATCGAGGTGTGGCTGCCGGGGCAGGATGCCTATCGGGAAATCTCGTCCTGCTCGGTGTGCGGCGATTTCCAGGCCCGGCGCATGAATGCGCGCTATCGCGACAAGACGAGCAAAGAGGTGCGTTTCGTGCACACGCTGAACGGCTCCGGCCTCGCGGTCGGCCGCACGCTCGTCGCGGTGCTGGAAAACTACCAGCAGGCCGACGGGTCCGTCATAATTCCGGAGGTGCTGCAGCCCTATATGGGCGGCATCACGCGGATCGAGCGGCAGGTGGGCTGAGCGGTCCTACCCGGGGCCCTTGACGGGCGTGATAGACTGCGTCTCGCATTGAGGAAACGTACGGGCGTAGGCAACGACATGCGCATTCTGGTCACCAACGACGACGGAGCGGGCGCGCACGGGCTTTCCGTGCTGCACCAGATCGCGCGTCAGCTTTCCGACGACGTTTGGATCGTCGCGCCTGAGACGAACCAGAGCGGGGCGTCGCACGCGCTGACCCTGCAAGTGCCCTTGCGCTATCGCGAGATCGGCGAGCGGGCCTTCGCCGTGCGCGGCACGCCGGCCGACTGCGTGATCATGGGCGTCAAGCACGTGCTCAAGGACCGGGCGCCGGATCTCGTTCTTTCCGGCGTCAATCACGGCGCGAACCTCGCCGAGGACGTGACCTATTCGGGCACCATCGCGGGCGCCATGGAAGGCACGCTGCTCGGCATCCGCTCGATCGCCATGAGCCTCACCATCGGTTTCGATCCCGAGGGTAAGCAGCACTGGAAGACGCCGCTGACCTACGGTGCGCGCCTCGTCGAGCAGTTGCTCGCCGCCGAATGGCCGGCGGGCACGCTGATGAACGTGAACTATCCCGATCTCGCGCCGGGGGATGTCCGTGGCATTGCCGCGACGCGCCAGGGCCGTCGCGACCAGGGCGGTCTCAAGATCGAGGAACGCAGCGACACGTGGGGTGCGCCCTATTTCTGGGTCGGCTTCTCGCATCGCCGGTCCGATCCGGTGCCAGGGACGGACCTACGCGCCATCGCGGACGGCTTCGTCTCGGTGACGCCGCTCTATCTCAACCTGACGCACGAGGCGACGCGTGAAGCGCTCGGCGAGAGGCTCACGCTCGACGGGAGCGGGCGTCTCAAGGATGCCGGCTGACGCTGCAACTCAAGCGGTGTCGTGCGTCCTATCGCAAAACCGGCTCCCACTTTTCCGGAAGCACTCAGGCAGCTCAAAGGCCGTCAAGTCGCCGATATTTTTCCGTCATCGCAGCACAATCGGTGCGTACTCATAAGGCTCAGGGGCCGGATTGTCCGGATAGAGCCGGCTGTCAGCCGTTCCACGCCCCCCGCGAATCGCGGAGCAATGTTCAGCTCGCGTTAAGGACCCATTAACGAGTTAAGGGTTACCTGAAGTGGGTATTTAGGGTGTGTGGCATGTTAAAGTCTTTGCGTAAATGTCATCGATCCTTCGGCGTGTCCGGGGCGGTTCCTGTGCTCGCCGTTGCTGCCGCCGCCGCTTTGGCGGGATGCAGCGCGGATATTTCACGCTTCGATCTCGGCAATCCTGAAGGCGCGCGGGCACAGTCCGGCTACGCGCCGTCTGTCGGCATGAGCGGGCGCTCCACGTCGTCCGAATTCGGCACAGCCGCATATGATCGGCCCGCGCAGCGCACCACACAGGTTTCGCGCTCAGATCTGCCGCCGCCGGACGACCAGTTCACCACCAGCGCCCTCTCGCCCCAGAATTCGGATCCTTATGCCACCCGCGGCTCAGGCTACGGGCAGCAGCCCGCGCAGCATCCGAGCCAGCAGGGCTATGGCAACACGCGCTACCAGTCGCCGTCCTATCCCTCTTCGGGCTCGCCGGGCTATGGCGTATCGCGTGATGTCGCGCCTGTGGCATCCTATGAGAGCCAGGGAAGCGGAGATTCCATCGAGGTCCGCTCGGGCGATACGCTTTACGGCCTCTCGCGCCGCCACGGCGTGTCGGTCAACGAACTGATGCGCGCGAACGGGCTCACGTCGTCCAACCTGCAGCCGGGCCAGCGTCTCGTCCTGCCGTCGGGCTCGCGTGCGCTCGCGCAGCAGCAGCGCCCGCCCAGCTACGAGCCCTCGCACGTTGCGGCGGTTGCGCCCGTGAGCCAGGCGCCGTCCGACTGGAACGAGACCTATACCGTGCAGCCGGGCGACTCGCTCTACGCCATCGCGCGGCGTAACGGCATCAGCCTCGCCGATCTCGAACGCTACAACGGCATTCAGGACTCGCGCCGCGTCATGCCGGGCACCGTGCTGAGACTGCCGGGCGAAGCCGACGCGTCGACGCAGGTGGCCGAGGCGCCGCCGGCGTACCAGCCGCCGCCCGCCCATCAGCCGCCCGCCGCGCAGCAGCCGATGCCGCGCACGACTATCGAAACGCGTCCCGTGCAGACCCAGGAGCACCGCCCGGCGCAAGAGGCGCGCAATCCTTCGGGAACGGTGCGCCTTGGCGATCAGCGCGCGATGCCGCCGGGCTCCACCGCGCAGCAGCCGACGCTGCTCAACGGATCGAGCACGCCTGCTCCCAATGCCGAGCAGCGCGTCGCGCGATTGGAGACGCCGGGATCGGCGAGCGACGCGGTTTCACCCACGGTTTCGCAAAACTCCGGTTCGGTGGCCGGGTCGAGCAAGCTGCGCTGGCCGGTGGTCGGCAAGGTCGTCGGCGGCTTCGGGCCGCGTCCCGACGGCACGCACAACGACGGCGTGAACCTTTCCGCGCCGATGGGAACGGACATTCACGCGGCCGAGAGCGGCGTGGTGGCGTACGCGGGCGACGAGCTCAAGGGCTACGGCAACCTCGTGCTGATCCGCCATGACAACGGCTGGGTGACCGCCTACGCACATGCGGACGAGATCCTCGTCAAGCGCGGCGACCGTATCAACCGCGGGCAGGTGATCGCGAAGGTCGGCCGCACGGGGCAGGTGGATCAGCCGCAGCTTCACTTCGAGCTGAGGCAGGGCCAGAAGCCCGTCGATCCGACGCCGTTCATGGAAAGAATCTGATTTCGCTCACGCGCCGTACCGCGCGGCTTCCGCCGCGCTGGCGCTCCGCGGGGGCGCGGTACTTGCCGCGGGCGCCCTTGGCGCCTGGGCTGCTGCGCCGCCGGATTTGTTTTCGCTCACGGGCTCGTTCGAAAAGGCCGTCTTGGCTGCGCCAAGGCGGCCTTTTCGCGCCCTCCGCGGGGCGGGCCACTTGGCCCGGGTCGCGTTGCTCCCGGGCTGCTGCGCAGCCGGGTTTGCGGGCGCCCCGCTCAAATCGACATTGGCTTGCCGAGGCGGCCGGCGAGGTCTTGGGTGAATTGCCAGGCGACGCGGCCGGACCGGGCGCCGCGCGTGATGCTCCATTCGAGTGCGTCGCGGCGTAGCGTGGCCTCGTCGGTGTCGAGGCCGAAGTGCGCGGCGTAGGCGCGGACCATGGCGAGATAGTCGTCCTGCGACGCGTTGTGGAAGCCGAGCCAGAGTCCGAAGCGGTCGGACAGCGAGACCTTCTCCTCGACGGCTTCCGATGGGTTGATCGCCGTCGAGCGCTCGTTGTCCACCATATCGCGCGGCATCAGGTGGCGGCGGTTCGAGGTGGCATAGAAGATGACGTTCGCGGGGCGTCCCTCGATGCCGCCTTCGAGCACGGCCTTGAGCGATTTGTAGCTCGTGTCGTCGTAATCGAACGAAAGATCGTCGCAGAACACGATGAAGCGGTGAGGGGCGTCGCGCATGGCTGCGAGCGCGGCCGGAAGCGTGGCGATGTCCTCGCGATGGATTTCGACGAGCTTGAGCCGCGGCGCGCCCTCGGGGAGAGCTGCGAGCACGTCTGCGTGGGCGGCTTTGACGAGGCTGGACTTGCCCATGCCGCGCGCCCCCCACAGGAGGGCGTTGTTCGCGGGCAGGCCGGCGGCGAAGCGGCGCGTATTGTCGAGGAGCTGGGTCGCCGCGTGATCGATGCCTTTCAGAAGACCCAGGGGGACACGGTTCACGCGCGGTACGGGCTGGAAGCCGAGCGACGCCGCCTGCCAGACGAAGGCGTCCGCCGCGTCGAAGCGCTGGGGGCGGAGCGCGGGCGGCGCCAGCCGTTCGAGGGCGGCCGCAATGCGGTCGAGGCGGTTTGTGAGGTCTGAATCTGTGCTCGTCATGGGGCAGGGCCTTGATTTTCCGTGTGTCGATAGACACCTGCGGCTTGAGATCGGGGGTCGCGCCTGGACGGGCGCCAGGCTCAGCCGGTGCGGCGCGCCCTCTATAACCCGGGCCATGCCGCGGGGGCGAGGGCTGTCTTGCAGGGCCGCAAAGGCGCCGGAGACATGCTTGCAATGCGGGCGGCGGACACTATAGTCGCGGCCGATCTCGG
>DAOMQQ010000146.1:0-7043 GCA_035445405.1 Hyphomicrobium sp.
GGCGAAGATGCCCTATCCAGAGGAATCGCTTGGCGATGTGGCGTGATTGCCACGTATGGCGTTGCGGCGCCAATGCGCTGATATTGCATCAGTTTTGTGAAGACGTTTGACGAATATGGACGGTTGACACCGTTCAGTTGCACGCGCCGGGCGCCCCGGAGTTTTCCACATGCCGCCGATGTCGGGAGAATTTCCTGCCTATCCGGGCGCGCTGCCGGGAGGCGAGCCTGTCGCCATATCGCACCCTGCTGCTCGCGGAGGTTGACATTCGCGTGCGGCGCACGCGCCGTGGCGAGCTTCGCATTAACGCTCTTCTCGGCGCCGGATGGCGAAGCGAGATCGGCGTGCCCATGTCACTCTCTTATATACAGGCCGACTTATATACAGGCCGATTGCGGGGCCGCTCCCCGATGCGTCGCAGCAAAAACTTTCTGCGAGAGCCCACGGGAACCCGACGCGTGGGTAAATGTTGCCACATTCGACGGCTATCAGCTTCGCGCAACACGGGAAATACTGATTCCTTGACTTCAGTCGCTGGCGTGCATCGTGGGGATCATCCGATCGGGCGGATCGGCCAAGGGCCGGACGTAAGCTCGGATGGCGTGTGTCGCCGGTTGGGGGCTTTCCGAAACGTGACAATTCATGGCTGACGATCCTGGCAGGGGCGCAGGTCCCGATCGGCGTGCTGCTCGGCGCGAGCGCATGGGCCGCCGTCGCGACGCTCGCGGCGGACAGCCTCCGTATGGCGCATGCGGGCGGCGGCGAGGCGCCGGCTCCCACCACGGCCGAGGCTGCGCCAGTTGAGTCCTTCGCGGAAGACCATGTGCGCAAGCTGGCGGAAAAGCTGGCCGCAGGGGACTTCGTGAAGCCGAAGGCCGACGTGCCCGAGCCCTTCAATGCGCTCACGCCCGAGCAGTATCGCGAGATCCGGCTGCGGCCCGAGGCCACCCTTTGGCGCGGCGACGGCCTTGGCTACGAGGTGCAGCCGCTCCCGCTCGGATGGATCTACGATGCGCCGGTCGAGATCTGGGTGGTGAGCGGCGGCGAAACGCAGAGCCTCATCGCGGACAGCGCGAGCTTCTCTTTCGGGCCTTCGATCCCTAATCCACCGGACGGCGCGCCGTTCGGGTTTTCCGGTTTTCGCGTCTCCGGGCTTCTGAACCGGGCGGATGCGCTCGACGAGTTCGTGTCGTTTCAGGGCGCGAGCTATTTCAAGGCGGTCGGCAAGGGGCAGCGCTATGGCCTGTCCGCGCGCGGGCTCGCGGTCGATACGGCCCGGCCCGGGGGCGAGGAGTTTCCTCTGTTTCGCGCCTTCTGGATCGAGCGGCCCGCGGCCGGCGCGCGCGACATCCTGATCCATGCGCTGCTCGACAGCCAGAGCGTGGCGGGTGCCTACAAGTTCATCGTGCGTCCCGGCCGCGACACCGTGATCGACGTGGAGGCGACGCTCTATCCTCGCCGCGCGCTCACGCACGTGGGGATCGCGCCGCTGACGAGCATGTACTACCTCGGCTCCGCGCAGCGGCGGATCGAGGGCGACTACCGGCCGGCCGTCCATAACAGCGAAGGGCTCGCGGTCGTCAACGGCAACGGCGAGCGCCTGTGGCGGCCGCTGACCAATCCGAAGATGCTGCAGACGAGCGCGTTCGTCGACAAGGACCTCAAGGGCTTCGGCTTCATGCAGCGCAACCGCGCGTTCGCGACATTCCAGGATGTCGACGCGCGCTTCGACCGCAGGCCGACCGCGTGGGTCGAGCCGCAGGGGTCGTGGGGCGACGGCTTCGTGGAGCTCATCGAAATCCCGGTCGTCGAGGAGATCCACGACAACATCGTCGCCTACTGGAAGCCCTCGCAGACGCTCGATCCGGGGACCGGCCACAAATTTGCCTACCGCGTGTCATGGGGCGACGACATTCCTGCCGTATGGTCGGGCGCGTGGGTCTCGCAGACCAGGGTCGGCGCGGGGCGGGCGGCCAACACCTATCGGTTCGTCGTCGACTTCGTGGGACCGTCGCTCGGCGATCTTAACGAGCTGCCTGCCGCGGATCTCGCGGCCAGCGCAGGTGCGACATCGAATCTCGTCGTGCAACGGCTGCCGGAGGCGCAGGGTCTCAGAGTAGAGTTCGAGCTTGGAACCACGGGAACAGACCTAATCGAGCTGCGTTTAGGGCTGAGGGTGGCGGACCAGCTAATCTCCGAAAGCTGGCTCTATCGATGGACAAGAGCATGATCGCTGACGAACTCGTGCGCGACACCGGACGTCCTGCGGCCGGCGACACACGCCTGGGCCGACAGTTTCCGCTCTCTCATCTCGACGCAAGCGACCCGGCCCTGCTTCCGGAGGGGACGCCGGTCGAGATGCCGGAGCAGGACTTCTCCGCCGAAGTCGCGCGCCGCTGGCCGCGCCGGCGGGGACCGTCTATTCCGCGTACGGCTGTGTTTCTCGGCGCAGGGCTGATGACGGCCGCATTCGCGCACGAACTCTATGGTGTGCTCTCGTCGGCGCAGATGACGCCGCTTCAGTTCCTGTTCCTCGTGCTCTCGACCCTGACGTTCGCATGGATCTCGGTCGGCACGCTGTCGACGGCGCTCGGGTTCCTGCCTCTCTTCACAGGCGAGAAGGCGGATACGATCCATGTGCCGGATGCGGACGGCCCGCTCGCGCGGCGGACGGCGCTCCTGTTTCCCGTTTACCACGAGGACCCGGCCCGTATTGCGGGCACGATCTCGGCGATTGCCGAGGAGCTCTCCTCGCTCGGCAAGGCCGACAAGTTCGACATCTTTCTGCTTTCGGACACGCGCGGCGCGGAAGAGGGAATGCGCGAAGAGGCGACGTATGCGCAGCTTGCCCAGCGGCTCGCCGGGCGGCTCAACGTCTACTATCGCCGGCGGATCGAGAACACGGGCCGCAAGGCCGGCAACATCAAAGACTGGGTCGAGCGCTTCGGTGGGGCCTATGAAACCTTCGTCATCTTCGACGGCGACAGCGTCATGTCGGGTGTCGCGCTCGTGCGCCTTGCGCGCGCCATGGAGGCCGATCCGTCCGCCGGCCTGATCCAGACCGTGCCTCGCCTGATCGGCGGAGAGACCCGGCTGCAGAAGCTGATGCAGTTCGCGGCCAACGTCTACGGGCCGTCCGCTGCGGCGGGCCTCGCGTTCTGGGGCCGCGATCAGGGCAACTACTGGGGCCACAACGCGATCATCCGGACGCGCGCGTTCGCGGGCTCTGCGGGGCTTCCGGCGCTGCCGGGCGCGGCGCCGTTCGGCGGCCATATCATGAGTCACGACTTCGTCGAGGCGATGCTGCTGTCGCGCGCCGGCTGGGGCGTGCACATGGCGCCCTCGATCGACGGGTCGTTCGAGAGCATGCCGCCGGGGCTGACCGATCTCATCGTGCGCGACCGGCGCTGGTCGCAGGGCAACCTGCAGCACCTCGCGCTGATCGGAAAGCGCGGCGTGCCGGCGATGGGCCGGGTGCATCTCACGATGGGCGCGCTCGCCTATCTCGTGTCGGCGATCTGGGCCGGCGTGCTGGTGGTCGGCCTCGTCCTCGCCTTGCAAGGCCAGCAGATGCTGCCGAGCTATTTCACCGACGCGAAGACGCTGTTCCCGATCTGGCCGGTGACCGATCCCGGCGCGGCGATGCGGCTCTTCATGGCCACCATGGCGGTGGTGCTGCTGCCCAAGGTGCTGGGGCTTGCGCTCGAGATCAAGCGCACGCGGCTGGCGCGCGAACGCGGCGGCGTGACGCGCGCGGTGGCCGGCGTGACAACCGAGACCGTTTTCTCGATGCTGCTCGCCCCCATCATGATGATGACGCAGACGGCATCCGTTCTGCAGATCTTCGCCGGACGCGACTCGGGCTGGAAAGCGCAGCGGCGCGACGACGGCGCGATCGGGTTCGTCGAGTCGCTTCGCCTGCATTGGGTGCACATGCTGGTCGGCGCCAGCGTCGCCTACATCTGCTGGTCCACCTCGCCGGGTCTTCTGATCTGGACGGCGCCGGTGCTGCTCGGACTTTTGCTCTCCGGGCCGCTCAACTGGATGACGGCGCAGCGTGCCGGGCCCCTCTTCTCGAGCGTGCTGTCGACGGCGGAGGATCGCTCGCCCGCTCCGACGGTGCTGCGCGCGAACAGCCATGCGGAGATCTGGGAGAGCGAGCTGACGCAGCCGGTCATCGCACTGCCGCCTGTGCCGGTGGCGAAGCAGAACCGCGCCGGACGCTGGCAGCGCCGGGCCGTGTTCGCGGCGAGCCCTCCGCGCGAATAATAAAAAGAGCAGATGCGAATTTAGACAGGCGGCTGGGACGAGTGTCCCGGCCGCCTTTTCTTTATGGCTCGCTAGAGCGTGATCATTTCCGATTGAATCGGGATCACGCTCTATCTCTTCGGTGAGACCGATGATTCACACTTCAGGCTGATAGGGCCTGAAGTGATCATGGTCTAGAGCCGTTCCTATTTTGGTGGAATCGCGGAACGGTTCTAAGTTTTTCCTTTATCGTGCTTCTTTTCGGACACTTCGCGCTGCATGGCTCCGCCATGACCCGGTTCCCACTTTTCCGGAAGCACTCTAGGTCGCTGCCTTGCCCGGGCGTCGCAGCAACTCGGGCAGGAGATCGCGGACGCGCACAGGCTCCGCGTCCAGGAACGGCAGCGGGCGCGTCACTTCGATGGCCGCGGTGCCGATGCGGGCGGTCAAGGCGCCGTTGAAGACGCCTTCGCCGAGGCGGCGGGAGAGGCGACGCAGCAGATCCTGCCCCAGGAACTGGCCGACGAGATCGTCGGTGAGGGCGAGGCCGCCGGTCGCCACGATGTGGGCGATTACCATGCGCGCCAATCGCAGTGCGCCGAGGCCGCCGGGCCGGCCGCCATAGAGCGCGGCGAGGCTCTTGAGAAGACGCAGGTTCTCCACCGTGACGAACAGCATCCCGACCCACACCATCGGGCTCATGGCGGTGACGACGGAGACGCGCTTGGCGGATTTGACGACGAGCCGGCGGGCGGTGGCGTCGAGCGGCGCGAGAAGCTCGCGGTCGGCGAGACGCAGCAGATCGCCCGGATCGCGGACGTCGCCGGCATGGTCGCGCAGCCGTGCGAGGTTCCAGGCGAGGTCGCGGCGCCCGCCGAAAGCCGAGGCGAGCGCGGCGACGGCGTCGCGCTCCCGCGCGCGGTCCTGCGCTGCGAGGGCCGCTTCGGCTTCACGGCGCAGGCGCGTCAGGCGGCCGAGGCGCACGAGACCGACGAGTTCGCGCCCGGCCATGACGAGGCCGGTCGCGAGAATGACGGCAAGGAGGGCGGTTGCGATCCAGCCGATCCAGTCTTCCCGCGCGAGCGCGGCCGATACGAAGCTCGCGAAGCTCACCATGATGGCGAGGCCCGCGATGGCCGCGACGGCGGAGAGGAAGAGACCGCCGACGCTCGTTCCGCCGTCGCGTGCGGCGGCGGTGTCCAAGGCGGTGTCGGGCCGTGCGCTTTCTTCAGCGGGCGGGGGCTCGGGCGCGTCGGCGACGAGCTTCGGATCGTCGGGCGCGAAGACGCGCGGGCGCCGGGTCTCGGTCATTGCAGCCAGTCTCCGATCAGGAAGTCGAGCGCGCGGTCGAGGCGGATGTGGGGCGCGGACGGGATCTCGCCGGAGGCCAGCGTCGGCAGGAGGCGCGGCGGGCGGAAGCGCGGGAAGGCGGTGTCGAGCACGGTGCTGCCGGTCAGCGCGGCGGCAGGGTCTTCGGGTAGATCGCCGGGGAATACCGCGACCTCGCGATGTCCGTCGAAGCGCTCGCCGGAGACGGTTTCGCCGGGAAGAGGGACGCCGACGATGCAGGGAAGTGTGGCGCCACCCTCGCGGATCTGCGCTTCGCGCGTTGCGCGCAACGCTGCGAGCGCCATGACGCGGGTTTCGGCGCCCGCTTCGCCCGCGCGGGCGGCGGCGCGCTGGGTGAGGAGACGCAGGATCGCTTCGAGCCGGTCGTGGCTCGTGTGGTGGATGTGATCGGCCTTGGTGGCGGCGAACACCAGGCGGTCGATACGCCGCGCGCCGATGACGCTTTGCAGCCAGCTCGCGACACCCGGGCGGAATGTGCGCAGGACGGAGGCCAGCGCGCTTTCGAGCTCGGCGATACCTTCCGCGCCGCCTGCGAGTGCGCCAAGGACGTCGACGAGCACGATCTGCCGATCGAGGCGGCTGAAGTGATCGCGGAAAAACGGGCGGACGACGTGGGCGACGTAGCTGTCGTAGCGGCGCGCCATCATCGCGTGGAGGCTGCCTCGGTTGGGCGCGCCGTCGGGCGGCACGTCGAGCGGGAAGAATGTGAGGAGGGGCGAGCCTTCGAGGTCGCCCGGCATCAGGAAGCGGCCGGGGCCGAGGGTTGCGACGGCGGCTTCGCGGCGTGCCGCGAGCAGATAGCGGGTGAAGAGCTGTGCGCCGTCGCGTGCCGTCGTTTCGTCCTCCGGGGCATCCGGATCGAGGGTGGCCGAGACCGCGAGCCAGTCGCGCGCGATCGCGGTGCGGGAGGGGAGGCGTGCGCGTTCGAGCGCATCGCGCGACCACTCTGCATAAGTCTGGCCCAGCATCGCGAGATCGAGCAGCCATTCGCCGGGATAGTCGACGATGTCGAGGTTCATGCGGCGGATGCCGAGCGAGCGTCTCAGCCAGTGCTCGGGTGTGAAGGCAAGCGCGACGCGAACTTCGGATATGCGCCGCGTGCTTTCCGGCCACTCCGGCGGATCGGCGCCGAGGGCCGCGACGTGTGCCTCGTAATCGAAGCGTGGGATCTCGTCGTCGGGCTGCGGCTCCAGGTTTGCGGAGATGAGCCGGCCTTCGGCGTAGGGCGCAAAAAAGGGAAGCCGGCCGCCTTGGGTGAGATTGCGGATCAGCGCCGTGATGAAGACCGTCTTGCCGGAGCGGGCGAGGCCGGTCACGCCGAGGCGCAGAGAGGGCGTCAGGAAATCCGCGATCCGGTGGCCGGTGCGCGTCCAGGTGTCGGTGACGGTGAGGGAAAGGTCGCGGACGTCCAAGGGAAACCTCATGAGGTGCTTCCCTACGTAGGC
>DAOMQQ010000147.1:0-6932 GCA_035445405.1 Hyphomicrobium sp.
TCCCCCCACCCCTAACCCCTCCCCACAAGGGGGAGGAGAACGACGCCAGATTTTCAATCTGGCAAGGGGTCATGCCGGCACCTTTTGAAGTGCGCGGGCGAGCGCGTCGACGAGGCGGGCGGTCGCGTCTTCGCCCGCATTCAGCGTGAGAGACAGCCTGAGCCGGGCGGTGCCTTCCGGGACGGTCGGCGGGCGCACGGCGCGAATGTCGAAGCCTTCCTCGATCAGCGCTTTCGCGGCCGACATCGCACGCTCGTCGGCGCCGAGGACGATGGGCTGAATGTGGGTGCCGCTCCCTTCGATGCCCAACTTCTGCTCGATCTCGCGGCCCGCGAACGCGACGAGGCTCGCGAGTTGCGCGCGGCGCTCTGCGCCCGCTTCGCTTTGCACGATGTCGAGCGCGGCGCGAACGGATGCGGCCATCAAGGGCGAAGGCGCCGTCGCATAGATGAAGGGCCGCGCGCGGTTCACGAGATAGTCGCGGATGATGCGGGGCGCGAGAAGAAGCGCGCCCGTCGTGCCAAGCGCCTTGCCGCAGGTGTGAAGCGAGATGACGTCGGGTGCGCCTTCCAACGCGTGGCCGAGGCCCCGTCCGTCCGTGCCGAGAGCGCCCGTCGCGTGCGCCTCGTCGATGACGAGGTAGCCGTCGTGACGGCGTGCGACGGCGGCGAAATCCGCAAGCGGCGCAACGTCGCCGTCCATCGAGTAGAGGCTTTCGACGGCGATCCACGGGCGCCCGGTGCCGCCGTTCCCGCGCCATTCGGCGATGGCGTCGTCGAAGGCTTGAGCATCGTTGTGAGCGGCGGAGGCGACGGCCGCCTTGCCGGCGCGCACGCCGTCGAGGACGCTTGCGTGGATCAGCGCGTCATGAACGACGAGATCGCCGCGCGCGGGCAGCGTGGAAAAGAGCGCGTAGTTGGCGAGAAACCCGCCGCCGAAGTAGAGGCAGCTTTCCGCCCCGAAGAAGCGGGCGGCCTCGGCTTCGAGGGCTTCGTGCTCGGGATCGTTGCCGCGCAGAAGGCGCGAGCCTCCGGCACCCACCGCGACACCGCGGTCCAGCGCGCGCGCGACCGCTTCGGCGAGCTCCGCCGACGTGGCGAGCCCCAGATAGTCGTTGGACGAAAAATCCACGCCGCTTCGGGGTGTGAGCGTTCTCAAGCGACCACGGCGCTCGAGGGCCCTCAGCGCGCGCTCGTGGCTGTCATGCATGAGGCGGCCTCGGCTGACGGTCCCGCGCAGCCGCAGGAGGTCCGCTCCCTGGCTGCTGTTTCGTCCCCCGCCTCGGTCTCGGTGCCGCCTTCGAGCGCTTCCGGGGTCATGCCGAGTTTTGCGAACAGCACCTGATCCTTATCCTCGCCGGGATTGTCGGCGGTCAGCAGCGTCTCGCCGCAGAAGATCGAGTTGGCGCCGGCGAAGAAGCACATCGCCTGCATCTCGTCGCTCATCTCGGTGCGGCCCGCCGAGAGGCGCACATACGAGGTCGGCATCATGATGCGCGCGAGCGCGATGATACGGACGAACGCGATGGGGTCGACCTTCTTCTGGTCCTCGAGCGGCGTGCCGGCAATCGCGATCAGCATGTTGATCGGCACGCTCTCGGGATGCTCGGGAAGGTTCGCGAGCGTCACCAGCATGTCGACGCGGTCCTCGATGGTCTCGCCGAGGCCGACGATGCCGCCCGAGCAGACCTTGATGCCCGCTTCGCGCACGCGCGCCAGCGTGTCGAGGCGGTCGGCGAAGGTGCGTGTCTTGATGATCGACGAATAGTAGCGCTCGGAGGTGTCGATGTTGTGGTTGTAATAGTCGAGGCCGGCGTCCTTGAGCTTCAGGACGTCGTCGACCGAGAGCATGCCGAGCGTCATGCAGGTTTCCATGCCCATGGCCTTCACGCCCTCGACCATGGCGACGACGGACTCCATGTCGCGGTTCTTGGGCGAGCGCCAGGCGGCGCCCATGCAGTAGCGGGTGGCGCCCTGGGCCTTCGCCTTGCGCGCCTCGGCAAGCACGCGCTCCACCTCCATCAGCTTCGAGGCCTTGAGGCCGGTGCCGGAGGCGTGATGGGCCGACTGGCTGCAGTAGCCGCAATCTTCCGCGCAGCCGCCGGTCTTGATGGAGAGCAGGCGCGAGAGCTGGATCTTGTTGGGGTCGAAATGGCGGCGCTGGACGCTTGCCGCGCGGAAGAGGAGGTCGTTGAAGGGCAGATCGTGGATCGCCTGGGCTTCCTCGCGCGTCCAGTCGTGGCGAATGGGGTCCGCGGCGCTGGCGGGGGTCGGAACGACGTGAACGTTCATCGCGGGCTGTCTCCTCCTAGAGCGCGGTCGGCTGCCATTCGGCTGGATATGACGCTCTAACTCCTTGATGGGACCGGTGATCCCTTGGATGCATGGGGTCCGCAGGGATCATGAACTGGCCTCCTGGTGGATGTTTGCACTGCGATGGGATGGGACGGCAAGGCTCAATTTGGTCTCGGTGGGCGGTCCACCCCTTTGCAGACGGGCCCGCGCCAGTCTTCCGATAGGCCCATAAATTTCATCCGCCTTCGTTGCTTCCGCTTGATTGAGGTCCGTCTGAGGCGGACAATCACAAGTGGTTCGGGCGTCTAGGGTGTTCGGGCCGTAAATGGGGAGACCAGACTTATGGACCTGACGTCACTTCTTATTCAGGCGGCGAGCGGTGCTATCGGCGGCAATGCGGCTGCTGCTGCAACCAAAAACAATGCGCTCGGGACTCTCGGCAATACGCTGGCGGGAGCTCTCGGCGGCGGTCTTGGCGGGCAGTTGCTCGGGCCTCTGCTCGGGATCGACACGGCCGGTCTCGACATCGGGGCCATCGTGAGCGGCTTTGCCACCGGCGGCGTCAGCGGCGCGATCACGGCGCTCGCCGCGTCCTGGATCAAGTCCAAGCTCGCCTGATCGAAGCGGGCGACCGAAGCCGCTTCGGGAGGACACGAATTCTGCGCGTGCCGGCCGGGATCGAACCCCGCCGGCCCGTTCCTTTCGGCCTCGATCCTGTTCCGTCAGCCGCCGCCGATCTTGCCGCCGCCTTTGCGCGTGATGGCGACGATGGCCGGGCGCGGCGGCGTGCCGTCCTCGAAATCCGGCCAGCGCGTGGAGGGCGCATCGAACGTCGAGATCACGTTGCCGCCGATTTCTGTTTCGCCGGGATGCTGGACGGCCACGAAGAACGTTTCGAGGTCGGGCGTAAAGCAAGGGCCGCACATCTCGGCCCCGACCGGGACCTGGAAAAAGCAACGCGACGTGCCCCGTTCGGCGCCTTCCGTTTCGACCGCCCAGATGCCGTCGGCGCGCTTGGTTTTGCGGGGCGAGTTCCCGTCCGTCGTGACCCAGAGGCGGCCGTCGGCGTCGACGGCGAAGTTGTCCGGCATGCCGAACCAGCCGTTGTCGCTCGTAGCCGGATTGAATGTCGCGCCGACCTCGGCGATGGCGGGCGAGCCGCACTTGATCAGGATGTCCCAGGTGAAGGTGTCGGCTGCGTGGTCGCCGCCGTCGGGCACGATTTCGATGATGTGGCCGAAGGCGTTCGCCGCGCGCGGGTTGGCGGCGTCGGTGCGCTCCTCGGTGCGCTTCGCATTGCTCGTCAGCGCGAGATAGACCTTGCCGGTCTTCGGATTGACGTCGATGTCCTCCGGCCGGTCCATTTTCGTGGGTCCGAGCAGGTCGGCCGCAAGGCGCGTGTGGATCAGGACGTCGCCCTGATCCTTGAAGCCGTTGGCTTCGGTCAGCCAGACTTGGCCGCTCTTGTTCGGCAGGCCGTGGACGAGGGGCAGCCATTCGCCCGTGCCGTCCGCATGAAAGCGCGCGACGGAGAGCACGCCCTTGTCGAGCAGATCGCGGTTGGCGTCTCGGTTGTCGGGATCGACCTTGCCGTCCGTGACGAAGCGATAGACGTAATCGAACGCCTCGTCGTCGCCCTGGTAGATGACGAAGCGTCCGTCGCGGTTCACGATGTTGCCGGCGCCTTCGTGCTTGAAGCGGCCGAGGGCGGTGCGCTTTACCGGCGTCGCATCCGGATCGAACGGGTCGATCTCGACCACCCACCCGAAGCGGTTCGGCTCGTTCGGTTCCTTCGCCACGTCGAAACGATCGTGGAAACGGCCCCAGGCGTACCATTCGGCCGGTGCGCCGTAGCGGCGGAGCGCGCGGGCTTCGGCGGTGAGCGGCTCGGCTGCGGCCTTGTTCCAGAAATAGCCGTTGATGTTCTCCTCGCAGGTGAGCCAGGTGCCCCACGGCGTCACGCCGCCCGCGCAGTTGTTCAGCATGCCACGCACGCGCGTGCCGGTGGGGTCTTCGGAGGTTTTCATGCGGTCGTGGCCGGCTGCGGGGCCGGACAGGATCATCTCGGTTTCGGCGGTGATGCGGCGCGCATATCTCGACTCGCGGACGACCTGCCACTTGCCGTCCTCGCGCCAAACTTCGATCACGGCGCCGCCGTGCGCCATCATCTCCGTTTCGACCATCTCGCGGGTGACGGATGTGAAGCCCGCGTCGCGATCGCCGCGCGTGGCAAGGCCGGCGAACATCAGCTCGCCGTTGGTGTACTCGTGATTGACGACAAGGAGGCCGTGATCGCTCCGTCCGTCGAGTGGCAGGAAGCCGAGGAAGTCGTTGTTGTAGCCGAACTGGCGGGCCTGGGCGGCGGCGTCCGCCCGGCCGGGGGCGAAGGGCGGCGCGCCTGGCAGAACCGCGTCGCCCCAGCGAATCAGGACGTCGGCATCGTAGCCGTCTGCAACATGATGCGTGGGAGAGCCCGGGGCGACCGAGAGCTCGACGAAGTCGAACGATTGTGCGGGGCCGCTTTGGGTGGGCGCGGCAGCGAGCGCCCGGGGCCAAGCCAACTCGGCGGCGACGGAGACCGCGGCAAGCCCTTGAATGAGATCGCGACGGGACAGGCGCTCCGCGATCAGATCGCCCATGGTCGGGGCCGCGCTCGGGTTCGAGCCCGCGTTCTCGGCGGCTTCAAAGGCGACGGACGGCGGGAGCTTGCGGCTCTGCACGGGGGACCTCCGGACGATTTTCAGGCTGTTTCGTTAAACGGCGGATATCACTGGCTGATGACACATTGCGCGTTGGAAAGTCCGCCGAACGGAAGGTGCACTGCATGCGCCAGTCGGGCTGCTGCAGGTCATTTTCTTATCAACATTTCGTTATTGTTTTCCGTCCATCGATTTGACCACGATCATTTGCAATTGTCACACAACGTGCATAATTTTTAGATCAAGTGATTGCGAGGTTCCGGCTTAGACGATCGGAATCCGTACATAGGGAGTTCAGGGTAATGGGCACGCAAACGGGATACGATGCGCACGGCATTGGGTCGTTCGCGTCGGTGTTTCAGAACTATCTTTCGGCGTTCGAGACGGTGAGCCAGGGCACCCCTCCGCTTGGCGAGGGCTTTCCGACAGCCTTCGACACCCAGGCCTTCACGCAGCAGGCGACGGCGCCCCTCAAAGCCGTGGCGCGTGCGCAGCTCGAGCTGCTCGGGCTCGCGAACCGGCGGATGCAGGCCTACATGCAGGCGCCCGCGAACTTCGCGCAGTGCCGCACGGGCAGCGATATCGTGAACCAGCAGATGGCGTTCTGGAACGAAGCGGCGGAGCAATATGCCGCCAGCGGCCGCAAAATCGCGGAAGCGTGGGGTCAGGCATTGCCTTGGGCTGCGCCTTACGTTGGTGTCGACACATCTTCGGCGGAGCGCGATTACATCGACTTCAACGGCGTCGCGGGAAAAGCAAAAGTGCCGCCCCGCGTCAAATCCGAGCCTGAAAATAAGGCGCGTCGCGTTGCCTGAGCATCCGTTCCAAACAGGAATTCGGCGCGCTTTTTAGAACTATTCGATTTTGTTTTTTTTGCCCGTTAGCGGTGCTCTGAGCGCCGTTTATTGGACGATGTTTTGTGCGCGAAATTCTTTGGAATACGCCGTCGGCTTTGGATGGCAAGCGCCGAGATTCCGCTTTTTCCGAAATTGCGAAATACCTAGGGGTTTGGGCTTTCGATGTCGCGCGTCTTCAGTTGAGCGCGCTCAGTGCAGAGAGGCCCTCGCCGAAGCCTGCAAGGGAAATCGGGATGCCGATGCCGGCCTCTTCCGTCTGGAAGATGATGAAGATGGCCGTCTTTCCCGTGCGGAACTGCTCGATGAGCTTCTCCTCGACCGTGACCTGCGCATAGCAGGCGAAGGTATGGCAGCGCAGAAACGGCGCATGGCCGATGTCTGCGCCGTCGACCTTGAGGCCGATGCCCGGGGGCAGCAGCACGCCGACCGGCGCAAAGACGCGCAGCACGCGGACGCCGTTCGAGAATTGCTGGAAGTAGATGGTGAGGCCGACGTTGTTGCGGTCCTCTGCGGTGACGCTTTGGACGAGCGCGCAGACCTCGTTTTTTGCGCCCGGAGGTGGGGGCTTGCAGACGTATTGCCAGTCTCCGTACTGACCCTTCACTTCACCGTCGGCGAACTGGGATGGCGGCGCTCCCTGCGCGCGTTCAGCGGTCGTCTCCGGTCCCTCCGCACGAGCCCCTCCGTCGAGCCCAAATCCCGTCTCCGGAAGTCCCGTTAAGGCTGCGATTAATGCGGTGCACAAGAGACGTGCGGTGTGCCGGCGGATGCCGGTCAAACGCCCCGGCGGATGGCCGATGGTGGATGGCATGACGGTCGGGTGTTCCTCGAAAACGTTCCAGGTCGCAGCGCCAAGACCCCCGCAAACGCCGCTCGTGCGCCTGTAGCGCACTCCTTTCGTCTCTGCGAGGAAAAAGGCCAAAGTGGGACTCCGGAGCGCCGCCGCAGGCAGCGGCGTGGATATGCCGATCAGGGGGCCTGCGCGTGGTCATGGTGCAGTGCGCAAAGCCGTCGCCGGGGACTGCGCGCAATTAACGCGTGGTTATGCCGCAGAAAACTTGACTTGAGACAAGTTTGACGAT
>DAOMQQ010000148.1:0-6894 GCA_035445405.1 Hyphomicrobium sp.
GCGTCACGAACGCCAGCGCGGCATTCTCGCCGTTCCCCGAGAAGCTGAACCCGGAGATGGCGATCACGCGGGCGACGCCCGGCTCCTTCATGAAGATCTGCTCCACGTCTTTTACGACCTCGAGCGTCCGGGGGCCGCTGGCTTCCGGCGGCGCCTGGATGTCCACGATCAGATAGCCCTGATCCTCGGCCGGCACGAACGCCGACGGAAGGCGCATGAAGGCCCAGCCGAGCCCGACGAGAAGCGCGGCGTAGATCACCATCATGCGTCCGGCACGGCCGACGAGGGCGCCGACGACGCTGCGGTATCCGCGTGTCGTACGGTCGAAGCCGCGGTTGAACCAGCCGAAGAAACCGCCCTTCTCGTGATGACCTTGGGGGATCGGCTTGAGGAAGGACGCGCACAGAGCCGGCGTGAGCGACAGCGCGAGGAAACCCGAAAAGAGGATCGAGACCACCATCGTCAGGCTGAACTGGCGATAGATGACACCGACAGCGCCAGGAAAGAACGCCATCGGCACGAAAACGGCGGTGAGCACCAGCGTGATGCCGATGATGGCGCCCGTAATCTGGCCCATGGCCTTGCGCGTCGCGTCCCGCGGCGAGAGGCCCTCGCTCGCCATGATGCGCTCCACGTTCTCGACCACCACGATGGCATCGTCCACGAGAATGCCGATGGCGAGCACCATCGCGAACATGGTGAGCACGTTGATGGAAAAGCCGGTCGCAAGCATGACCGCACACGTGCCGAGCAGTGCGATGGGAACGACGATGGTCGGGATCAGCGTGTAGCGGATGTTCTGCAGAAACAGGAACATGACGAGAAATACGAGACCCACGGCCTCGAGAAGCGTCATCAGAACCTTGCTGATCGAAGCCTGGACGAAGGGCGTCGTGTCGTAGGGAACTTCGTATACGAGCCCGTCCGGGAAGAAGCGCGCCAGATCCGCCATTTTCGCGTTCACCGCACGGGAAACCGCGAGCGCGTTCGCCGTCGAGGTGAGCTGGATGCCGGCCGCAGCACTCGGCTGACCGTTAAGACGGCTCGAAAAGTTGTAGTTTTCGCCGCCGATGCCGACGGTCGCGACATCCCGCAAACGCACGGTCGAGCCGTCCGGATTTGCGCGCAGCACGATCGCGCCGAATTCCTCGGGCGTCCCGAGTTGGCCTTTCACGAGCACGGGCGCCGAGATCTGCTGGGTGATGGGGTTGGGTTGCGCGCCGATGCGTCCGGCCGCGACCTGCGCGTTCTGAGCCTGGATCGCCGCCACCACGTCGTCCGACGTGAGGCCGAGGCCGACCATGCGATCGGGATCGATCCAGACGCGCATGGCGCGCTGGCTCGCGAACAGTTGGGCCTTGCCCACGCCGTCGATCCGGCGAAGCTCGCTCAACACGTTGCGCGTCAGGTAGTCGCCGAGGCCGATGTCGTCGAGCGATCCGTCTGTCGACGTCAGCGAGACGACCATGAGGAACGAGCTCGACGCTTCCTCCACCAGGATTCCCTGCTGGACGACCGGCCGCGGCAACCTCGGTTCGACCCGCCGAATGCGGTTTTGAACGTCGACGGCGGCTTGCTCGACCGACGTGCCTGGCGCGAAGGTGGCGTTGATCGAGATCTGTCCGGACGAATCCGATGTCGATTCGAAGTACATTAGACCGTTGACGCCGTTGAGCTCGTCTTCGATCTGCCGCGTGACGCCCTGATAGATCTCCTCCGCCGAAGCGCCCGGATAGCTCGTCCCGATCGTGATCTGAGGCGGCGCGATGTTGGGATATTGCGCAACCGGCAGGAACGGCAGCGCGATGGCCCCCGCGATCATGATGAAGATCGCGACGACCCAGGCGAAAATGGGCCGGTTGATGAAAAAGCTTGCCATCTCCGTCCCCTATTCCGCCTTGCCCGTCGGTTCCGTCTCGACAGGCGATGCGGTCGCCGCCGCCGCATCGCCTTGCTCGGCGTTCCACGGCTTGGCATCGACGCTGGCGCCGGGGGCGAGCATCTGGAACCCTTCGACCACCACGCGATCGCCGGGCTTCAGGCCATCGTCGATGACCCAGCGATTTCCGATCACACGCCCGGCCACGACACGGCGAAGCTCGGCCTTCTCGTCGCTCCCGACGACAAAGATCTGCGCCTGGCCGCCGAGATCCCGCTGCACGGCCTGCTGAGGAACCGCGATCGCGTTGGGCTGCTCGCCCTGGACGATCTGCACGCGCACGTACATGCCCGGCAGGAGATCGTCGTCTGGGTTCGGAAATTCTCCGCGCAGCGTGATCTGGCCCGTCGTGACGTCCACGGCGGCCTCCGAAAAGAGCAGGCGTCCATCGTGCGGATAGGCGGTGCCGTCATCGAGCAGAAGACGCACGGTGGCCTGATTCTCGTTGGCGCCTGCGACCGTCCCGGCTTTCGCGGCACGCCGCAACGCCAGAAGCTGGTTCGCCGATTGCGTAAAGTCGGCGTAGATCGGATCGAGCTGCTGGATGGTGGCGAGGTTTTCCGTGCCGGTCCCGCTGACCAAGGCGCCTTCGGTAATGAGCGCGCGGCCGATGCGTCCGCCGATCGGCGCTCTGACTTCGGAATATTGCAAATCGAGCTCTGCGGCCTCGAGCCCCGCACGCGCGCCGGCGACGTCGGCTTCCGCCTGTGCGAGCGCCGCAACGGCGTTGTCGTACTGCTGATCGCTGGAGACCGCCCGCTCGCGAAGTCGCTTCTGGCGCTCGGCCAACTGCTCCGCCTGAATTTGCGTCGCTTCCGCGCGCCGAAGCGTCGCTTTTGCGCTGTCGACCCGCACGCGGAAGGGGTCGGGATCGATGCGATAGAGCAGGTCGCCCTGCGCAACCATGCTGCCTTGCGTGAACACGCGCTCGATCACGATGCCCGATACGCGCGGGCGCACCTCTGCAATCCGTGTCGGCGCGATGCGTCCGGGCAGCTCGTTCATGATCGGGAGAGCCTCGGGCTCGACCGCGACCACACTGACGCTCACCGGCATGCTGGGAGGAGCTTGCCCTGCCTGATCGGCCGTCTGGTCCCCGCAGCCGGCCGCAAAGCCTGCGAGCGCCGCGACGAGGAGTGCACCGATCCCGCGCCGCAACGGCGCCGCTTCGAAATTCAGCATAGAGGCCCCAGGGCTCCGTATATATTTTTACGGGGCGGGACTAGATCACGTCCGACTGAAACCGTCCAGACGGTTTGTTGCGGCGTTTTGGCTTGGGACGCGAGCCCGTATCCCGCCGCAGGGAAAGCCCATGTTCCGCTGTCTGAGCGCTCCGCGGTGACCCGCAGAACGGCTCCCCTCTATTTGAGGAACGCCCGGAAGCGCCCCAAGGAAAAGGCAAACAGCGCCGCTCCGATCAGGAACAGCATCAGGAGCTGCGGCCAGATCACGTCCAATCCCGCTCCCCGGAACAGCACCGCTTGGGAGAGGATGACGAAGTGCGTGTTGGGTGCGAGGAACATGATGTTCTGCACAATGTCCGGCATGCTTTCCCGCGGTGTCGAGGCGCCGGAAAGAACCTGCAACGGGAGCAGAACCAGCATCAGGAGCAAGCCGAACTGCGGCATCGATCCGGCGACGGTGGCGAGGAATATGCCGAGAGACGTCGTGGCGAAGAGCAACAGCGCCGTGCCGCAGAAGAAAAGCAGCATCGAGCCTTGCAGCGGCACGTGCAGAAGTCCCTGAGCGATAACGACCAGCGAAAAGGTCGAGGACAGCAGCACGACGAGCCCCATCGACCACACCTTGCTGATCATGATTTCGAGCGGCGTGACGGGCATCACCAGCAGATGCTCGATTGTTCCGTGCTCGCGCTCGCGGATGAGCGCTGCACCCGCCAGGATGATCGAGAGCATGGTGATGCTGTTGATGATGCTGGTGATCGATCCGAACCAGCCTTTGTTGAGCTCCGGATTGAACCGGGAGCGAAGGCTGAGCTCGACAGGCAACTCGGTCGCGCCCCGATAGCGCTGCAGAAACTCGCGGATTTCTCCCGAGACGATGCTCTGGACATAGCCGCCGCCCGTGAAGGCCTGCGACATGCGGGTCGCGTCGACGTTGAGCTGGATGACAGGGGATTTCGCGCCCAGAAGGTCGCGCTGGAAGTTGGACGGGATGTTGAGCGCGAACGTGTCGAGACCGTTGTCCATGCGCCGATCCATTTCGACGGCATCGATCATGGACGGTTTGATGAAATAAGGCGGATAGAAGGAGGTCGCGATCCGTCCCGACAGGGGTGACCGGTCCTCGTCCACGATGGCGATCGTGGCTCGGTTGAGCGTTTCGGGAATCGACGTCGCCGACGTATAGACCGAAACCGTGAACGAAAAGACGATCAGAACGAGCATCACGGGGTCGCGCAGCAGGCCCCGCAGTTCCTTGATGCCGAGTTGATAGATGTTGGCCCAGGACATCGCTCAGCTCTCCTGCTTCTTGAGAAGAAGCGTTCCGATCGCGATCAGGGCCGGAACGGTGAGCGCAAGCGGAACGAGCGAGCTTGTCAGCTCTTCGAAGCCGAGCCCCTTCGAGAACACCCCGCGCGAGATCGTCATGAAATACGTGGTGGGGTAGATCTTGGCCACGAAGGCGCCGAATCCATCGAGAGAGGACACCGGATCGATGAGGCCGGAGAACTGAACCGCCGGAAGCAGCGTGAGCAGAGAGGTCGCGAAAATGGCGGCGAGCTGACTTTTCATGAAGGCCGAGATCACGAGCCCGAGCGCGGTCGCGGCCGAGACATAGAGAAGCGCCGCGATAGTGTACACCAGGAAGCTGCCCGTGAACGGAACCTCGAAGGCGAACACGGCGAATGCGGCGAGGATGAAGAAGTTAAGCATGGCGAGCCCGATGTAGGGCAGTTGCTTGCCGAGCAGGAACTCGAGCTTGGTCACCGGCGTGACGTAGAGATTTGTGATCGATCCGAGCTCCTTTTCCCGCACCACGCTGAGCGTCGCGAGCATCGCCGGGATCAGCATCAGGAGCAACGGAATGACGGCAGGAACCATGGCGACCAGACTTTTCACGTCCGGGTTATAGCGGTAGCGGATTTCGAGCTGGAAATCGCCGAGCGTGGACCCGCGGCCGAGGGCCTCTCTGGCCCGTGCCGAGACCCACGCCGCATGCATGCCCTGAACGTAGCCGTTCACGGTCTCCGCCCGCTGCGGGTTCGATCCGTCGATCCAGCCTCCGATCTGCACGCTCTTGCCGCGCATCACGTCGCGGCCGAAACCCGGCGGAATTTCGAGCGCGACGTTGAGCGCCCCGCTCCGCATACGCCGGTCCATGTCCTGATAGTCTGTGAGCGGCGGTTGCTCGATGAAATAGCGGGAGCCGGCAATTTCGAGCACGTAATCCCGGCTGATGGTGGTGTCGTCGCGGTCGAGCACGGCAAACGTCAGGTCCTCCACATCCATGCTGATGCCGAAGCCGATCACGAACAGAAGAATGAGCGTTCCGAGCATGGCCATCGTCGCGCGGATGGGATCGCGCCTAAGCTCCACGGTCTCGCGCTGCGTGTAGCTGAACATGCGCCGCAGATCGAAGAGACGTTGCGGTGTGCGAGCCTTCGCATGCGGCGCGGCGACGTCCGGCGGTGGCCCGTCTGCGAGAGAGTCGACTTCGACGTGCGGCGCAGATTGCTGCCCGATCGCTTCTTCCAGATAGGCGACGAACGCCTCTTCCAGCGTTGCTGCGCCTTTTTTCTCGATGATGGCGCGCGGCGTATCGCTCACCAGGACCTTTCCGGCATGCATGAGCGAGATGCGGTCGCATAGCTCCGCTTCGTTCATGAAGTGCGTGGAGACGAAAATCGTGACGCCATCCTTCCGCGAAAGCTCCGCGAGGATGTGCCAGAAGGCGTCTCGCGCAACGGGATCGACGCCGGATGTCGGCTCGTCGAGGATGAGAATATCCGGCCCGTGGATCATGGCCACCGCGAGAGAGAGGCGTTGGCGGATGCCGAGCGGAAGCGAGGCCGGCAGAGCGTCCATGACGCCGACGAGATCGAAGCGTCGGGCCATCTCCGCCACTCGGTGCGGGATGGTGTCTTCCGGCATCTTGAAAAGACGCGCGTGGAGATAGAGATTTTGCGAGACGGTCAGCTCGCTGTAGAGCGAGAAGGCTTGGCTCATGTAGCCGACGCGTTTGCGCACGGCCATGTCGTTAGGATCGACCTCATGACCGAAGAGTTTGGCCGTGCCCTCTGTCGCGGCGAGGAGCCCGGTGAGCATCTTCATCGTCGTGGTCTTGCCGCAGCCGTTCGAGCCCAGGAAGCCGAAGATCTCGCCGCGCGGGATCGAGAAAGTCACATTGTCGACGGCCGTGAAGTCGCCGAAGCGCATCGTGAGGTTTTGCGCTTCGATCGCGTAGTCTTCACCGTTGTGGGCAGGCGGAGGCGGGATCTCCACCTTCCGGTGATCCTTCCTGTCCTCTCGCGGAAGCATCGCGATGAACGCGTCGTCGAGGTTGTCCGTCCCCGTTTCGGCAAGCATCTCTGCGGGCGTTCCCGTCGCCAGGATCTTCCCGGCGTTCATCGCGACCAGCCAATCGTAGCGCGCAGCTTCCTCCATATAGGCCGTCGCCACGATGACGCTCATGCCCGGCCGCTCGGCGCGGATGCGGTCGATCAGCTCCCAGAACTGCCGTCGCGACAGCGGGTCGACGCCCGTCGTCGGCTCGTCCAGGATGAGAAGGTCGGGATCGTGGATCAGCGCGCAGCAGAGGCCTAGCTTCTGTTTCATTCCGCCGGAGAGCTTCCCGGCCGGGCGGTCGCGAAAGGGCGCAAGTCCGGTGCTTTCGAGCAGGACGGCGATGCGCGCCTCGCGTTCGGCGCGGTCCTGCCCGAAGAGGCGACCAAAGAAGTCGACGTTCTCGAAGATCGAGAGCGTGTGGTAGAG
>DAOMQQ010000149.1:0-6865 GCA_035445405.1 Hyphomicrobium sp.
TGACCGGCATCGATCCCGAGGGCTTCGATCTCGTCTGCGACGGCATGACCGCGCGCCTCAACTTCGACAATCGCGTGACCTCCCCTGACGATGCGCGTCGCGAGCTGGTCGCGCTCGTCGCACGCGCGCGGGAGCGTCAACCGATACGTTAGTTCAAGGTCTTCCCTTGGGTGGGCGCTTGTGCCCCATGTGCGCGATCAATAGAGAAGGGGCAGAACTCGGATAGCCTCCTCGATACCCGACCAGCGCAGGATCCCAACCCGCATGAACGCCGCGCCTCCCGTAAAGATCGCAACGACAAATTCGGCAGTTTTGACGTTCGTCGAAGACTGCCGAAAATTGTTTGCACCAGGCGCCGTTCACTGGTGCACCGGCAGCCAGGAGGAATACCAGAATCTGCTGCACAGAATGGTGCAGATGGGAACGGCGCTGTGGCTGGATCCGAACAAGCGTCCCAACTCGGTGATCGTGCGCTCCGACCCTGCGGACGTCGCCCGCGTGGAGGATCAGACGTTCATCTGCTCGGTGTCCGAATCCGATGCAGGTCCGACCAATAACTGGGCAAATCCCGGGAAAATGAAGGTCACGCTCGAGCGCCTGTTCGACGGCGCGATGATGGGTCGGACCATGTACGTCATCCCCTATTCGATGGGGCCGATCGGGTCTCCGATCGCGCGGATCGGCATCATGGTGACGGACAGCGCCTATGCGGCCGCGAACATGCGCATCATGACACGCGTCGGCGACGAGGTGCTCAAGGCGCTCGGCGACAGCACGGATTTCGTGCGGGGCCACCACACGGTTGGCGTGCCGCTCAAGAGGCAGACGTGGGCCGACGAGCCGTGGCCCTGCAATACGACGAAGTACATCTGCCATTTCCCGGAAACGCGCGAGATCTGGTCGTTCGGGTCCGGCTACGGCGGAAACGCGCTGCTCGGCAAGAAGTGTCACGCGCTCCGTATCGCGTCCGTGCAGGCGCGCGACGAAGGCTGGCTCGCCGAGCACATGCTCATCCTCAAGCTCACCAATCCGGAAGGCCGGTCCAAGTTCATCGCGGCCGCCTTCCCGTCCGCGTGCGGCAAGACCAACCTCGCCATGGTGATCCCCACCATTCCCGGCTGGAAGGCCGAGACCATCGGCGACGACATCTGCTGGATGAAATTCGGGGCGGACGGACGTCTCTACGCGATCAATCCCGAGACCGGTTTCTTCGGCGTGGCGCCCGGCACGTCGCGCGAGACAAATCTCAACGCGATGAAGACGCTCGATGCCAACTGCATCTTCACCAACGTCGGGATGACCGACGACGACGACTTCTACTGGGAGAACATGGGCGAAGATCCGCCCGCGCACCTGACGGACTGGCTGCGCCGCTCGTGGTCGCCCGCCTCCGGCCGCCCTGCCGCGCACCCCAACGCGCGCTTCACGGCGCCCGCCGCGCAATGCCCCGTCATCGCCAAGGAGTGGGACGATCCCCAAGGCGTGCCCATCGACGCCATTCTTTTCGGCGGACGGCGGGCGTCCGTCGTGCCGCTCGTCTCGGAGGCGCTCTCCTGGCGGCATGGCACCTTCCTCGGCGCGACCATGGCCTCCGAAAAGACGGCCGCGGCCGCCGGCAAAATCGGCGACGTTCGGCGGGACCCGATGGCGATGCTGCCCTTCTGCGGCTACCACATGGGCGATTACTTCCAGCACTGGCTGGACATGGGCGAGAAGGGCGGCAGCAACATGCCGAAGATCTTCTACGTCAACTGGTTCAGGAAGGGCGCCGACGGCAAGTTCCTGTGGCCGGGGTATGCCGAAAACAGCCGCGTGCTGAAGTGGATCTTCGAGCGGTGCGACGGCGCGGGCAACGCGGTCGAGACGCCGATCGGGCGGCTGCCCGCGGAGGGCGCGCTCGATCTCGACGGGCTCGACGTGCCGGAGGGCGCCATGGCCGAGCTGCTCAAGATCGACGTCGAGGGATGGAAAGCCGAGCTCCCCTCCATCCGCGAGCACTTCGCGACGTTCGGCGACAAGCTTCCGGCCGGCCTCCGGGAGGAGTTGGCGGCGCTGGAGCAGCGGCTCGCCTAGGTCGATCTGCGCGGCACAGGGCTGCGCCCAAACGAAGTGGGCTTGTCCTCCCCTCGAAGCCTTCGCAAACTGTGCGCGGGCGCGTCGTTCATCTTCGGATGGCGATGCGTTGCCGGCGCGATGCGCCATGCGGCGCTCCTTTCCTGGCCCAGGGCAGGATTTTCCGGGGCGCATGTACTCGATCTTGCTCGTGAATCGTGGTCTACACGATGCAATCGTGTGTGCGGGCACCGATCCAACATGACGGCCGCAGAGCCCAACTTCGAGCCCAACAGGGCAACCGCAATGCTGGACTGGCTTTCCAAGTTCATCGGGCGACGCCAAGACGCGCCGCCGCTCCGCGCGATCTCGCCGATACGGGTTTCGCTCGACGAGCGGATCGTTTCCGTGCGCGACGAGAAGGGCCGCGTGGCGCTCATGGCATGGGCCAAGGTCGAGCGGGTTCACGTCGCCGTCGACAAGACCGATCCCGAGCACGAGCTTCAGTGGGTGCTTTCGGATCGCGACGGCCGGGGCACGCTCTCGGTGCCGATGGGTGCCGAGGGCGAAGGCCCGTTCATCAAGGCGATGCAAGCGCGCTTCGCAGGTTTCGACAATATGGCCGTCGTCGAGGCGTTGAGCAGCCCGGCAAGCGGCGAGTTCCAGGTCTGGCCTCCCGTCGATCTCGTTTGACGGCCGCTCCTGGAGGCGTGCTGGCGCAGGAGCAGCGGCAATCTGTGTGAGACGCGGCGCTCTCCTGCCCCCTGACGCGTGCCGCCGTTCCGCGCTATGGTGGGCTTGATATCGCCTTCGAAAGGACCCGTATGTTCGACCCCGAGAACCCGCCAGAGCTTGCCACCGCCGCCTGGTTCAACGCCGATCCCGCCCCGACGCTCGCGGGCCTCAAAGGCAAGGTCGTGCTGCTGGCCGCTTTCCAGCAGCACTGTCCGGGCAGCCTCAATCACGGGCTTCCGCAGGCGGCACGCATCGCGAGCGCCTTCAGCGACGACGAGGTCGTGGTGATCGGCCTCAACACGCCGTTCGAGCACGTGGACAAGCAGGACAAAGCGGCACTGGAAGCGTTCATCGGCGCGCACGAGCTGAAATTTCCGGTCGCGCTCGACAAGACCAACGGCGATCCGCTGCCGGAGACGATGGATGCCTTCGAGATCCAAGGCACGCCGGCGGTGCTGCTGTTCGACCGGCAGGGCCGTCTCCGGCGACATTACCTCGGACAGGTGGACGACCTGAGGCTCGGCGCCGAGATCATGGCCCTTACGCTCGAAGCCCGAAACGCGCCGCGCGAGCAATCGATCGCGCTCGAGCGGCGTCTGGCCGCGGTGCTCACCGATCCCAACGCCCACGCCCACGGGGATGGCTGCGGATGCGGACACGATCATGATCACGACCACGCGCACGGGCATAGCCACGATCATGATCACGCCCACGACGGCGGATGCTGTGGCGGCCACGGGCACAAGCACGAGACGGGTCACGCGCACGACCACGCGGGCGGCCATGACGGCTGCGGGTGCGGCCACAAGCACTGACGGACGCCCGCTTTCCGGCATCGCAGTGTTGCCGAGAGTGTGATCGTGCCTTCATGAAGCCACCCGAATCGGTCGACTGTCCGGCGAATCCACCGAGAGGAGCCGGGCATGACCGAGCGGGCCACAGGCAAGAGCGAAACCGATCGCGAAGACGAACCGGCTGACGCGGCGCCCCGGCCGCGCAGAGGCCAGCCGGCCGCGGCGCGTCGGTCCTTCGACAAAAAGACCATCGCCCTCGTCTACGACTTCGACGGCACGCTCTCGCCGCGGCCCATGCAGGAATACTCGTTCCTGCCGCAGCTCGGGATCGAGCCCAAGGCCTTCTGGGACGAGTGCACGCGCGTCGCGCGCGAGCAGGGCGCGGATCCGCTCATCACCTACATGCACCTGATGTACAAAAAGGCGCGCGAGAAGGGTCTGCGGATCGACCGCGACGACCTCGTGCGCCAGGGCGCGGACGTGGCGCTCTTTCCGGGCGTCGCGGAGTGGTTCGACGAGATCGCGGAATACATCGGCATCCGCGCGGAGAGCGCGGGCGTGGAAATCCGCCATTACCTCGTCTCTTCAGGCCTCACCGAGATCATCGAAGGCACGTCGATCCGCCGCCACTTCCACAACGTGTTCGCGTCCGAATACTGGTTCGACGCCTATGAGCTTCCGTTTCCCAAGCGGGTGATCACGGATACGGGCAAGACGCAGTACCTGTTTCGCATCAACAAGGGCATCGAGGATCCAGGCGAGAGCATCAACGCTCACATGGCGGAGGAGCTTCGGCCGATCCCATTCCGCAACATGGTCTACTTCGGAGACGGAGAGACCGACGTTCCCTCGATGGCGCTGATGCGCAAAAGCGGCGGGCACGCGATTGCGGTGCATCCGGCGGAACGCGGGAGGGGTTACGAGACCTGCGTCGAGCTGTTCCGCGCGGGCCGTGTCGACTTCTTCGCGGCGGCCGATTACCGGCGCGGATCGGATCTTTTCAAGCGCACATGCCTACTGCTCGACCGCATCCTCGCGGATATCGCCGTGCAGGAGGAGATGTGGGAGATCGGCGTCGCGATCTGACGACGCCCCTGGACGCCATGCGGGACGCTGCCGACGACGAACCTCGCGACCGTTTACGAGATTTCCGGCCTGGTTCCGGTCTAAAATAGCCGGTTCATGTTGCGCTGGATCGAGCGGAAGCTGCGAGACAGAGAGCGTGACAACGACGGGGGCTTGCGGTGCGCCCTGCGCGAGCTTCGGCGTATGCGGTCGCGCCTCACAGCCTTCGGCACGCGGGCGACAGGCGGCGGCGCCACCACTGCCGGGCTGACCTCCGCTGGCTCGTGCGCGGCAACCGACGCGGTGCTGGCACGCGCCTCCCGATGGGGCACTTCGGTTTTCGATGCTGGCCGCGTCTCGTCCGCGTAGCTCAGATGCTCCGCGCGGCCGTGCGTCTCGAAGGTCGCGGACGACGACAGGACGACGTCGCGCGTCATGATCGCCTCGCGCTTCATCGTCGGGCTGTCTCTTCGAATGCTGCCGGTTTCGAGCACGGCCTGCTCCGGTGGCGGCCCTGCTTCCTCACCCGCGTTTTCAACTGCGCAGGACACGTCGTCGTGCGTTTCTACGAGGGCCAGCAGCACTGCGTCCGGCTCCTCGACGGGAAGACGCGCATTCACGCGGCGCGTGAACTCCTCCATGGCGGCGGTCGTTTGTCCGGCCCAGACGCCATCGACAGCGCCGTGATAACAGCCGGCGTCCTTTAGCGCCGTCTGAACGGCGCGTGTCAGGTCGCGCGCATCATCGGCGAGGGGTGGCACAACGGAATGGACCGGTGCGGCGGATGGCGAAGCGTCACGCGCAGCCGCCGGCGTCGCAACGACGGGCGTGAACACGGGGCCTTTCACGGCAACCGTCTTTGCCCGGATCTCGACATCGCTTGCGCTTTTCGCTCCGCCAAAGAGAACGACGTAGCCGATCATCAACGTTGCGAACGAGGTGCCTGCCGCCGCAAAGACGGCCGACGGGCTGGGAGACAACCTGGCGGGCCAGGCTCGCCGGAACGCCGCGAAATCAAAACGCATCACGCCACCCCACTCAAACGGCCCGCGACACGGGCTCGATGCAGTTACTACGTGTCGTCCCCCACGTTCGTTCCGCACGCGTGGAGCATAGCACACCGCGCAGGCGCGTCGATCAAGATGAGAAGCTTTCGCGCGAAGGATCAGCGGCGCGCGAGCGAACCGTTATGCTCGTGGTGCGTCCAATGCGTCAGTTGTCCAGCTTAAGAAAGCGGGCGGCAACCCAGCCCTGCACGCCGCGATATTCGACCCGACACCACGCGAGCTTGGCGTTGGCGCGTTCGCTTTTCGTCATGACCATCCAACGGTCGAGGCTGGGCTCCGGCGTGATACAGCCGAGGTGCTTCAGGCCACGCGTCTCAGGCGGGATGCCTGCGAGCTTCTTGCTGTCGCCGTGCGGGACGTCGCGGAGGTTGAGAACGTCACCGGTCTGGACTCCCGTCACCGCCCAGAAGCGCGGGGTGTCGTCGGCGCTGGCGACAGCGCCACCAATGGCCGATCCCGAGCAGGCCGCGAGGACAAGGCCGAGCGCGCGGCCGAGGACTGGACGCTTCATAGCGATCCCCCATCCGTACCCACCCCGCGTTCGCACCCGGCCATGAAGCGCCGACAATGCGCCTGAGGGATGGCGTCGCTCCGGGAAGCCGCAAAACCCCGTGCCGGTTCCGCCTCTTGCGGGGGCTTCGGGTGCATCCCTATCTGCTCAGAAGACATGCGACAGAGGGAGGCGACGCCATGGCTTTCGAGGACGTTCAAGCCGAGATCGGCGTATTGCTCACGCGGATGCAGAACGAGGCGGAAGACCGCCACGAGATCTATCTTCAGCTCCGGGAGCGGTTGAACGAGCTCAGGGCCTTCGATCTTCCGATCCCCGAAGACCTGCAAGCGCTGGAATCGGCGCTGGAGGCCGAATTCTCGGCGAGCGCCCGGACGATCCTATCGGACCCTAATTGATCGGTTTTGGCGCGGTTTTCCGCTCTTCTCGCAGGCGGCACGATAAGAGTTTCTTGGTTTTGCAATAAGCAACCCTGATGACTGGATCACGAACTTGCGATTTGCCGTTATCAGCGTGGTTGCCTATATACCATGCAGCATCAGACGGGCTGGCGGCCCGCTGGTCATAGGAACTCTTAAGGAGGAATCATCCCATGAAGACCTGGAACAAGCCCTCGGTTCGCGAGCAGGAAGTCGGCCTCG
>DAOMQQ010000150.1:0-6851 GCA_035445405.1 Hyphomicrobium sp.
GATATCCTGGGCCCAAACCAACAAGCGGAGAACGAGCCCCAACCGAAAGCGCCTGACTCCATAGCTCAACCCGAACGGCGCCCTGCCGCTTATCAGATTCCATGATCTGCGTAACGGAATCCCAACTTGGGTTGGCAGCAGCGCCCGCCCACTCCGGGTGCTCTACAGCAAAATGGCCGAGTACTACCAAGCACGCGAGGCCCAGGCTAAGCGGCTGACGAACAACCATCGCACCCGGACTTCTGCGCTGCGTGATATATGAAAAGAGAGCGAACGCGATCAGGAGCATCAGCGTCACTGTCGATGTGGCGAGAAGGGCCGAACTTTTCGTCAGAACTCCAGCGACGGCGCAACCGAGCGCAAGTGGGATCGCCGCCCGCCGCTCTAAGATCCCTCGCATCTCCGCGCGGGCGAGAAGCAGGAGTGCGACAAGAGCAAGAAGCGCAATCTGGTTCGGATTGTTAGAAAAGCCCTGCAAGCGCGTTTCGTAATACCACACAGCAGGCTGGAGCGGGCTTGGCACAAGCGCGAGCAGAGAAATAAAAGCAAGATAAAGGGATATTACGACAGCAAGGATAGTGAGAGCACGTGTCTCACGTCGGCCGGATAGGGCGAGAAATGCAGCGATGACCAAGAAAGTAAAAATATAGGCGGCAGCTTCCCTGATGTTGATGCGTTGTGGCTCGACGATCAGGGCCCAAACGGCACCAAGCGACAGGGCGGTGAACACGATCGCGGCGCCGAGAATGTAAGGGTTACGCAAGAGCGTACCTTTACGTAATTTTCCGGCGATAATGCCCAGTGCCATAATCGCCGTCAGCCATTCGGCCAAACCGGCAAAACTCTCCATACGTAGTTGCTTAAAGCTAAGGGCCACAATCAACACAGAGAAAACCCAGAGCGGCCAAGTGGCCCCAACCGTAAAGTCTGTGTTCGACTTTGTCGATGTAGACAGCGCCTCGTCCATTGCGACGTCGAAGGCTCCGTTTAGCGGTGTCGAAGATTATCAAATCACGGCACTGAGCGGAGACGGCGTAAAAAAACCTACCTCCACCATATCAGCGATACACAGTAAACACTTGAATACACACCGATTTCATGCGGAAGGAACATACGCAATAATACCACAATCCTTGCCATACTAATTGGGGTCGTTCTGATTCGTCTCACGAAAGACGATGTTCGCTAACACTTTTCCCCGGCGGCACAGGTCAATTGAGCCCTAAAAGACAGAGTTGCGTCCGGTTGAACAATCGCGCGCCTATCTTTCCGAGCGCATTGATCGTTTCTCGGGGCTGCGCCCTGCTCCGTTTGAAAGCGACTTGCTCTCCAAACGCGAGCCCAGATTGGGTCTGAACGCAGCACGGCGCTTGCTTGTTGCGACATCGCCGCTGTGGAGGGCCTACGGTGAAGGCAACATCCCGATAAACCTTCGCAATTTTCCCCCGACATACCCGCATCGATCGTCTATCCTCTTGAGATATAGCGGGTGCCATCCCGACGCCCTTCGTAACGAGACGTTTGCCGCGACGTGCTGCATGTGGTCCTTCACCCCCGAAGAATTGGTTGCGATTAAACTGTCGCTGCGCGTTGCGAGTGTCGCCACGCTCGCCAGTCTGCCGTTTGGCATCCTCGTCGCTTACGTCCTCTCGCGGGGGCGATTCCGCGGCAAGATGTTGCTCGATGGCGTTGTTTACCTGCCGCTGGTGTTGCCGCCCGTCGTCACGGGCTATGTCCTCCTGATCCTGTTCGGGCGGCGCGGACCGCTCGGCGCGTTCCTCGAAGACGCCTTCGGCATCGTGCTGTCGTTCCGCTGGACGGGGGCGGCGCTCGCGGCCGCCGTCATGAGCTTTCCTCTCATGGTGCGGGCCATTCGCCTCGCGATGGATACGATCGACCGCAGAAGCGAGGAAGCCGCGGCCACGCTCGGCGCCTCGCCCATGTGGGTCTTCCTCACGGTGACGCTCCCGCTCGCGATGCCCGGCATCGTCGCAGGTGCGATGCTGGGTTTCGCCAAGGCGCTTGGCGAGTTCGGCGCAACCATCACGTTCGTTTCGAATATTCCTGGAGAAACGCAAACCATCCCCGCCGCGATTTACAGCTACACGCAAACGCCCGGCGGCGATGAGGGCGCGTTCCGTTTGTCCGTTATTGCAATCGTGATCGCGCTCGGCGCGCTCGTCGCATCCGAGCTTTTGAGCCGTCACACGACACGGCGAAGGGCAGGCCTTGGATGATCGAGGTGTCCTGCCGTCTTGTCCGTCCACGCTTCGTCCTGGACGCGAGTTTTACCGCGCCGAACGGGTGCGTGGCGCTGTTCGGCCCTTCCGGATCGGGGAAGTCCACCATCGTTCGGTTGCTGGCGGGGCTTGAACGCCCCGATCGCGGACGCATCGTGGTGGACGGCCGCACGCTCGTCGACACGGAGGCGCGCATCGATGTCCCGGTCCATAAGCGCCGCGTCGGCCTTGTGTTTCAGGATGGCCAGCTGCTCCCGCACCTGTCCGTGCGACAGAACCTCGACTACGGACGCAGCTTCGCACCGCGCGATGCGCGGGGCGTCCCGTTCGATGCCGTGGTGGATCTGCTCGGCATCGGCCACCTTCTGAAAGCCCGCCCCGCGACCCTCTCGGGGGGCGAACGCCAGCGGGTTTCGATTGGACGCGCGTTGCTCGCAGCGCCCCGCCTGCTTGTGATGGACGAGCCGCTCGCGTCTCTCGACGCCGCCCGCAAGCTTGAGATTCTGCCGTTCATCGAACGGTTGCGGGATGAGTGGGATCTCCCGATCGTTTACGTCTCCCACGCCGTGGAGGAGGTGGCCCGCCTCGCCAACACGGTGGTGCGGCTGTCGGAGGGCCGCGTGGTCGCGGAAGGACCTCCGAACGAGGTCATTGGCGCTCCGGCGGGCGACGCCGGTGAGGCAGCCTTTCCGGCGTTGTCCCTTGTTTCTGCCAAGGTGGTTCACGAGAGGCCGGAGTTCTCGGTGGCCATCCTTGAGCATCCCGCCGGCGAGATCGTTCTGCCCGGAAGCGCGTTCCGGGTCGGCGAAACCGTGCGCGTGGCGATCGCCGCAACGAATGTCGCGCTGGCCGTCGAAGAGCCCCATGGCCTCAGCGTGCGAACCCGTCTCCGGGGTCGCATC
Organism: Hyphomicrobium sp.; assembly: GCA_035445405.1. Taxonomy (GTDB): domain Bacteria; phylum Pseudomonadota; class Alphaproteobacteria; order Rhizobiales; family Hyphomicrobiaceae; genus Hyphomicrobium_C. The sequence continues at coordinate 3,143 of DAOMQQ010000150.1, forward strand.
TGGCGAGTAGAGGCCGGTCCGGGGCCATCCGTTCACGTCACCGTCGAGCTTTCCGGGGGAGACCGCATCGTTGCGTCGCTGACGCGCCTGGCGGTTGCCGATCTGGATCTCAAGGAAGGACGGGAGGTGTTCGCGCTCGTCAAGACGGTCGCGATCGACGAGACCGCGGTCGCGACACTGAGGCGCGACCAAGCCGGGCCCCGATGAAGCGCCAAGGCGAAATCGGACTGTGCACCGTTCAATAAGCGCGAATGCCACTGGCCAGTCAGCTATTCAGCCGTGCATGCCAGACATATGAATAGGCCAGAACTCGTCGTTGTCGTAGCGGCAAGATGAGTGTGGATGGTCTGTCGGTGCACGCCCTGCTGAACCTTGCCCGCGCACAGCGAAAATGCGAGCTTCTGTCGGAGCGGCGAAATACCGTCGCCGACGACATAACGTCTAGGTCGGTGCAGGGCTTGTGGGCTGGGATCGATCACTCAGATTGAGTCGGAGTTCTGGTTCAGCGGGTCCAGAAGAGAGCAAGCTCAAATTTCTGCGTTAGCCGCAATGAGCAGCGCGGGCGGGTGCAACGCTCCGTCATGCTGATGAAATCAAAATATGCGACGAGCCGATGGGTTCTAAGAATTCGCACATCTCAGCGGGCAATGCGTTTTAGACCCGCGGGAAAACAAATTCTAAGATTAAAAGCTTGAGAGTTCAGGACCATAAATGTCGAGCCAATTGATTGAAAGCAAGCTCTGCAACGACCAGGGTCAAATTGCGTGGCAATTGGCGATCCTGGGTGTCATCGTTGCGATTCTGCCAGTATTGGTTTTTGCGCGAGAAGCGTCGCCCCTGCTTTGCGTCCTGTTGCTCGTGACGCTCGTTGGCGCCTCGTATGCGCGCGGCGACACCGATGAAGCGCTGGTCACGCTACGCCGCTGGTTAGGGCGACCTGAGGCGCATGTGCTGATCGCAGCGCTCGCCCTGCTCTCTCTCTCCGTGATGTGGTCACCAGCGACAGAGCACGGCGCGGTGCATGCGTTCCGCGTCGTCATAGCGGCTCTTCTCATCGCGGCTCTGCTAGCGTTCGGTTCGATCACGCGTCTGAAGAGCCTCCGTCTAGCTCTCGCTCTGAGTTTGGCCACCGGAGCGGCCCTTCTCATCGCCAATCTCCTAGTCGACGACGAAACGAGACGTTGGATCGGGCTTTCTCCGGATCTGTGGCGAATGAACAGGGCGGCCGTAGCGATCGTGCTCTTCGCCCCGATCTCGCTGGTTTTGCTTTGGCGTTCGTCGCGGATGTCGGCGGTTGGGCTCGCCGGCCTATGCCTCCCCGCCGTATTCCTCTCCTTCAGCGAATCGGCGCAGTTCGCAGCGCTCGTCGCTGCGGCGGTGTGGACCGCCTCCGCCCTAAACCCGATTGTCATTCATCGCATCGTCGGCACTGCGATGGTGACGGCATTGTTGGCCATGCCGTTCGTCGTCCGCTATGCCAACGAACTCGTGCCTGCGGCCATTCACGAGAAGGTCGGCTATGGCACTTTGACGATCCGCGGCGAGATCTGGACCGCTTTCGCCGACCTTATTCCGGAACGGCCTCTGTTGGGTTACGGAATCGATGCGAGCAACATCATCGCGAAAACGCCGATCGCCGCCGGGTTGCCTGAGAATGTGCGCGAGCTGTTAGCATTGACCCATCCACACAATGCTCCGCTACAGGTCTGGTTCGAGCTTGGCTTCATCGGGGCGCTTTTCGCGGCCCTGCTCGCCATCTTCGCGCTCAGGGCGATTGAGCGGTTGCCGGTCGAGCGCTTGGGCGCTGCGACCGCAACCGCCGCGGCCGCTTTTACCATCTCCTCCGTGAGCCACGGGGCATGGCAGTCCTGGTGGTTCTGTCTCATCGGCCTGGTGGCGGCCACATACGCGATGCTGCCGACACGGCCCGCCGACGACAACGGTCTGAGCCGCACCATCTCCTCTTGATCTCATGAGCCTCGTCCGCAAAAAGAGGCTGACGGAAGCGCAGCGCGGTCAACCGCGCATCGACCTCGCTGGGCCCTTTGACTGAAGCTTGCCGAGATCGTGGCCGGAAGCGTTCACAGGCTCTGGTTCATGCGCCGGATGCGGCCGGCGAGCTGGCGCATCACGTAGAGCGAAAACGCCGGGTTATGGCGCACGAGGTCGAGGAACGTGTCGCGGTCGATCAGCGCCACCTCGGTTGGCTCGGCCGCAATCGCCGCCGCCGAGCGCGGCGCGTTGTCGATCAGCGCGAGCTCTCCGAAGATCCCATGCATTCCGACGTTTTCGAGCACCGTGCCGTACGTCACGATGTTCACCTTGCCTTCCAGCACGAGGTACATGAGGTCGCCGGGATCCTCCTCCTGGAAGATCGTGTCCCCGCTCGCATATCGTTTGAGCGGGATCCTGAACCGTTCGAGAAAATCGAAGTCGAAGGGGGCGCCCAGCATGACAAAAGCCTCGGATCTGCAATCAAGCCCGCCGTAAAGCCCGGATTATATACGGCGCGCGACGCCCTGTCGCGGCCTCGCGAGGCGGCCTGCGGGAAGCGCTAGGCTCCAAACCCAATCGTGATGCCATCCTGATTGGGTTTGGAGCCTAAGACAACGGAGCATTGTCGGGGAAACCACACGCGGCCATACTTCCCCGCGATTGAGGGAGGTCAAAGCTCGGCCGGGCAACCGCGTTCAGCTTGCCGGTTCCTCGGACTACGGAAATGGAGACACCGCGTGAAGACATACGGGCTTATCGCCGCTTCCCTTGTGGGCGCTCTCGTCGCCTCCGCCGCGCCCGCTCTGGGCCAGGCCAAGATCACCGCCGGTACGCTGACCTGCCGGGGCGGCGCCGGCGTCGGCCTCGTCCTCGGCTCGCAGAAAACCTATGGTTGCCGCTATGTGTCGGTCTCCGGCAAGCTGTCGGAGAAGTATGAGGCGTCCGTGACCCGGATCGGCATCGATCTCGGCGTCACCCAGGATGCCACCATCGTCTGGACGGTGCTCGCCTCGTCCGACAAGCTCGATGATCGGGCTCTCGAAGGAAACTACGTCGGGGCGAGCGCGGATGTCGCGGTCGGCGTCGGCGCCGGCGCGAACGTATTGGTCGGCGGCTCGAAGAACAGCGTTGTGCTTCAGCCCGTCAGCGTCGAAGGCCAGACCGGCCTTAACCTTGCCGTCGGCGTCGCGGAGATGACGCTTCGCTAAGCCCGAGGTGTCGTCCGCGTCTGTTGCGAAGCCCTGCCGCGCCCGCTATCACTCGCGGGAGCGGCAGCATCGAACCCGGAAGTGCACCACGATGGCGGACCTGAAGCTCCTGGCCCTCGACGATGAGGATCTCGCCGTCATTGCGGCGCACCTGCAGGACGCCGTGCTGCGGGTCGGAGACATGGCCTATCTCAAGGCGGACCGCAGGTTCGCCGTCGTCGTCAATCGGTTCGATTGGGATCATGCGGTCCGCTCGGAAGGCAAGGCTCGGCGCTACGTTCGGCGCCAGACGGGCGTGCGGGTCGAGCACGTGCAGGGCGCCAAGGTCTCCGGCATCGACTTGACCGACAAGGAGCGCATCCTCTCGCTCCTGACACTGACGTTCGAGACCGGCGAGGCCCCGCACGGAGCCGTCATCCTGACGTTCGCAGGAGGGGGCGCCGTACGGCTCGAGGTCGAATGCCTGGAAGCGGCCTTGAACGATCTCGGCGCCGCCTGGGCCACCC
>DAOMQQ010000151.1:0-6661 GCA_035445405.1 Hyphomicrobium sp.
GCCGCCACTTCGCCTCCCGCCTCAACCGCCGCCGGCCGCCGATCATCCTCGTCGCAACCCATATCGACCGTCTCCGTCCCTTCAACGAATGGAGCCCGCCTTACGAGGCGAACGATCCGAGCGAAAAGGCTCGCAACATCAGGACGGCCCTGTCCGCGGCCGCAAGCGATCTCGGCTTCGCGCCAGACGAAGCCGTGGCAGTGAGCTTGCTCGACGCTGCGCCTTACAACGTGGAACGCCTTTGGCAGAGCATCGCGAACGCGCTTCCCGAGGCGACGCGTGCTCAATTGCTGAGAGTGCTGCACGAGCTCAAGGACAGATGGACGTGGGGATCTCTTTGGTCTCAGGCGTCCGGCGCCGGACGCGCCCTTGCCGGCGCCTTCAAAAAGGACGCGGAAGGCAAACCTCCGAGCACCTGAGCACTGAAACACGGGGCCCTGAAACCGAGGCAGACGAGCCTCCAAGAACGAAGAAAAAGTGGAGTGATGCGCCATGGCGATCCCGGAGGTGCCACCGGAGGCGGTTCCGAAAAACGGAAGAGCACCCGCGCCCGAGGCGTCCTCGGCGGAAACGTGGGCGCTCGTGGCTCATGTCTCGGTCACAGGGCTGTTCGCGCTCGCCGTTCTGGCTGCGCTCTACCTCATGCGCGATGTCGCCGTGCCGGTCATCCTGGCCTGGGTCGTCGCCAACATCCTGCTCCCGGTCGTCGCGTGGTTCGAGCGCCAGGGCCTGCCCCGCGTTCCGGCCGTGATCCTCGTGACAATGGCCTTCGTCGCCATCCTCCTCGCCATCGCCACCTTGCTGTCGCTCCCCATCACCTACTGGCTCGGCCGAGCCAGTGAGCTCGGCGACCTCATCCGACAGAGGCTTGCGGCCATGTCCGGCCCGCTCGACTTTCTGGAGGAGGTGCTCGGCGCCTTGAACCAGGCGACCGGCGGCCAGGGCGGAACCGGCCTCCGGGTGGAGGAAAACACGAACATCGTGCACGGCATCGTCTCCGTCCTCACACCTGCCGTTACCCAAGGCATTCTCTTCCTTGGCGCGCTCATTTTTTACATGATCTATCAGAAGGAGATCAAAACGCGGTCGGTGCTGGTCTTTCCGAGCAGAGACGCGCGGCTGACGGCTCTCAAGATCCTCTCGGACATCGAACACAAGACGACCGTCTATTTCGGCACCTTTACCCTCATCAACACGGCGCTCGGCTGCGTCACCGCCCTCCTCGCCTACGCCGTGGGTCTTCCCAACCCGCTGCTCTGGGGCGTCTTGGCCGCGGTCCTCAACTATGTCCCCTATATCGGACCGGCCATCACCACCGGCGTGCTGTTTCTCATCGGCCTTTTCACCTTTCCGACCGTCGGCGAAGCCCTCATCGCACCCGCCGCTTACCTCGTCATAACCGCGCTCGAAGGCCAATTCCTCACGCCCATGCTCCTGGGCCGGCGCATGACGCTGAACCCCTTCGCCGTCTTCCTCGCCATCGGCTTCTGGGCGTGGATGTGGGGGCCGATCGGCGCCTTCGTCGCCGTGCCCATCCTGATGACCACCATCGTCACATTCCGTCACCTGTTTCCGGACGAAGGCCCTGAGCTACCCGATTGAAACCAAGTTCAGTCGTCCGCGTTACTGAGCCGGGGCCAGGCGGCCCTTCGGTACAGGAATAGGAGCTGCGTTTCCCATGACAAACACCTCATCGACCACCACGCGCGGCGGCAAAACGGCGGACGAGCTGGCAGACAAAGCCGCCGACTTCGCCGAGCGCACCAGCGATGAAATTCAGCGCGTCGCCCGCAACGTCGCGGACCAGGGCCGCGAGGCGACCGAGCAGGTCCAGGAAGTCGCGCAGAACTTCAAGAGCGCCGTCGACAAATCGGTCAAGGATCAGCCGCTGACCACCCTCGCCGTCGCCGCGGGCCTCGGGTTCGTCATCGGCGCGCTTTGGAAGTCGTGACACGCGCACCTCGCCGCTTCGTCTGAGATCGGGAGGGGAGAGCTGACCGCCGATGCTGTTCCAGGGGCTTTTCAAGCGGGCCGAGCGCTCAATCGACTCGGCCATCTCAAAATTCGTGGGACGCGCGACGGTGGCAGTGCCCCTTCTCGTGGCCGGAGGGTTTGCGACCGCAGCCCTCGCGATCAAGCTCGTCGAGCTCTACGGACATGTATCCGCGTATGCACTCATGGCGGTGCTGTTCACAGTCATCGCTCTCGTGACGATGGCCGTGGTCAACAAGGAGAGCGAGCCCGCCGGCGAAACGGCTGCGGCGGCCGAGACGACCGAGACGTCGCAGGAAGCCGACGAGGAAAGCGACGGCCCGCAGCTTCCTCCTGAGGTCATGGCCTTGCTGACCTCGGTGGCCCCCGCCGCCGCTCCCGGCATTGCGCGCGGCGTGGTACGGAACCTGCCGCTGATCTTCCTGCTCGCGATCGCCGCGTTCGTCATTTCCCGTTTCGCGGAAGCCTCGCAGGATCTCTCGCCGTCCGAGGGTAAGGCAGACGCCCAAAGCGCACCCTAACAGTCGCGCACCCTGGCGGCCGCTTTCACACCGTCCACAACACAACGCACCACATTACCGGATTTGTAAGGTCCCGGAAATGAGGGGGTAACGTTGGCTCCCTAAACTCAAGGGTGGGCAGTCTCTGAGATGTGCGCCTCCTCCTTGCGAGGCACACAGCCAGCTCCTGAACAATGGTCCCCCTCGAGGTCCTGCCCATTGGGCCCCGTCCCTTGCTGGGTGCCCTGGAGCCCGAACGCTTCCAAGCGTTCGGGCTCCTTCCTGCGTTCCGGGCGGGCTTGGGGCGCCCGGAAATGGTGATATAGACACCAGGCAACCGGTCCTCGAACCTGCAGGAGGCCGCAAGGGAGCTCGAAATCATGCGGGTGCTCATTGTCGAGGACGACAAAGAGACGGCGCAGTACGTCGCGAAAGGCCTTCTCCAGGCTGGTCACACCATCGACGTGGTGTCTGACGGCAAGGACGGATTGGCGCTCGCCATCCGCGAAAACTACGACATCGTCATTCTGGATCGGATGTTGCCGGGCCTCGACGGCCTCTCTCTCGCCCGCACGCTACGCAGCGCCGGCAGCCGCGTCTCGATCCTCTTTCTCACCTCTCTCGGCGGCGTCAACGACCGCGTCCAGGGCCTCGATGTGGGCGGAGACGACTACCTCGTGAAGCCCTTCGCGTTCGCGGAGCTTCTCGCACGCGTCAACGCCCTCGGCCGGCGGCCGCCGATGCGGGCCGATGGCGAGGTCCTGCGCGCCGGCGACCTCGAGCTGGACGTGGCGAGACGCGCGGTTCGCCGCGGCAGGGATCGTATCGACCTCAAGCCCAAGGAGCTGGTCCTGCTCGAGGTCCTGCTGCGCAACAAAGGCCGCGTCGTCACGCGCACGATGCTGCTGGAACGCGTATGGGGCTTCCATTTCGATCCGCGCACCAGCGTCGTCGAAACGCACATCTCGCGCCTGCGCGCAAAGATCGACCGTCCTTTTGCAACGCCGCTGATCCACACGGTGCGCGGCAGCGGCTACTCCATCAATGACAATCCGTGACCTCTTCCGCCGCACCGAGGTCCGCTCTGCGGCCACCTTCACGCTGATCATCACGGCCTGCGTGACCGCGCTGTTCGTCAGCCTGATCGTCAACCTCATCGACGGCCTGGAAGACGGCGTCCGCGCACGCGTCCTCAACGCACGCGATGCACTCCTCGCCATCGACCGCCGCTACGGCTTCAAGGAGCTGGCGACGGTGGTCCACGACGAAATGGATTCGGTCCGCGACACCGACAGTATTTTTTCCGTTCTCGACGCGGAGGGGAAAGTCGTCGCCGGCAACGTGCGCTCCGAGCGTCCCTTCGAAGGCTGGCGCGACATCGAGCGCAGAAGTCTGCCCGAACTCGCCAGCAGAAACGGCCCACAAGGGCACTTCTACGCGATCTGGACACCTGTTTCCGAAGGTCAGCTTCTCATCGGAATGAGCAACCGCGAGGTGGAGCACGCCTGGCGCATCCTCATGCGCAGCCTCGGCTGGGGCCTTCTCGCCACCGCGATCGTCGGCGTCGGTTCCGGAATTTACCTCGCGCGCGGCACGCAAAGGCGCATCGACGACATCGCCAACACGCTCTCGGCGGTATCGGCCGGCGACCTGGATCGGCGCGTTCCGGTGAAGAATGCCCATCACGATCTCGACGAGATCGCCCAGCGCATCAACGCCATGCTGACCCAGCTCAAGCGTCTCGTCGAAAGCGCCAATCAATCCTCGACCGACATCGCCCACGATCTCAAGCGGCCGATGACCCGCCTGCGCCAGCAGCTCGAAGCCGCCTCCCTGGCGGAAACCTCGAATTCCGAAACCCGCGACGTGCTCGAAAATGCCATCAACGAAGTCGACAGCATCGTCGCCACCTTCGAAGCACTCCTCAACATCGGCCAGCTCGAAGCCGGCGACCGCCGCGCGCGTTTCGTCGACCTCGACCTCAAGGCGACGCTGAGCGACGCTGCCGAAGCCTATGCGCCCGTGATCGAGGACTCCGGGTATCATCTGGTGTGGAACGTCGCCGAAACGCCGACGGCAACCGTCCGCGGCGACCATGAGCTGCTCCTGCAGCTCATCGCCAACCTGATCGAGAACACGCTCCAGCACACGCCGGCCGGCACGACGATCACGCTCGCCCTCACCGTCACATCCCGCACGGCCGTCGTTGCCGTCGCCGACGATGGTCCCGGCATCCCGTCCGCGGAGCACGAGAACGTCTTCCGCCGTTTCTACCGCCTCGAGCGGGAGCGCTCGAGCCCAGGACACGGATTGGGCCTCAGCCTCGTGCGCGCCATCGCAGACCTCCACGGCGCATCCGTCACCCTCGGCGAAAACAAGCCCGGCCTCAGAGTCTCCGTCTCGTTTCCTGTGGGAGCGTGAGCTTTCGCGCCGCCTGCCCGCCCGGCGCCGTAATGCATTAGGAATAGATGCAGAAAAACAACAATTGTTTCCGTCCTTCGCCGTGATGAGGGAAATTCCTGAGTTGCGCGAAGCACGCGACGGAGGCACGGTGCGGAGTATATCCGCGGACCCATGTAATCACCGCGAAGTAAAGCCCGATTGACCTGCAGGTGCCCGCCTTGCGGACCTGCTGAAAAGGGGAGCCCTTCCGCATGGCAACGGCCCGTTCCAGGATCATCTCTCTTCCCGCCCCGGCCCCACACCTCGCGCTCTTCATGGCCGCCGTTGCGCTCATGGCCTGCGCGCTGGCACCGTCACGCGCGTCGGCGCAGGATTTCTTCTCGTTCCTCTGGGACGGCGGCTCGCGGCAAACCGTCAAGTTCAGCCCGCGCTACGAGCCACGCCAGCTCATCGTGTCCTTCGGCGACCGCAAGCTTTACTGGGTCCAGCGCCGCGGCGAGGCGATCAGCTATCCGATCGCGGTCCCGCGCGAGCAGAGCCGCTGGCAGGGCGTGACCAGCGTCTCCCGCAAGGCCGTCAATCCGCCGTGGGCGCCGACGCCCGCCATGCTGCGCGAGAACCCCAAATTGCCGAAATGGGTCCCCGGCGGACACCCGCAGAACCCGATGGGCGCCCGCGCGCTCTATCTCGGCAGCTCGGCCTACCGCATCCACGGTACCGACGCGCCCTGGTCCATCGGCACCGCCGTCTCCAAGGGCTGCATCCGCATGTACAACCACGACGTGATCGACCTGTATCAGCGCGTCCCGGTCGGCACCCGGGTCACGGTGACGTGGCAGCGGTTTAGCTGAGGCAGGCGCGACGTTTCCGAGGCGCAACAAACCGGCTGAGATCGCCCGGCTTGAGTTGTAGCGCACCTCGCCGCGCAAGCTTCGCTCAAGCCAAATCGTGGAAGCCTTGAAACAGCTTGCGGTGCATCGCATCGGCCCTGCCGAGACGTTGCCGGAGCTTCGAGATCGAGCCCGGGCCGGACGCGGCCGCGGGCGGGTGGCGCCGAGCATGATGGCCCCTTGAGCGACCGATGACCCAGGCCCACGCCGAGAGACGACCGAGCCGAGGCGAAGAGCCGGTCGAAGCCATGGAACTGACCGGCCCCAAGAAGGTGGCCGCTCTGTTGCTTTCCATGGACAAGCAGGTCGCCTCCCGCATCCTGAAGCACTTCGACGAAGACGATATCAAGCTCATCGCGCAGACCGCGACCGATCTCGGCGCCGTCTCCAAGGAAACGCTCGATGCGTTGATCGAGGAGTTCGCCCAGCATCTGCGCACCGGCGGAGACCTCATCGCGACCGCGCACGAGGTCGAGCAGCTGCTCAATGGCGTCGTGCCTCCCGAGCAGATCGCCGAGATCATGCAGCAGGTGCGCTCCAAGTCGCTCCAGTCGATCTGGATCAAGCTCGGCGAGGTTCCTGAACTTTCCACCGCGCAATACCTTACGAAGGAGCACCCGCAAGTCTCCGCCCTGGTTCTCTCGCGCACGCCCCCCCATTATGCCGCCGCCGCGCTCAAGATGCTTCCGGGCCCGCTGCGCAACGAGATCATGCGCCGGATGCTGTCGATGAAGGTCGTTCTCGAACGGCCGATCCAGCTTCTCGAAGGCGCCGTCAAGGAAGAGCTGCTCTACAAGAGCGCGAAGAACGCCGGCCCTACCATTCACGCCCGCCTTGCCGACATCATCAACAAGATGGAACGCAAGCAGATGGACG
>DAOMQQ010000152.1:0-6648 GCA_035445405.1 Hyphomicrobium sp.
CCCCCGAGGGCGAGGTGACGATCGCCATCGTCGGCAAGTACACCGGCCTCAAGGACGCCTACAAATCGCTGATCGAAGCGCTTCAGCACGGCGGCATCGCCAACCGCGTGAAGGTCAAGCTCGACTGGATCGAGAGCGAGGTATTCGAGAGCGAGGACCCCGCCCCCTATCTCGAAGGCGTGCACGGCATCCTCGTGCCCGGCGGCTTCGGCGAGCGCGGCTCGGAAGGCAAGATCCTGGCCGCAAAGTTCGCACGCGAGCGCCATGTGCCCTACTTCGGCATCTGCTTCGGCATGCAGATGGCCACCCTCGAAGCGGCCCGCAACCTGTGCGGCATCGCGAACGCCGGCTCGACCGAGTTCGGCGCGAGCGACGAGCCCGTCGTCGGCCTCATGACGGAATGGATGCAGGGCAACGAGCTGGAGCAGCGCCGCCAGGGCGGCGACCTCGGCGGCACCATGCGCCTCGGCGCCTTCCCCGCAGCCCTCACGAACGGCAGCCGCATCGCGAAGATCTACGGCGCGACCGAAATCTCCGAGCGCCACCGCCACCGCTACGAAGTGAACACGCAGTACCGCGAGCGCTTGGAGGCGGCGGGATTGAAATTCGCCGGCACCTCACCCGATGGCCTGCTGCCGGAGACGGTCGAATACCCGGATCACCCCTGGTTCATCGGCGTGCAGTTCCACCCGGAGCTGAAATCCCGCCCCTTCGACCCCCACCCGCTCTTCAAGAGCTTCATCGCGGCGGCTGTTGAGCAAAGTAGGTTGGTTTAACCTCGATCTTCGCGGCGCACGGCAAGCAATGGAGGCCGCATCTCCGCGTGGTAACCACGGCCTGCCGCTCCGCTCCCCGAGTGTCGCCCACCCACACGCCGCACAACCTCGCGGCTATCCACGCGTGATCGCCCCGCTCTGAGGCACAAGTCCGCTCGAAGTGGGTTACTCTCGGAGTATCGAAGCGCCGGAGGCCCCCATGAACGTCGCGCCCGCACTCGTCCTCTTCGCCGCCGCGCTGCTCGTGGGCACGCCCCCCGCCGCAGCGGACGAGCGCATGGCGTGCCTCGCCGCCTGCGAGGACGCCACGCAGACCTGCCTCGATCCCGTCTACGAGACGTATGACGCCTGCGGGCTCGCCGCGAACGAGAGCTGCGAACACGCGCCCCCGGCCGAGAAAACAAAATGCCTCTCCTCCGCGCTGCAGGCCTGCTCGAGAACGCGATCGTCGGAAACGCAGGCATGCCGCGCGACCCTAAAAAGCTGCGCCACCACCTGCGGCCCGCGTGACGCCGGCCAGTACGAGTTCTGGTGTGAGCTCGAAGCGGACATGCCCACCGACGACATCCACGTGCGCATGAACGCGTTCTGCGTCGGCCCGCCGGGTGCTTCACCCGGCGAGCAGCACGACTACTGCATGAAGCTGTTCACGCCGACGGATCCCGCCATGGGCTTTTCGCTCGATTGCAGCCCGCTGCTTTAGGGATCGAGCGCGGCAAACGTCACGACGGCCGCGCCTCTCCCGCATCCTCGTCCCGCAACGCGACGAAGATCAGGACGAGCGCGAAGCACGCGGCGAAGCGGAACGCGGCCGCCTGTGCATTCCACGTCTGGGATTGCCACATCTTGAACCATTCGCCGCCGATGACGAGGAAGCCGAGGAAGTAGAGCAGAAATCCAACCGTGAGCCCGGCGACGGCCAGCGCCTTCGCGGCCTCGAACGCCCGCGCATCCCCCTTCCGCGCGGAAAACATTCGCCACGCCCCGGCGAGACACAAAATGCCCGTGCCGATCTCGGCCGCGATAATCAGCCAATAGGCGGCATGCTGCAGCCACGGGCTGGTGACGGCCCGCCAGCGCAGCGTGCTCTCGGGAAAGGTCGTGTCCATCGACAGCACATGCTGCACGAACACGAGGTTCGCCTGGTAGTCGAGAAGGTTGTCGAGGCCGACGAGCAGCGCGAAAATGCCGGCCGAAAACGTCAGCAGAGCCTTGGAGAGGCGAACGGTCATGAGAGGACGGGCTCATTCATCGCGCACACAGGGGCAGCGCCCCGACCTGTTGCACGCGATTCCTCCCCGCACCGCAAGAGCCGAGGCGGCGCGAGGTCGACCGATGAGCCGAGGCGACCGGGGCCTCCCGGCCCCGCCGCTCTCACATCTGCGCTTCGTCCTTGACGTTCACGGCGTCCTGAAGCTTGGGCGCGGGCGCAGCCACCGCCTGCGCCGCAGACCGCAGCGACCGGGCCAGCAAATGCCCGAGGCAACCATAGGAGGTATCGTTGAGGTGGAACTGATCCGGCGCGAGCAGCGTCGCCGCCGTGAACTGCGCGCTGTCGATCAGGTGCTGCATGATCCGGTAGCGCTGCACCACAGGCACGTTGGTTTCTGCCGCGATTTCCCGCACGGCGGCGAGGTAGGCCGGGCCATTCTTGATCCGCTGGAAGCGGGGATAATACTGCTGGTCGATCAAGGCCACGTCCGCGCCCGCTTCGCGCATCTTCGCGATGCCGTCGCGCATCTCCGCCTTGAAGCGGTCGAGCGGCACGCCGCGCACCGCATCGTTCACGCCCGTCTGCCACATCACGAGTTGCGGCTTGTGTTTCAGCACGTCGTGGTCGATGCGCGCCAGCATGTGCCGCGCGAGCTGCCCGCCGACACCCGCGTTGATCACGCGCACATCGTTCTCGGGCCACGCCGCGCGAAGCTCCCTTTCGAGCCGCGCGGGATACGTCCGCTCGCGGCTGCTCGCGCCCGTGCCCGACGTGCTCGACGACCCCAGCGCGACGATGCGGACCGGCTGCTCGGCGAGAACGGCATGAGAAAGCTTCGGCAGCGGCGCCTGAAGCTTGAGGAGATCGGCGGGGACTGTGCATCCGTCTTGAGCGGCCGCGAGACCCGAGAAACCGAGACCCGCTGTCGCGGCAATCGCAATCGCTATGAAGCGAGCGCTTGTACGGGCGAAGCCTGCGCGAGCGCGCGGCGATCTTCTTTGCGTCGTGACAACTGCCATGCGGTCATACTCATGATCGCGATGCCAGCGACATTGACTGCCGCCACCATCAATTGACTGGACCCTAGCTCGGCAAGGGCTATCCAGCCTAAAAATGACAGAAGTGTGCCTAACGAAAATATTTCGAGCGAGTGCTTTCCGCAAAGACTCACCGCATTGGCCCACGATTGCTTCAGCCAGAGTGCGTTTTTAGGCACAAGCGCTGCGACAACGTAAGCCAGCGCGACGACGTGCAGGAGCCGCCACATCGACAAATCAGTTTTGCTCATCTCGCCTAGAAGATTGGGTGGGAGCAAACGCTCGCTCGGCAACCAAGATATTGCCACCCATGGGGCCGAGACCAGAAATGCAAACACCACGAACGCGCCGGCCGGAACGAGGATCTCGGGGCGCAGGGTGGAGACCGAAGGAGCCCGCCGTGCAAGCATGGCCGCCGCCGCGCCGACCGTGAACAGGAGCTGCCACGCAAACGGATTGAAGAACCATCCCGTCGCCATCTGAAAACTTGGCAGGTTAAAGCCGGTGACGTTCGTGACGAGCCAGATCGCAAGCGCCACCGTCAGCGCGCCCGGAATGCTCCGGCGCAGCATGACGATGATGACGGGCAGCCACAACATCAGCACGACGTACATCGGCAGGATGTTCATCATGTTGGGCTGGTAATAGAGCGCGAGCGCGGAGAGGAGCGTCGAGACGGGCTCCGTCGCGAGATGCCCGACCACGATGTTGTTGACATAGGACGCCTTGCCGAAGGCGCGCGCCGCGAGGAACAGCAGCAAGGACGCAACGAGAAACACGCCGATGTGCCAGACGTAGATGTCCCGCGCGCGCCGGGAAGACCGCTCGACCACCGCCCGAACACCGCCCCTCTCTTCGAGAGAGAGATAGGCCAGTCCCGCAGAAAAGCCGGCCAGCAGAACGAACACTTCGCTCGCGTCCGCAAAGCCAAAGTTTTTCAGCGTGCCCTTCGCCCAGCTGTTGTTGGGAATATGGTCGACGAAAATGAAGATGAGCGCGAGGCCGCGGAAAAAATCGATCCGCAAATCACGCTCTTTCGTATGACTTGGACGCATGGCGGAGGACCGTGTTGTTTCCAGGAACTCGGCACAAAAATTCGGGTGGCGTGCAGGACGGCATCCCCGCACACCTCATAAACACCTAAGCGGTTGATTGGTTTCAGATCGACGCGGGCTTTTACGATAAGACGCACACACCCCTCACCCCAGAGGGCATGCACCGCGATGGTCCCGAATTCCTCCCCAACCGCCCCCACGGCGCGCGGCTATCCATCGCAAACCCGCGTCTAAGATAATGAGAAGTCGCGTCGAAATTGCGGCAGATTCTCTGCTCTATGACGCAGCAGCCGGGAGCCTCACTTCCCGGCAGCGATAAACGTGGTGCGATCGACGCCCGTGTTCCCGGTCGCGGGATCGTAGGCGTAGACGATCACGTCGTAGAAGCCCGGCGCCGCCACAGGCACCGAGCCGGCGAACTGGCTGGTCTCGCCCGCGAACGCGAGCGGCACCCGGGCAACCGGCTTGCCGTCGAGGCTCACGATCGCCTGGACTTCGTAGCCGTCCGCATTCCAGATTCCTTTCGGCTCGACCGGGCAACCGCACATCGTCACGACGTTGGCACGGACGTCGACACTGGCGACGTCACCGACGCGCACGTGCGCGGGCGGCGCGAGCACGTCCACGGCAAAGCCGGGCAGTTCGAGCACCCATCCGTCGCCTCCATTGATGTGACGTCCCGGCACGACCCACTGGCTGGAGACAATTCGCTGGGCCGCCTGCCGCTGCGCCAGCGGGCCATACGCTTCCACCTCGATGAGCCGGGGCACGTCGAGATCGAGCGTGACTTGATATTTCGCCGCCGCAGAATCGGAGAGCTGTGCCCGGCGGCCGCCGCGCTCGTGCATGAGAAGAGAGGTGTCGCCCGTCGTGCCTTCGGTGAGGCCCGTCGCCAGGATCTCACCCGTCTCAGCGTCCCGGAGCGTGATGCGCATCCCGCCCATGCTGGTTCCGATGAACTTGGCGTCCTTGCTCAAGACCCGCACCACGATGTCCGTCGGCTCGGCGACGGCGGGCGACGCCCCCAAGGAAAGCAGGATCGCCGCGACAAAGGTAAACGATTGGCAAACGCGCATGTGAGCCTCCGGGTGCGACAAGGAACGGCCACGTTATACCCGCCACGGCCATTATAAATGCCGGATTTTGGGTCGGGTCCAACACGGATGCAAGCGCCGCAAAACGGGCCAGACTTTCCCCCCGGAGCAGCCGCAGTCCCCCGTAGAATCGGGGCCTCCCTGCCGATCGACGGGACGAAAGCCGAGGCCGCCGGGCGCCACGATGTAGTGAACGCGCCACGCGCCAATTGATCCTTGCTTTCGCCACACCTTGCCCGCATATAGCCGAGGCCGGTGCGCTCCGAGGTGGAACGTACCCTCACGGAATTGAAATGAGAGAGCGTGCCACCGGCCGTTTGCCCTTATTCAAAATGAACTGAGACCCCGGACGTACGGCGTGCCGTTCGGGTTGGCTGTCTATTGTCTTTTGCACGCAAGAAGGAACTATCGATATGGATCGCATCACGGGCACCGTGAAGTTCTTCAACACCGCCAAGGGTTTCGGTTTCATCCAGCCCGAGGACGGCTCGAAGGACGTCTTCATCCACATCTCGGCGCTTGAGCGGGCCGGCATCAACAGCGTTTACGAGGGCGACAAGCTTTCGTTCGTGCTCGAGGACGACCGGAAGGGCCGCGGCAAGCAGGCCGGCCAGGTGCAGCTCGCCTAATTCGGCGACAGCGTCCTACGGAATTCGAGAAGCCGTCGGCCCCTGCCGGCGGCTTTTCTTATGCGCCGCTGCCCTTGTGAGGCGCGGCCTCGTTGCGCCGCGCGAGCCACACGGTATGTCCGCCGCACGTCTCATCTTCCGCAACGTGCTGCACCACCTCAAACCCGTTCTCGGCGAGCAGCCCGCGATAGACCTCGGGACCCAGGCTCGCGTGGTAAAGCGGCTCGCCCTGAAACGTGCCGATCGCCTCGCCGTCAGACGGACCGCTCGTAAAGAGCAGGGCCGCTCCCGGCGCGGCGTGTGCGCGAAAGACCGCGAACATCGCCCGCTGATCGTCGCGCGTGAGGTGGAAGAAACTGTCCCACGCAAGGATCCCGTCGAACTGAGCGTCCAGCGCGATGCGGCGCATGTCGTGAACGATCCAGGCGTGATCGGGGAGCCGCGCCGCCGCCAGCGCGACCAGCGAGGGAGACGCGTCGACGCCCGTAACGCGGTGCCCGCCTCGGATGAGGTGACCGGCCAGCGGCTCGCCTGCGCCACAGCCTAGATCGAGGACCGCCCCGTGAGGCGCCATCGCAGCCCGAAAGCGGTCGAGCCATGCCCTCTCGGCCAGCAACCTCGAACGCGCCCTGTCCCACGCCGCCGCATGGCGCTCGTAAAGATCCATCACGGTGTAGGCAGACGGATGCATGGGATTGCCTCGAATTCGAACAGCGAGGGCCGGAAAGCCGGCAGGCTGCGACACCGCTACTCCGGTCCGTCCTTGACTTCGCACCCGCAGCATGAGAAAAGCCGCGCAACGCTTGAACCAGTCAAGCGTCTTTCCGGCGCTCCAGCCGCGTGA
>DAOMQQ010000153.1:0-6614 GCA_035445405.1 Hyphomicrobium sp.
CCGCGCACGATCTCGCTCGCCCGCTCCACGCCGAACGCGCCCACGTCCTCGATCACGCCGGTGTGAATACGGAACCCGTCGAGCGGAAACGCGAGCAGCAGCACCCCGCTTTCCATGAGGCCGTCGGGACCGATGCCTCCGGCCGTCGAGCACCCGCTGACGGCAACCTGCGGAAACGCTTCGCTCAGCGCCGTGGCGAGCGCGCCTGCGTCGTAATCGGCCGAAAAGAACGCAATGATATGCTGGAACTCGCCGGTGAGCGCCGCCTTGAGTTCGGACACGGCCTCGTCGATGGCGGAAGCAGCCGTGCTTGCCACGCCAATCCCACATGCGTTCTCAGAGGTCGAAGCCCGCCCCACACTCATCCTCCCTTGCACGCTCCTTGACGCAAGTCGCGTGAGAGCGCGATTGTTTTTCGTAATCCTTGAGACGGAAGCTGCCACAGGTCCGCCGAGCCGGCAAACGCCGAACGGATCTTGGGTAACGGATCAAAGCATGGGAGGAAAAATATGAACCCGAAAGCCTGCCGATTGACCGGCGCCGTTCTGGCCTCGGTCTTGGCCGTATCCGCGACCGCGCCCGCCGCCGCGGAGGAGCAACCGGACGGGGAAGCGCTCGTCAAGGCGCTCAACGGCGTGTTCGGCGATCACAAGATGCGGGCAAGCCATGCAAAGGGGCACTGCGTCACCGGGAGTTTCACCCCAGCCGAGGAAGCACCCAGCCTTTCGGAAGCGGCGATCTTCTTTGCGACCTCCTCGGTGATCGGCCGCTTCTCGATCGGGGGCGGAAATCCCAAGGCGTCGGATACGGCCAAGGGCGCGCGCGGCCTGGCTCTTCGGTTCAGCGCCGGCGACGGCGACAGCGCCGACTTCGTCACGCTCTCCGTCCCGGTCTTCTTCGCGCGAACCCCGGCGCAGGTCGTGGGCTTTCTCGAGGCCCGCGTCCCGGGAGAGAATGGCAAACCGAACCCGGAGAAGATCAAGGCGTTCGCGGATGCCAACCCCGAGACCACGCACCAAGGCGCTTGGATCGCGAGCCATCCGGTGCCTGCCAGCTATGCCAGCACGAGCTACTGGGCCGTCCACGCCTATACGCTGACCAATGCGGAGGGAAGCGAAACCACGGTGAAGCTCAAGTTCGTGCCGAAAGAGGGCGACGTCGGGCTGACGGACGAGGAAGCCGCCGCCAAAGCACCGGACTTCTACACCGATGAGCTGAAATCGCGGCTCGCGAACGCACCGGCGGAATTCGAGCTCGTGGCCATTGTCGGCGAGGAGGGTGACCCGACCGACGATCCCACGGCCCGCTGGCCGGAGGAGGAGCGTCAGGCCGTGCCGCTCGGCACGCTCGAAATCGGTGCACTCGAAGACGAAGCGACGTGCGACGCGACGATATTCGATCCGACCAATTTGCCGAAAGGGATCGCGGGGCCCGACAAGGACCAGATCTTCCCGGCAAGGACGCCGGCCTATGCCGTGTCGTTTTCGCGCCGCGCCAACTGAGCGAAGCCGAGCGCGCTATTCCGCACCGAACCCGAAATTGGAGTAGACGAGCTCCAGTTTCGGATCGCGTGCAATGCTCGCGGGCGTCACCACCGTTTGCTCGAGGATCAGCTCGTAACAGGCATCGAAAGTCCGCGCGCCCTTCGACTTGCAGAGGGGATGCGATTTCCAGCGCTGCTGGATCAGCTTGCGCGCGGCAGGCGTCCGGATGTTGAGATCGCCCATCCGCTCCACGGTACCGACCTCGATGTCCGGCCCCTCCTTGAACGCGGCATAGACGAGCTCGCTGCAGTAGATCTGATCGCGCGTCTCGTAGAAATAATGGTCGTACGGGCGGCCGAGGTACGAGCGGGCGCGTTCGAGCGCTTGCTTGGCATCGCCTTCGTCGAGATCCTTGACGCGCTTTACCGTGATGCGCCCGCCGCTCCCGTTGCCGATCCATGTGGCGAGCGGCACGACCCGCACTGGCCCGACAGCCTCGATCACCTGCGGACGGCCTTTCTTGTCGATCTCGACCATCCCCATGTGCGTGTACTCGGTCCCCGACGCCAGCATGATCGCCTGCTGGGCCGCGTTGCTCGTGTTCTGGAACACGATGTCACCGTTCCGAAGCGGCGGCAGCTCCGCATCTGCCGTGGCCGCAAAAAGGCCGAGCCCGAACAGCGGCGCGAGCGCCAGGAGAGCGAGGATTTTCTTCATGTCGGGACGCCGAGGCCTCCGGGCGGGTTGAACGGAGCCGCATACGCGGCACCCAACACGTAGAATGCCCGAGCCCGATGCTCAACAGGGGGATGGCGGCGGGAATGGCCCGTCCACGCCTATCGGGCCGCGCAATCGGAGGCCACCGCCTCAATCCTCGCGGATCCCCTCGTGAATGCGGCGCGCCAGCCACAGGGCCGGAAAAATGCCGAAAACCGACCCGATCAGCCCCACGACGACCAAGCCCTGCACGCCATAGGGCGCCATGGCCGGGATGGCGAGCGCGATGAAGGCGGAGTTGATGGCGAAAGCCGGCCCCATGAGCGCAAAGCAGAAGGCGAGAAGGCCACGCGGAACGGGGGCAGCCTCCGCCCCGCTGGCATCGCTATGGCGACAGTCGGACATCTTCACCTCCCCGATCCGAAAAGATGGAGCCCAAACGCGGCAACCAGAAACAGTCCGATCACGAGATCGAACACGCGCATCCAGAACCGCGACGCCGAAAGGCCGAGATAACGCGCGAGAATCACCCGCGCCTTGAGGCCGGCCAAACCCAGAACGCCTCCGGCCATCCACACCGAACCGTGCGTTCCAGACGAGGCGATGAGCACCGTCCCATAGCTCAGGAGCAGAAGCGCCAGCCAGGCATGAACGAGATCGCGCGCGGGCATGCCCTCACCTCAGCACGTAGATGATCGGAAAGAGCAGCACCCAGACGAGATCGACGAGGTGCCAGAAGGCGACCGCAGCCTCCATGTTGCGCACGCTGTCCGCCCACGCGACGATCGCGAGCAGAACCACTCCCGCCATCACGTGCGCGGCGTGAAATCCCGTGACGAGATAGTAGAACATGAAGAACGGGCTGGTATCGACCCCGATCCCGAGCGAGGCCTTGTTGGCGTACTCGAAGCCTTTGATGACGAGAAACGCGACGCCGAGCGCGGCAGCCACGAACAGCCAGCGGCGCGCAACGGCGCGCGCACCGGCCTCACGCGCGCGGACGGCCGCCGCGGCGCAGAAGCCGCTCGTCACCAGCACGAGCGTGTTGACGGCGGCCGCCGTCTGATCGAGCAGCGCCTGATTGGCCGCGAACCCGGCGGGATCGGACGCGCGCACGGCAAGAAACGCCATCAGCGCCGCGCCGAACACGAGAATCTCGCTCGCGATCAGCACCCACATCATGAGCTCGCCCGGCAGCTCCGAGAGAACGTCGGGGCTGGCGCTCCGGGGCTCCGTACGCATCGCTTGGTTCATCCGCTGACCAGGTGACGATAGAGGTGCGGCAACGCCGCGACGAGCTTCTCGGGATCCGGGATCACCACATAGCCGCCCTTGCCGAAAATCCGGCTGAACGTCGCCTGCGACTTGGTATCGATGGTCACCCCGAACACCGATTGCCCCCGCCGCCGTGCCTCCCGCACCGCCATGTGCGTGTCTTCTATCCCGTACCGGCCCTCGTAATGGTCGGTGTCGTTGGGCTTGCCGTCGGTCAGGACGAGCAGGAGACGCCGCTGCCTGGGCCTCTCCGCGAGTTGGGAGGACACATGACGGATGGCGGCACCGAGCCGCGTGTAATGGCCGGGCCGAAGCCCTGCGATGCGGGCTTCGACGGCCGAGCTCATCGGCTCGTCGAAATTCTTGTAGCTTTGGAGAAACACCCGATCGCGTCGCAACGAGGAAAACGTGTCGATGGCCGTATCGTCGCCGCAGGCATCGAGCCCCCACGCCAGCGCGATCAACGCTTCGCGGGCGATATCGATCACCTGCCGACCGGCCACATAGGTTTCCGTCGACCGCGACGCATCGAGCAAAATGGAGACGGCAAGATCGCGCTCCTGGCTGCGGGTCGCGAGATACACGCGGTCGGAATGCTCGCCCGTCGTCACGAGATCGACACGTGCTTCGACCGCCGCCTCGATATCGATGTCGTGGCCTTCGACCTGCCGCGTAAGCTGAACGCGCTTCGGCCGCAGCGTCTCGAACTGCCGGCGCACGCTGCGGATGCGACGCCGCGAGCGTGCATCGTCGAGCGTCTCGATGACCTCCCTTTCGCGCGGCGGCGGAGGAGTCGCCTTGCCCGCTAAAACGCGGCAGTAGTCCGGCAGGTACGCCTTCTGTCTGTGATCCCATTCCGGGTAGACGTGCTGGCCCGCAAGCCGCTCGAACTCGACATCCTCCGGTGACAAGTCGAGATGCAGCCTCAGGCGCGTCCTCGCGCGCTGCGGCATCTCGGCAAGGCCGATCTCGTCCTGGTCGTCGGTGGCCTTGCGAGCATTCTCCTCGTCGTCGTCGTCGATGCGGCGATTGATGTTGAGAAGCTCCGCCCACGACAGGATGGCCTCGAACTTGTGCAGGATGAGGCTGTCCTTGCGCGTCGCCTGGTCCGACGGCTTGCGCGTGCCTTTGAAAGTCCCGGGCTCCGCGTTGGGAGGCGTATCGCCCTCCTCGTGCGGGCCCTCTGCGCGAACGGGTGTGATCCGCTCGGCCAGGGGCCGCAGATCGGGCCAAAGCTGCACGGGAAGAAAGGGCTTGTACTTTTTGGGTGCAACGAATGCCGTGAGATCGTCGGCCTGGCTGCGAACCGCGGCCGAGATCGTCGCCGCCAGGGCATTTTTCGGAGGACCCGCACCGAGCAGATGAAGAATGGCCGTTTCGACGGCGTCCTCCACCTCGGGCAAGCGCCGCTCGGGGCGGCCTGCACGCGTTTCGATCGCGAGCGCCGCATACGGACGCTTCAACCCGGGGCATTCCGCGAGCGTGTCGCGCGTCATCCTTTGCGCCGCCTGCAGCGCGCGGATGTCGGCCCTGAGCGGATCCGTCTCCGCCGCGGGACGGTGCGCAAACACCGCCGAAGCCGCGAGCCAGACATAAAGCGCAACGTTCGCGTCGCGGTCCGGAAACGCCGCGATCTGCTCGGGAAGACGCAGCGTCTCGCCATCGAAGCTCGCGACGGCGAGCCGCTCGGCACCCTGTCCCATGGCGCGCCGCCAGGAGAGACGGTGCGGCGAGACCTCCGGTTTCGCAACCTTGATTTCGACGTCGCGCCCGCCGCCCAGGCCGCGAAACAGCACGCCGAGCCGTCCGCGCGTTTCATCGAGCGTCACCACGGCATCTTCGAAGGCGCCCGGAGCATCGAGCGTCTGGACGAGCGAATGCCACAGCTTCCCGACGCTCTCTTCCGGCTCCCAAGGCTCGAAGTCGACTGCGGACATGCCGACACGCTCACCCATAAACTGTTGCGACGAGATCGCGGAGACCCTGCTTGATGTCCGCGTCGTCGCTGAGCGGCTCGATCAGAGCCGCCTCGACGGCGCGCGGAATGGGCATTCCGCCTTGGATGAGGCTCGCGCAATAGACGACGAGACGCGTCGAGACGCCTTCCTCGAGATCCTGCCCCTTGAGAGCGCGCAGCTTGCCTGCCAGCCGCACGAGAGGCGCGACGCGATCCTGCCCGAGGCCGCTCTCGGCGACGACGATCTCGATCTCCTGCTGCGCGGCCGGAAAGTCGAAATCGATGGCGAGGAAACGCTGGCGGGTCGATGGCTTGAGCGACTTCAGAATGTTCTGGTAGCCGGGGTTGTAGCTCGCGACGAGCATGAACTTCGGTCCCGCCTCCAGCACTTCTCCGGTCCGCTCGATCGGCAGCATGCGCCGGTCGTCCGTCAGGGGGTGAAGGACGACCGCCACGTCCTTCCGCGCTTCCACGACCTCGTCGAGGTAGCAGATCGCGCCCTCCCGCACTGCTCGCGTCAAGGGGCCGTCGACCCACTCGGTTTCGCCGCCCTTGAGCAGGAAACGGCCGATGAGGTCCGCCGCAGAGAGATCGTCGTGGCAGGCCACCGTGTAGAGCGGCCGGCCGAGGGTCGCGGCCATATGGGCGACGAAGCGGGTCTTGCCGCACCCCGTCGGACCTTTGAGCAGCAGCGGGATCTGTTTGCCGTACGCGGCGCGGAAAATGTCGCACTCGTCTCCCTGCGGGAGATAGAAGGGGACCGAAGCCCCCTCCTCAGACAATTGAACGGCTTGCATCGTGATTTACTCCGCTGGCGAGAGCTGCTGCTTTGCAAGCGGGCCGGGCTCGATGACCTCGCGACGCGGCAGCAGGATCGCGACCACAAACAGGAGGGCACCGAGAACCACGGCCACACCTGCGCCGAAGCGCATGTAGTGGAACAGCATGATCTGGTCCTGCACCTCCATGAAGTACTGACCCATGACGCGCTGGAGATGCGTCTGGATGGTGCCGGCAAACGTCAGCACGAAGGTCATGAAGCACATGCCCCCCGCCATCAGCCAGAAGCTCACCATGTTGAGCACCTGATTGTAGGGATCGCGGTTGCGCAGCATCGGGAAGGCATAGGTGAAGATGGCAAGGTTGAGCGCAACGTAGGCGCCGAAGAATGCCAGATGCCC
>DAOMQQ010000154.1:0-6594 GCA_035445405.1 Hyphomicrobium sp.
AAGCCGCAAACCGCCACCATTCCGGCCGAACGCCAGACATGCACGCCACTCCTGCGGAAAAAGGCGCCAACGGATTGAAACGCAGGCCGGCGCCTAGCCGATCCGGATCTTATCCTGTCCTCGGCCCGGTTTCAGCCCGAAGGGTAAATCGAGGTTGCCGAATGTGGAAAAAGGGGGCGCCCGAGTGGCGGCCAGGCATCACGGGCCGCGGTAAGGCTCAGGGCGCGGGCGCGACGGACCGGGCTCCCGGACAGCCGGGCGAGACCAGGCCGCTGCCGTCGTAGCCCGCCTGCCCGGCCTCGAAGGCATACGTCCGATCGCAGACGCTCACCCGGGGTGGGATGTTGCCAGCTTCGAACAGGTCGTAGCCGGCCTTGAGATTCGCCCAGAAGGGGGCGAGCGGCGAGCCTTCGTGCCGCGCGAGGTTCCGCTCCGTCATGCGGAACGGAAACACCTGAACCTGGAAGCGCGCCTGCCCGCCCCTGAGCGCGGCCGTCACGATCCGCCAGATCTCGTCGATCACCGGGTCCGTCATCGCGTAGCAGCCGATGGAGCCGCACCCGCCGTGCACCATCAGGAACGAGCCCGTGCGCCCGTGCGACTGGTCGAAGGTGTTCGGGTAGCCGAGATTGAACGAGCGGTGCCAGGCGCTGTTCGGATTGAGCGCGCTTTGATCCACCGTATAGAAGCCTTCGGGCGCCTGCCGGTCGCCTTCCCTGAGCTTGGGGCCCAGTTCGCCCGACCATTTGCAGATGGGATACGTCGCGAACCGGTGGAAACGCCCGTCGCGCATCATCCAGAGCTCGAGCTCGAACTCGCGCTTGAAAATGCGCATGAAGATCGGATTGCCGAGTGAGAGACCGTGCGCGGCGAGACGGCCGTTGAAATCGGCGAGATCCGGCGTGCCCGGCATCGCCATGCCGAAGCTCGCGAGCTCTATCCGCAGATGGCGCTGGAACGCAATCCACAGCCGCTCGGCTTCGACAGGGCGGACGAGTGCGAATACGGCGCCCGAGATCCCAATGGCGATGAGCGCGAGAATGGCGAGACGGACGAGACTATAAATGCCGCGTAGCGCACGCGACGTGCGCCGTTTGGGGGCCGGATCGGACTTGGGTGTCTCGCCCACGGGCTGCGCTACGGGGGCACGAAGCCGAGAGCGGACGCGCCGGGCGGCATGCCGCGAGCCTCGCCGAGAGAGCCCGTCGTCGTCGCGAAGATCGACTGCGACCGGGCAGCCTCCGTCGCAACCTCTCGGGCCACACGGGTGCGCGGGCCCGGCATCGTCACCCGCTCTTCCGCGAGCTGCCACTCGGAGGGGCGCGGCGAGAAGGGCGCGAGCTGGGGCCGCTTGAAGCGCGGGCAGGCACCCGCCGGGTCGAGCCGGAAGCCGGGCTCGTAAAGCGCGTTCACGACATAGCGGCGCTCGCACACGGCGACCGACGGCGGAACGCGGTGCACTTCGAAGAAGTCGTAGCCTTCCTTCATCGTGCGCCAGAAGCCGTACCAGCGATGCTTCTTGAAGCGGTCGAGCTTCTCCTGCGTCATCCGGAACGGATAGGCGTGCACCTCGAAGCTTTCCTGCCCGCCGCGCAATGCGTCGCGCGCCAGCGCGTAAATCTCTTCCGCCAGCGCATCTGTCATCGCGTAGCACCCGGCCGACTTGCAGTCGCCGTGCACCATGAGTGCCTTGCCCGTGCGGCCGTGCGCGCGGTCGTAGGCGTTGGGGAAGCCGAGGTTGAAGGCGAGATAGTAGCTGGAGTTCGGGTTCAACTGGCTCTGGGAGACCGTGTAGAAGCCTTCCGGCGCTTGCTTGTCGCCTTCCCTGAGCTTCGGCCCGAGCTCGCCCGACCAATTGCAGATCGGATAGGTCTTGAAGTGATAGTAGCGGCTGTCGTCGCGCATCTTCCACACTTCGAGCTCGGATTCCTCCTTGAAGATGCGGATGAAGATCGGCGCGCCGGGCTGCATGCCCTTCTGGCCGATGAGGGCCACCGTCTCGGGCGAAAGCGGGTTCTCGGAATGGTGGAGAATCTCGGGCATCGCCGAGCACGCCGCGAGGAAGGCGGCGCATAGCCCAGCCACGAGCTTTGGCGCAAGCTGCCTAAGCCCGCGTCGAGACAGTGCATTGCGATTGAGGACGCTTAAACGCACACGCTTCTTCCCCCTGGCGCATACGAAAGACCATCCGGCCGAAACCGTAAAGATTTCATTAACGTTACGGATTCCTGTGCATTTTCAGCGTTGAGCCGCGAGAGTCAAGTTTCGCTGTGGAATACGGCACGCGTACGGCGCGAGGAGACGACCTCCTACAACTGACGCCCGATCGCGAGGAAGCGCTCGTGGCGAAGGCGCCGGATCTCGGTCGGCGATTTATCTTCGAACTCCGTCAGCGCCTTAGCGATCGCATCGCCCGCGGTTTGAATGGCGAGCGCCCGGTCCCGGTGCGCGCCACCCACCGGCTCGCGCACGATGACGTCGATCACGCCCAGCGTGTCGAGGTCCTGGGCGGTGATCTTCATGTTCGTGGCCGCGTCGATGGCCTTGGCGGAGTCGCGCCACAGGATGGACGCGGCCGCCTCGGGCGAGGCGACGGTATAGATCGAGTGCTCCAGCATGAGGATCCGGTTGGCGGTAGCGATGGCGACGGCGCCGCCCGATCCGCCTTCGCCGATCACGACGGCGATGATCGGCACGCCGATCTCGAGGCACTTGTCGGTGGAGCGCGCAATGGCCTCGGCCTGCCCGCGTTCTTCCGCCCCGATGCCGGGATAGGCGCCGGCCGTATCCACCAGCGTGATCACGGGCAGGTTGAACTTGTCCGCCATCTCCATGAGGCGCACGGCCTTGCGGTACCCCTCGGGCCGCGCCATGCCGAAGTTGTGGCGGATACGCCCCTCGGTATCCGATCCCTTCTCATGGCCGATCACCACGACCGGCCGGCCGCGGAAACGCCCGAGTCCGCCCATGACGGCCTCGTCCTCGGAGAAATACCGGTCGCCCGCAAGCGGCGTGAAATCGTCGATCAGTGCGGTGATGTAGTCGAGCGCGTGCGGCCGGTCGGGGTGGCGGGCAACCTGCGTCTTCTGCCAGGGCGTGAGCTTGGCATACGTATCGACGAGCGCGGCCTTGGCCTTCTGCTCGAGCTTCTTGATCTCGTCGGAGATGGAGACGGCCTCGTCACCCTCGAGGGTCTTGAGCTCCGACACTTTGCTTTCGAGCTCGGCGATAGGCTTCTCGAAATCCAGGTAAGTGCGGACGGCAACGGGGCGTTCGGACTGCGTACGTTCCAATGTGGCCTCATCCTGCCGCTTGAGGGGAACCGCGGCGTTCGTGGGGGGAGTGCGCGAATTTGGGCGCACGTTGGCCTTGCGTTTTCCTGCCTGTCAAGGCCCGTTCCGATCTTCGTAAACACGGAGCGCGACCCAATTCCCCTCCCCCTTGCGGGGAGGAGTTAGGGTGGGGGGAAGTCCGACGCACGGTCTGGGATCCCACCCTCCTAGCCTCCCCCACGTCATGTCGGAGATATGCCTCCGGCATGTTGGGGCGGGACGCGCGTTGCAATCCCTCGGCCAGCAGCCCCACGCGCGAAGCGCTCAAGGGCTCTTCTTCGCGAGCGGGTGGTGCTCGATCACCAGCCGCTTCAGGCGTTCTTCGAGCACATGGGTGTAGATTTCGGTGGTCGAGATGTCGGCATGACCGAGCAGGCTCTGCACGGCCCGCAGATCCGCGCCGCGCTCCAGCAGGTGGCTGGCGAAGGCGTGGCGCAGCACATGGGGCGAGACCCGCTCGGGATCGATCCCGGCGCGCTCCGCCGTATCCTTGAGATCCTGCGCGAAGCGCTGCCGCGTCAGGTGCCCCGCTCCGCCCCGCGACGGAAAGAGATAGCGCGTCGCGATCATCGGCGCGACGCCGTCCTCGGGCGCGGCTCCGAGCGAGAGATAGCGGTCGAGCGCGGCGCGTGCGCCCGCGTTGAGCGGCACGAGACGTTCGCGCCCGCCCTTGCCGCGGATGGCGATCAGCCGGGGATCGGCCTTGAGCACGGCACGCGGCAGCGAGACCAGCTCGGAGACGCGCATACCTGTCGCGTAGAGCATTTCGAGAAGGCAATGGTGGCGCAGCGCACGGACGAGATCGCGCCCCTTGAGCCCGTCGGACGCCCGCGCCGCGGTTTCGATCAGCCGATCCACCTCGTCGACGGAGAGCGTTTTCGGCAACGTGCGCCGCTTGGTGGGGGACGCCAGGCCGGTAACCGGGCTTTCGGCGACCACGTTCTCGGCTTCCAGAAATTTGTAAAGCTGGCGCACGGCCGAGAGGCGCCGCGCCCGCGAGGCGGGCTTGAGACCCTCGGCAGAGAGGTCATGCAGATAGCGCGAGACGTCTGCGCGCGCTGCACTGATAACTCCGAGGCCCTCCGCGACGAGGAAGCGGACGTAATCGTCGAGGTCGCGACGGTAGGCGTCGAGCGTGTTGGCCGCTGCGCCCTTCTCGGCTGCCATCATTTCGAGAAAGGCCGTGACGTGCCGCTGGTTGTCGCCGGAGGGCATGGCCGCGGGCCTCACCGAGCCACGGCGCGAGGCCACGCCCCGAACAGGCCTTCCAACGCGAGGCGGCGCGCATCCGATTCCAGGCCGGCGCGCCTCAGCGCGCGGATGGCATCCCCGAGCGCGATCATATGGGCCTGCTCCGCGCCGCCCGGGCCGATCGTGCGCATCACGAGCAGCACGGTGCGGCCGAACGCCTTTTTCCGCGAGGCGTCCGCCAGATCCGTGAGCACGCCGGTATCCGGCAGGTGGCCGCCTGCCGGCTGCGGCGCCTGTCCGGTCATGTCCCACAAGCTCGGCGGCACCATCATGTCGAGGGCATCGAGCACCGTGGTGAGGCGATGCAGCAGCGCGGGGCTGAACCGCCCTTGCCGCGCCAGGGCCTCCACGGCGCCGAGATGCAGCCCGCGATCCACGCCCGTCGTCGGCTCCGCGATGTCGGCGAGCGCCATCCAGTGCGCGTGCATCTGGCTCGACGCATCCGGGTTCCAGGTTCCGCTGGGTGCCGTCAGACGCGCCCAGTTGCGCGCGGTCTCGAAGTCGCCGGCGGCGAGGCTGACTTCGATGGCCGTCTCGGAGAACCACGCGAGATCGGGGTGCGGCCGAAGCTGCTGCACGGGCGCTGCCATGACGGCGAGTCCCGGCCAAGTCAGCGCCGCGCGACGGGCGTGATCGAGAAACGCGCGAATGTGATGCGCTTTGGTCTCCGGCGCAGGCTCGGATTCGACCGCCGTGAACAGCCCCGCGCGCTCGACGGCATCCCCGCCTCGGCCTCCGCTCGCGCCCTGCGCACGGTAGAGGGGGGCGAGATCGCGCGGCGGCAGCGCGTTGAGGAGCGCGGCGGCTTCGCCCGCCTCGAGCCGCACGTCCGCAGGCGTTCTCGGATCGTGGGCGAGCGCGGCGAGCAGCGCGGGAGACGCAGTCCTGATCAGGGCGCTGCGCGGAAAACTGCCCTTGAGAGACGCGATGCGGTAGTCGAGGGCGGTCAGCTTTTGCCCGGTCGGAGGTTCAGGATCGAGCCCGGCCGTCACCCTGTCGAGCAGGTCGACGCCGGGAAGCTCGCCGAGGTCGAGCCCGCGGATCAGGTGAGCCTGAAGCGCGGCCGCGTCCATGTCTCCGCGCTGGGCGGCGCAAAAGCCGGTAATGAGAAGAGCATCGGCCTGGATCGGCTTCGGCAGCTCGGCATGGGCCTGGGCGAGCCCTTGCGCGAGCGAGCATCCGTGCTCGACGTTGCCGAGCCCGATCTCGCTTTTGGCCGCGAGCGTCGTGAGCAGGGGATCGCGCGTCGCGGCGGGATCGCGCGCGAGCAGCGCCGCGGCCTCGGCAATGAGGCCGGACTGGTCGAGCGCTTCGACGCGCAGCGCGGTGAAGCGGGCCTGGCTTGCGCCGTCTGCTGCGGGAGCGTCCGAGATGATGAGGCGGCGCCAAAGGGCGTGCAGCGCGGGCGAACGGGGCGGAAGCGCCAGCACCGAGATGTTCTCGGCAAGCTGCTCGGCGGAAAGCCCGCTCCAGAGCTCGTGCGGAAGGCCGGACCCTTCCTGCGACAGGACGGGATTGAGCTCTTCCCGTTCGACGCCGGCCGCACCCCGCCACTGTTCGGCGACGCCGGCCGGTGGCGCCAGATCTCCCCGACCGACGTCCGAACCGTCCGCCGGATCTTGGGACTGCGTTTGAGATTGCCACGGCAACCCTTGCGCGTGCGCGCCGTGAGCCGCCGCGACGAAAGCCGATGCTGCGAGCAGCAGCGGAAGGGAGCGCGCGCGGAAAGAGGCGGTCATGGCGAACGCACTTTGACTCCCGGCACGACCTTCACCACCTCGCGCTGCTCCGGCTCGAACTGCGTGGCGAAGAAATAAAGGGTGCCGCAGATCACGGCGACCAGCGTGCCGGTGATGGAGAGAAAACGAAAAAGGCTCGGCATGAAACGCGTTCGCCCCCAGGATGGATGCCCTGCGTCGCCCATGGGGCCTCGCGGACCGCCGGGTCCGGAAACGCAGAGCTTTCAACTATGTCGGGCCTAAGGTGGCGCGAATATGACTGATTTGGCTAG
>DAOMQQ010000155.1:0-6580 GCA_035445405.1 Hyphomicrobium sp.
AGCGTCGAAGGCGATACCGTGTCTGTGCTGTACTGGGCGCGTCAGGGCGTCGTTCGGCTGATCGGAAAGGCCGAAGGCTCTGCGCCTGAGCAGACTGCGCGTAAGCTGCTGCGTCAGTTGATCTGATCGAAAGCTTGGGCGGCGTCATTGCCGCCTTCTTCCAAACTGCACGACAAGGCAATTTCATAACATCAGAAGCGATCAGGTCCGGGGGAACGGTCCCCGGGCCCACGATCTTTCACGCCGTTGCGGATTGCTCCTCAGCTTCTTCGTAGGCGGCGGTGGCGGCGAGCCAGGCGTCTTCTGCCTCTGCCAGACGCTTTGCCGTCTGCCCGCGTTCGAGCGTGATCTGGCTCGCTTTGGCGTTGTCGGAATAGAGATCGGGGGACGCCAGTTTCTCGTCGAGCTTCGCGAGCTCGGCAGTCAGGCGCTCGACGGTTTTCTCCGCGGCCTGCATGGCTTTCTTCAAGGGTGCGAGCTCGGCGCGGCGGTCGGCTGCGGCCTTGCGCTGCTCGGCGCGGCTCGCGCGCTGATCGGCGGCCGCTGCGTCTCCCGAGGCAGAGAGGCGGTCGTTCTTAGGGCTGCGCGCCTGAAGCAGCTCGGCGCGGTAGCTCTCCATGTCGCCGTCGTAGGCCCGCACCGTGCCGTTTGCGACGAGCCACAGCCTGTCTGCGGTGGCTTCCACGAGATGGCGGTCGTGGCTGATCAGGATGACCGCGCCTTCGTATTCGGCGAGCGCGTGGATGAGTGCTTCGCGGCTGTCGACGTCGAGGTGGTTGGTCGGCTCGTCGAGGATCAGAAGATGCGGCGCGTGAAAGGCCGTGAGGGCGAGCAGCAGACGCGCCTTCTCGCCACCCGAGAGGTTGGTGCATTTGGTGTCGGCCTTGTCGGCGCCGAAGCCGAACGTGCCGAGCTTGGCGCGGCGCTGGGCTTCGGTCGCTTCGGGCATCAGTTTCACGATGTAGTCGAACGGCGTCGCCTGCGGATTGAGCTCGTCGAGCTGATGCTGCGCGAAGTAGCCGACGCTGACGCGGCCCGCGCCGAACACGTCGCCCGAGAGCGGTGCGAGCTTGCCGGCGATGAGCTTGGCGAAGGTGGACTTGCCGTTGCCGTTGGCGCCGAGCAGCGCGATGCGGTCGTCCTGATCGATGCGGAGATCGATGCCGGTCAGGATCGGTTTTGCCGGATCGTAGCCGGCGGTCGCCTTCTCGATGCGCATCAGCGGGCTCGCGAGCGGTTTTTCCGGGCTCGGCAGCAGGAAGGGCGCGACGCGGTCTTCGACCTGCGAGGCGATGGGCTGCATTTTCGCGAGCGCCTTGATGCGGCTTTGGGCTTGTCGCGCCTTGGTCGCCTTTGCACGGAAGCGGTCGATGAACGCCTGGATGCGGCGGCGCTCATCGTCCTGCTTTTTCTTGAGTTTGCCTTCGAGGCTCTGCTTCATGCGGCGCGTTTCCTCGAAGTCGTCGTAGCCGCCTGTGTAGAGCGTGAGCTTGCCGCGATCGAGATGGAGGATTGCACCGGCCGCGCGGTTCAAGAGGTCGCGGTCGTGGCTCACGATGAGCACGGTGTGCGGATAGGCGCGCAGATAGCTTTCGAGCCACAGCGTGCCTTCGAGATCGAGGTAGTTGGTCGGCTCGTCGAGCAGGAGCAGATCGGGTTCGAGGAACAAGACCGCGGCGAGCGCGACGCGCATGCGCCATCCGCCGGAGAAGTCGCTGCAGGGGCGGCGCTGTGCCGTGTCGTCGAAGCCGAGGCCGGCGAGAATGGCGGCAGCGCGGGCAGGGGCGGCGTGGGCGCCCATGTCTGCGAGACGGACGTGGATCTCTGCGATGCGGTGGGGATCGGTTGCGGTTTCGGCTTCGCGCATAAGGCTCGCGCGTTCGGTGTCGGTCGAGAGCACCCAGTCGATTAGGCTTTCCTTGCCGCCCGGCGCCTCCTGGGCGACGTAGCCGATGCGCGCACCTTTCGGCAGCGTCGTCTCTCCCGCGTCGGGGTGAAGGTCGCCGGCAATGAGCTTCAGGAGCGTCGACTTGCCCGCGCCGTTGCGGCCCACGAGCCCGACCTTGTGGCCCGTCGGGATCGCAGCGGTCGCGTCTTCGAGGATCGGTTTGCCCTCGATGCGGTAGGTGATGTCGTTGATGTGAAGCATGGCTCCGAAGGCGAATAGCCGCTCGGAGTGCGCTTGTCACGCGGCTGTGGTCTCCAAATGTCATCCCGGTCAAGTGGAGCGCAGCGGAACGCAGAGCCGGGACCGAGGAGAGGCTCGTATCGCGAAATATCGCGTCTTCGACGCGTCTTGCGCTGGGTCCCGGATAAGGCTCCGGCTAACGCCTCCGCCTTTCCGGGATGACACCCGGTGCGATGCGAGGCTCAGCCCGAAACGACGGGCTTCAGCGTTTCGAACAGGAGGCGTTGCTGCGAGGCCTGGTCCTGGATGGCCAGGTGGGCCGCGAACCAGTCCTGCAGCATCGAGCAGACACGCTCGCGCGGGGCCTGGGCGAGCTCTCTCGGATTGGCGAAGAGCTGCATGTCCGCCTGTGTCCAGCCGAGACGGCCCAATTCGCCCGCGAGCAAATCGTAGTCCGTCTTGACCGGAGCAGTGTGCTCGGCGGGCGATTTGCGGCCCTCCGAGATCGCCGCGAAGACGGCTACGAGCTGGGCTTCGATTTGCGCGCTTTGGGCGGGGTCCTGCATCCGGCGGATGACGATGGGGCTCGTTTCGCCGCGGGAGATGAAATCGTAGCACCCCTCGCCGCTTTCGCGGGCGAGGTCGCGGAGATTGGCCAGGAACGCTGCGGCCAGATCCTTGTGGCGGGGCGAGCTGGCGGCGAGCGCGTATTTCGCGTTCTCGCGGCGCAGCTGAACGAGCTGATTGACGAGATAGGACGTGATTTCCGCGTCGCTCTTCTTCTCGCCGCTGAGACGCGCGACGTCGGCCACGCGGGACTGGTACCACTCGGGGAATTCCTGCTTCACGGAAACCCAGACGGTGCGGCCCTGGAGTGTGCGGTCGACATCCTGCAGGGTCGGCCCCGAAGAGGCGGGTGCTTCGGGCGCGGCGGCTGGCGCGGCCTTCTCTTCCGGCTGCGGGGCGAGGTTGGCGGTCGTGGTGCCGGTTTCGCTCGTGCTCGCGCCATCTGTCGACTGGACGAGGGCGAAGATCTCTTCGGTGTACTGGCTTCCGAGCCAGGCGCCGATGCCCCCCATCAGCAGCAGGCCGGCTGCAATCAGCGGGGCTTTGCGGCGGCGTGCCGGTGCGGCAGGCTCATGATGCACGGACGGTCCGGGACCCGCTGCGATGCGCGGGTCGGGCCCGAGGTGGGGGCCGCCGGGTGCCGCCATTTGGGGACCGGGTCCGCCAGGGCCGGGCCCGCGCGGGGCGCTGCCGAGGGGGCGTGTGCCCATGGCTGGATCGAGGCGGGCCGGATCGGGACGGGCCTCTCCGAGATTGGGGCCACCCAGGCTAGACCCTGAGCCGAAGTTGGGATTGCCGCCGAGATTGGGTCCGGGTCCCGCGCGCCGGGTATCGGCCGAGCCCGGGCCGGCACCTGCTTGAGGCGCGAAACCGGTGGAGAGCTGCGGTTGTGGCCGGCCGGTGGCGGCGGGGCTTGCCGGCGCCTTGGTTTGCGCAGACGGATGGCCGAGCGAGGGCCCTGGTCCTGCGCCGGGGCCGGGCGCCGAAGGTTGCGCGGGTGCGGGCGCGGCAGAGGCTGGCGCCTTCGGTGCAGACGGCGGTTGAGAGGGCGGCGCCGGGCGCGGCGTCTCACCGATCGTCGGGAAAACGGATGCGGCCGTGCGCCAGTCCGAAAAGCCCTGGCGCCAGACGAGGTCGGTCGGTTTCAGATGCGCAAGCTCCACGAGCTTTTTGAGCTCGAGGTCCGATACGGGGCCGTGCTGCTTCCCGTCCCGGGCGATGAACCACTGAATGTCAGTCTCTGATCCGGTCATACTTGTCCAATACCACGAAGTAGGAAGGCTCTTTCAAGTGCTCAGGGTGCCTCGTGGTGCTTCGATCCGCTGTGCCTCGCCTGCTCGACCCCAGCTTTGTCCCCGGCGCCCGGCGGATCCTACACGGTTCCGTGCCGCCGCCTCGTCGAGGTCCGGGCCACAATCCACAGGATGCGTTTGACTTTCGCCCGACGATCAATCGTTCCACGTGGACACGAGGAACGGTCCTATGCAATCTCCGCGCTCGAAGCCTGATCAGGCATTGAATCCGGGCTTTTGCAGGGCATTTCGCGTCCATTCGCCTCCGACGCCGGCCGTCTGCGTTAAGGCGCCGCCTAGGGGGAGAGGCGATTGCGGACTATAACGCTGCGCCCAATGCGAAAAGATCATCAAATATCCAGAGAGCTGAGAGACCCATAGAATGGCCAAAGAGCGCACCTTCTCGATCATCAAGCCGGATGCCACGCGGCGCAACTTGACCGGCGAGATCAACGCCGTCATTGAAAAGGCCGGCCTGCGCATCGTCGCGCAGAAGCGCGTGAAGTGGACGAAGGCGCAGGCACAGGAATTCTATGCCGAGCACAAGGAGCGCCCCTTCTTCAAGGAGCTCGTGACGTTCATGACGTCCGAGCCGATCGTGCTTCAGGTGCTCGAAGGCGAGGATGCGGTTGCGAAGTATCGCGAAATCATGGGCGCGACCGATCCGGAAGAGGCCAAGCGCGGCACGATCCGCAAGAAGTTCGCGCTCTCCAAGGGCGAGAACTCGGTGCATGGCTCGGACAGCGCGAAGTCGGCCGCTCGCGAAATCAAGATGAACTTCATCGCCAAGGAAATCGTCGGCTAATCCCGGTGTCATTCCGGCCAAGCGAGGCAAAAGGCCGAGCGCCCGGGCCGGGACCCAGGAGAAGCTTCTCCCGCGATATCGTGTCTTCGACGACTCTTGCGCTGGGTCCCGGATAAGGCTTCGCTCACGCTTCGCCTTTTCGGGATGACAAAAGGTGGAGCCAATCGTTCGGCAAAGTAAAAACGGGCTCCCAAGGGAGCCCGTTTTTTCGTTTCAGAATTCGTGATCGCGCCGATCAACTCAGTTCCTGAACACGGAACAGAAGACCGCCCCTCGGCGTCAGCGTCACGGTTGCGTTGATGCCCGGCGGCTCGAGGCCGACGTACTCCGGGCGGAAGCGGCGAAGCAGGATCGAAAGCGCGAGCGTGTTCTCGACCTGGCTCATGGCGCCGCCGATGCAGGAGCGCTTGCCCGCGCCGAAGGGCACGTAGCTGTACTTCACCTGCTTCTGCGTCTTGTCCATCCAGCGCTCGGGGATGAACTCTTCCGGGTCCTTCCAGAAGCGCGGGTTGTGGTGGGCGCCGTAAGAGAAGAGCACGATGCGGTCGCCCGGCCTGATCTCCTTGCCGGCAATGACGTCGGGCTCCGTCGCCACGCGGATGAGGCTCCAGACCGGCGGATAGAGACGCATCGTCTCCTGGATGACGGCGCGCGTGTACTGGAGCGCCGAATAGTCGGCGGCCGTCGGCTCGCGGTCGCCGTAGACCGCCTCGCCCTCGCGGCGGATGCGCTCGGCGGCTTCCGGGTTCTTCGACGTGAGATAGAGCGCCCAGGCAAACGTCAGTGCGGTCGTCTCGGTCCCGGCCCACAGGTACTGCTTGATCTCGTCGACGGCCTGCTGCTCGTCGAACTCGGGGATCGACGGGTCGGCCATGGCGCTCTGAATCATTTTCAGAAGCGTCTTTTCGCGCTCCTCGCGCGGGTCGGCGGCGAAGATCGCGGGCGGGACGCTCCACCACGCCTCGACGGCCTTGGCGGTGTCTTCCTCGCCGACCTCGAACAGGGCGTCGGCCTGACGCTTCAGGCGGATGTCCTTATGGTTCGAGACGTCCGTGTAGGTCTTCACGCACTGGAAAACGAAGTGCGGGTTGAACGGCATATCGCGGTCGAACAGCGCCTTGCAGATCATGTCGGCGGCGAGCGTCCACGTCTGCTCGACCATCTCGAAGGTCTCGCCGGTGCGCGCGAATTGCGCCCAGTGCGTCATCTTCGATTTGATGGCCTCGATGAAGTAGGGGATGTATTCGGCGAACGCATCGGGATGGAAGGCCGGCTGCTGCGGCATCCGGATCTTCTGCCAAAGGGCGCCGTCGTGCGTGATCATCGACTTGCCGAAGATCGGCTTCAGGCCGTCGAAATACTTCACGTAGTTGTCGACCTTGGTCACGAGCACGTGC
The DNA here is from genome assembly GCA_035445405.1 of Hyphomicrobium sp. Taxonomy (GTDB): domain Bacteria; phylum Pseudomonadota; class Alphaproteobacteria; order Rhizobiales; family Hyphomicrobiaceae; genus Hyphomicrobium_C. The sequence continues at coordinate 6,190 of DAOMQQ010000155.1, forward strand.
TTGAACAGCTCGGGCTCCGTCACCAGCACGATGCGCTGGTTGGCCATGTTCACCGGAATCACCGGGCCATAGCGCTCCGCCATTTGCATGAGCAGGCGCATCGGGTTGTCCGGGTCCTTGAGAAGCGGCGTCAGGTTGAACCAGACGCTGCTCTCATCGCCGAGGCCAAAGCCTGAATGTTGTTCGGTACTTTCTGCAGTCATACGAGGTTGTCTCCGGGTCGATCCGGGTAAGGGCGGGATCTGTGCCCTACGGGAGAGAATGGGGCCCTGCCTCATGTAAGCGGCGGGGTCCGGGTGAAAGGGCGCTCCTCCTGGAACCTGGAGCTGCTCCAATACCTTCAAGACTTTCGTCTTATCGCAGCACCGATCCTCTCGTTTTCCGGCGGTAG
>DAOMQQ010000156.1:0-6482 GCA_035445405.1 Hyphomicrobium sp.
CCGGCCTCTCTCGTGCCGCTCAAGACCGTTGCGGGTCCGGGCGGGCGGCAAGAGATGGGACGCGCGAAACGAGGGCGGGCGACGTCCCATTACCGTCCTCTCAATGGCCGCCCGAGCGAGGCGGCCGAACCCCGGACGCGGGAGATGGGGCGAGAGGACCGGTCGAAGTCTTTGACCTCAAGCGCAAAGCGCGCTCGCGGCGTTTCATGGGACCGATCAGGCACGTTTGGGGATGATCGGACCCGAAACGCTCACGGTCATTTTCGTCAGACCGATGATCCACGTTCCGGACGGATAGGATCCGCAACGATCACGGTCTGGGCGGAAGCTATCGGCGCTTCGTGACGCGGTGATGAAGGAACTGCAACGGGTTCGTGGCAGGCGCGACGGGACGGGATGCGCCCTCGCACCGCGCATGGTTGCGCGGCGCCTAGAAACATCCGATCCCGGGTCTTGCAGGATGGACGATCCCGATAACGTCCGTGCTCGGTACGTCGCCGGCGGCTCAGGGCAGCGAGACGGTGGTGGTGAAGACGAAACGCTCGTCGGCCAAGCCGTCGGCACCGCCACGGACGTCCGAATCCCAGTAGCGGAAGTCGAACGTGATGTTCTCGACCGCGAGCTCAAGGCCGGCGCTCCAGTAGGAATACCGGTCCTTGAGGTTGGTGCCGAACACGAAGCCCTCGTCGCGGTCGCCATAGGACGTGCCCCAGACGCCACTGATGGCGGGCTGGAACATGCCGACCTTGGGAAGGGCGTAGGAAGCCGCGCTTTCGAGCGTGAACACGTCGCCCAGCTCGCCACTGTAGTCCGGCGTCCAATAGAGCGTGGTGCCGCTCGTCAGACCCTTGATCCAGGGGCTTTCCATGCTGTAGCCGGCTTTGAGCTCGACGAAATCCAGTTCCGCGCCGGCATCGCCTGCGCTCGGGTAGGCGTAATAGATGACGCCGAAGTCGAACGTGACCGGGCCCCAGACCGGCTTGATGCCGGTGTAGGCGTTGAGCTCGACATTGGCGTCGGAGCCAGGCCCGAAGTCGATGTTCGAGCCCCAGAAGCCCGCGTAGAAAATCCCATAGGTCAGGTCGACCGAGCCTTGAACGGCGGGGTTTTCCATATTCTGGGTGAAGCCGCGCCAGACGTAGTCGCTCGTGCCGGTCAGGGTGGCGGAAAGCTCGAGCTTACGGCTTTCGACGGGCGCATCCTTGAAGCTGCCGCCGTGCCAGCCGTCGGCGAGCGCTGCGCCGGACGTTGCGGCTACGGTCAGTGCGAGGGTGGCGGTCGCTGCCAGCCCTGCGCGCATCGTTCTCAACGTCGACATGGATGTCGCCCCCAACTTCCCCCGACGCCGTTCGGGCCTTGCCCGAACGGTCGACATTCATCATGCCAGAAAACCTCAGCCGACGCGGCGAGACAAGGCCAAAGGCAGGGTTTTCCCTTTTGTGCACGGGGCCTTGTGGCTCTCCGGCAACGGCCCGCAGCTCCCCAAAAACAAGAACGAGACCCGTGAGGGCCCCGTCCCGTGGAGAAGATAAAGGTCTTGCCGGCTCGATTACGGCAGCGTGATGCTGGCCGTGAACACGAAGCGCTCGTCGGCGAGGCCGTCGTTCGAGATGTCCGTGTCCCAATAGCGGAAGTCGAACGTGAACTTGTCGACGGCGAGGGCGAGACCCGCGTTCCAGTAAGTGTATTCGCCTGCGCCGAAGTTTTCGGTCTAGCCGACGAGGCCGCTGACGGTGGGCGTGAACACGCCGACGGAGGGCAGCTCATAGGCAAGCGTGCCTTCGATCGTCGAAGCCTCGTCCGCGTTGCTCTGGTCCGGTACGTAGTAGTAGGCGGGCGTCAGCGTCAGGTTCTTGACGGGCGACCAGTCGAAAGCCGCTTTCAGCTCGACGACGTCACTGTCGCCGGAATTGTCGGCCCAGGGATAGAAGTAATAGATGACGCCGAAGTCGAACGTGACCGGGCCGAGGACGGGCTTGATGCCCGTGTAGAAGTTCAGTTCGACCGGCTCGTAGCCGGGGCCGTCAACCATCGAGCCCCAGAGACCAGCGTACCAGATGCCGTATTCGACATCGATGGACGCCTGGAACGCCGGGTCCTCGTTGTTGAGCGAGAGGCCGCGGAAGACGTAGTCGCTGGTGCCCGTGCCGGTCACCGACCAGGAGAACTTGCGACCTTCCGAGGGAGCGGCGACGTCCTTCGTGCTGCCGTAGTAGCCGTCGGCCAGAGCCGAACTCGACATGGCCAGAAGCGCAATAGCGGCAGCTCCGCAAGCCGTCTTGAATGATGCTGATTTCGACATCGTATCTCTCAACCCCCAAATGATCCCACGCCCGAATTCTCTCTGGCGCCCCGCGTCCCGATCTCGGCCCCTGCCCGGGTGTCCTCCGAAGACCAGCGTGCCGACCGAACGGCGCTGCTGATCTAAAAAAACGGAAACTCAAATCGAAGTACAAGTCAGAACGCGCTCGAGAGGTGCGCGGACGAAAAGGGTGTCTCATCTTCGCAACTTTGGCCCCGATCTGGTCACGTCTTGCTCAAAAACCGCCCGTTGAGCGGGCATATGTTGTCAGATCGTGTAAGAAAACTGGGCGGCAATTGCCCAAAAATTGGGCGCCGGTCATGGCGAAAATGATTCGCTGCGGCAAAGCCCATCTTCCCCGCGACTCGTTTTCGATGCAGGAAGGCGCGATCAGGCTCCTCCGGACGGCGAACGCGATCCTGGGATCGCGCCGCGCCGGAGATCAACTCACCGAGGGTCAAGTCCATGTCGCGTGCCGTGGCGGCGTCCGCTCCCACCGTTCTGATCACGGGAAGTGCCCGGCGCATCGGCCGCGCCATCGCGCGCGATCTGGCCGCGAACGGATGGCGCGTGTGCGTCCATTACCGCCGCTCGGCCCACGAAGCCGAAGCGCTCGTCGAGGAGATCCGGCAGGCGGGCGGCACGGCGGAGGCGCTCGCGGCGGATCTCGCGGTGGAGGCAGACGTCGCGAGCCTCGTGCCGCGCTGCGCGGAGGTGCTCGGCGCGCCCATTTGCCTGATCAACAATGCGTCCGAGTTTCTGGTCGATACGGTCGCGACGGTCGCGCCCGAAACCTGGGACACGCATCTCGATATCAATCTCAAGGCTCCCGTATTTCTCGCGAAATCGCTTTTTCTCGCGCTTCCGGCGGATGCCGTCGGGAACGTGATCAACATCATCGACCAGCGGGTTTGGAAGCTCACGCCGGATTTTTTCTCCTATACGATTTCGAAAGCCGGACTTTGGACGGCGACGCGGACGCTTGCCCAGGCGCTGGCACCGCGGGTGCGCGTCAATGCGATCGGTCCGGGGCCGGTTTTGAAGAGTGTTCACCAGACGGAAGCCGACTTTGCGCGGGAGGCTGCTTCGACGCTGCTGAAGCGGGGGCCGACGCCCGAGGAGATCGCGGCTGCGGTGCGCTTCATCCTCGCGTCCCCCACGCTCACGGGGCAGATGATCGCTCTCGACGGCGGCCAGCATCTGACGTGGAGCTCGGAAGAATAGCCGGGCCTAAGTTCGGCCTCGTGCAGCTCCGAACCTCCGTTGGCAGCGGGTGCCACAATTCTTCCCTCTGATCCCCCCACTCGCGCCCCAAATATGCGGGACGGATAGCCTCGTCCTCTTCACCTGAATCACCCGTAAACCCGCTCTTAAACTTAAGGGGTTATGAACCGATGCTCGGATCGGCGGGGGCCAGACGATAGTGGCATCCGGAGCTTTCGGTCCTAAGCGTTACTCATGGTCTGTGCGCGTGGGTGGCGAGCTCGAGCCGGTTCCTCGATGGGAGATCGGCCGTGCCTCCGGCGCCGCGTAGAAAACCTGGGGTGTGTTCCATGACCTGCCGATTTCGGCCTCGTCTCATCGCCGGCGCTGCTCTGTCGGTTTTTCTCGTTCCCGTGGCCGCTTCGGCCGCCAACCTTCCGCCCATTCGCACCAGCGCGAGCAACACGGTGGCCGAATGCGCCACACCGGGCCGGCTGATGGCGTTCCTCAAGGAGCGCAATCCGAAACTCGATCCGAGATACGATGACCTCGGCAGCCACTACATGCGCCATGGCGAAGCCCTCGGCGTGCGGTGGGACTATGCCTTCTTCCAGATGATCTTGGAGACGGGTCATCTCACGTACAAAGGCGACGTGAAGGCCGATCAGAACAATTTCGCGGGCCTCGGTGCGACGGGGAAGGGTGCGCGGGGCGAGCGGTTTCCCGATATTTCGACGGGCGTGCGCGCGCATATCGAGCATATCGTGATGTATTCCGGCGAGCGGGTGGAAAGCCCGGTGGCCGAGCGGACGCGCAACATCCAGGACTGGGGTGTGCTCACCTCCTGGCAGAAGGGCTTCTCGCGGCCTATCACCTACGCCGATCTCGCCAAGAAATGGGCGCCGGGCAGCCGCCGTTACACGCGGGACGTTCAGACGATCGCCACGCGTTTCTTCGAGGGGCCTTGCCGTCAGCCCGACCCGAGGCCGGATCTCATCGCCGAGATCCGCGGCACGGGCGGCCAGGCCGAAGCGGCGACGAGCGCGCCTCCGGCCGCGACAGTCGGCACGCTGCCGAGCGCGCCTTCGGATCTGCCCGCGGCCGCACCCGAGACCAAGGTCGAGGCTCTTGCGGTGGCCAAGACAGAGCCAATTGCCCCGACGGTCCAGACCGCCTCGATGAGCCCGTCCGTTACGCTGCTCAATCCGAGCGCGACGGGCGAGCCCGTGCAGGCCGTGGAGGCGTCCGTTTCCGTGCTTGAGGATCAGGCGACGGTCGAAGTCGCCGCTCTGCCCGGCGGGGCTGCTGCCGGCGCGGCCATGGCTCCGCAGAAAGAAGCGCCGCCGGCCGCGAAAGGGAGTTGCCGCGTTTGGACCGCGAGCTACGGCGGGAGCAAGGCCATCATCATCAAGGCCGTCCAGGAGACGACCACCAACTACACGGTGCTCGACGTCAACGAAGGCGCGGAGAAGCGCGAGGCGGACGCCTACATCAACGCTTATGCCAAGGGCGGCACGTCGGTTGGCGAGTTTTCCAGTCAATCGCAGGCTCTCGAAAAGGCCTTCGAACTCTGTCCGGAGGGGTGATCGGACGTGATGAGCGTATCTGGTCGTAAAGTGTTTTCCGTTCGCGTCTCCGCGCTCGTCGGTGCCGTGCTCGTCGGTGTGCTTGGAGCCGACGCGCTCGCTCAGGCTGCCAGGCTGCCGGAAATCCGTCTTTCTCAGCGGAATGCCGTGCCGGCTTGTGTGACGCCGGATCGGCTGATGGCCTTCCTGCGCCAACGCAACGGCAATCTCGATGCGCGCTTCAAGAACATTGCCCATTACTATCGGCAACACGGCGAAGCCTGGCGCGTGCGCTGGGATTACGCGTTTTTCCAGATGGCGATCGAGACCAACTTCCTCAGCTATCGCCGTCCCAACGGGAAGATGGGCGACGTCGATCCGCGCCAGAACAATTTCGCAGGCATCGGCACCACGGGCGGTGGCGTGCCGGGAGACAGTTTCCCCGACGTGAGCACGGGCGTGCTGGGACAGATCCAGCATCTCGTCGTTTATTCGGGCGAGACGGTGGGCGAGCCCGTCGCGTCGCGCACGCGGCTGAAGCAGCATCACATCCTGGCCATCTCGCGCAAGCTCAACAGGCCGGTGCTGTTCTCGGACCTTGCACGCCGCTGGGCGGTCGATCCGAAGTATGCGAACTCCATCGAGTGGGTGGCGGGGCGCTATCGCGAGCAGTTCTGCCGGGGCAACAACAGCGTTTCGGACGAGGTTGAAATTCTTCCGTGGCATCGCGCGCCGTCGCAGCGCACGGGAGACGCCGGCGAGCCGCGCAAGCCGGCGGTGGCGGCTCTGCCGAAGCCGAAGACCCCCGTCGTGAGCGCGCCCGCAGACGAGAGCCGGCTCGCCGACGATCAGAGTTCTCCGGAGTCCGTCGCCCTGCTTCCTGGCGATGCGACGTCCGAGACGCCTGCCGAGGCCGATGCGGCGGACATCGAAACCGCATCCGTCGAAACGGCATCCGCCGAAACCGCATCCGAGGATGCGCCGTCCGTGTTTGCGTTGTTTTCGCCTCCTGCAGGGTTCATCGGCGCGCTGACGCCGGAAGCGGTGACGAGCCGCGATCTGCCGCAGCCCGTGCTCGAAGCGAGCGCGGCGACGCCGCTCGATGCGCCGGCTGATCCGCAAACGGTTGCCGGGGCCTCTGTCGGCGGGTTCCTGATTGCAGGAGCGGCCAGCACCCCCTCCGCCGGCAGCAAGCCGGCGTTCGACCCGCCATCAGGGCTTGGCATGAAGCCGCCGCCCGCGACGCGCGCTTCGGGGCCTTGCGCGGTCGAGACGGCGACGTTCGGCGGACAGACGACGGTGCTGATCCGGACGCCCAAGGGCGATGCCACGCATTACGTGGCGCTCTCCGTGCTCGACGGTTTCGAGGATACGATGACGAAGAGCTTTCTTTCGGCGCGGCCGGAGGGCGG
>DAOMQQ010000157.1:0-6429 GCA_035445405.1 Hyphomicrobium sp.
GGTCAGGATGGCACGCCCCTCCTTCTCAGGGCCGCGTTTCTCGCCACATGAAACCCGGCGCCATGCCGAGTTCAACCAGGCGTTTGGAATTCATAGAGGTCAGGATACATCGGGGCGCACGGCTCAGAAACATCGCCGCGAGAGAAAACCCGATTAATTCTTCGGGCCGTCCCTGCCCTCTTCCGCGTCCCCCGGGCCGGTCGTCTCGTCGCGGTGAGCCTCGGCGCTCTCTGCCCCCGCAGCGAACCGCTCCGCGTCCTCGACCGGCTCGAGCTCGATGGCCGTGCTCTCGATCAGCTTGCCGTCGATCACGCTTCCGTTCGCCTGCGCCCTGCCGTTGCCGCGCCGCGACGCGGTCTTTTCGGCAGGCGCCGGGTTTCCGGTCAGAAGCGCGCAAATGCGGCTCAGCGTTTCGCGCATCTTGTGGCGGTGCACGACCATGTCGATCATGCCGTGCTGCAAGAGATACTCGGCGCGCTGGAAGCCGTCGGGCAACTGCTCGCGGATGGTCTGCTGGATGACGCGCGGGCCGGCGAAGCAGATCAGCGCACCCGGCTCCGCAATGTGGATGTCGCCGAGCATGGCGTACGAGGCCGTCACGCCGCCGGTCGTCGGATCGGTGAGCACCACGATATAGGGCAGCTTCAATTCGCGCAGGCGCTGCACGGCAATGGTCGTGCGCGGCATCTGCATGAGCGAGAGAATGCCTTCCTGCATCCGGGCACCGCCGGACGCAGCGAAAAGGATGAAGGGGGAGCGGCGTTCGGCAGCGCGCAACATACCTGCGATCACGGCTTCACCGGCCGCCATGCCGAGCGAACCGCCCATGAACTCGAAATCCTGCGCGGCGGCCACGACGGGCTGTCCGTCGAGCGTGCCTTCGCCCACCAGGACGGCATCGTCCATACCGGTCTTTGTGCGTGCGTCCTTGATGCGGTCGGTGTAGCGGCGCCCGTCGCGGAAGCGGAGCGGGTCCTGCGGGACGGACGGGATCGGCACGACTTCGAACGCGCCGCCGTCGAAGAGATGCGCGAGGCGCTGCCGGGCGCCCATCTTCATGTGGTAGTTCGAGCCTGGGACGACGAATTGGTTGGCCTCGAGGTCTTTGTAGAAGACCATCTGGCCCGTCTCCGGGCATTTCACCCAGAGGTTCTCCGGCACCTCGCGCTTCGTGGTGAGGAAGCTGCGGATTTTGGGCCGGACGACGTTGTTGATCCAGTTCACGCTTGACCGCTCCTCACGTCCCGCCCTCTCTTTGGGACAGCGCCATTCCTACCGTCGTCGTCTCGAAAGTTTGCCGTGAGCCGCCCGCTCGCGAGCGGAGCCCAGCTCAACGCGCCCCGGACACTCACGCCTCGCGGAGTGCCGCGCTCAGGCGACCGACCAAACTTAGGACGGAGCCGACCGTATTTCCAGTCGCGCCGCCATCCTGAGTTAAGGAGTCTTCGATGGTCCGCACCAGCGCGGACCCCACGACGACGCCCTCGGCACCCTTCGCCATGACGCGGGCCTGCTCAGGCGTTCTTACGCCGAAACCGACCGCCACGGGAAGCGTTGTTGCGCGTTTGAGGCGCGCGACCTCGGCTTGTACATGGTCCGGATCGGCGGAGGCGGCGCCCGTGATGCCGGTGATGGAGACGTAGTACAGGAACCCGGACGTATTTTTCAGCACTGTTTTCAGGCGCTTATCGTCAGTCGTCGGGGTCACGAGGCGGATGAAGTTGATGCCCCGCTCAATAGCCGGCAGGCACAGCTCGCCGTCCACCTCAGGCGGCGTGTCGACCACGATCAGGCCATCGACGCCCGCTTCCGCGGCTTCGTCGAGAAACGCCTCGTTCGGGTAGACGTAGATCGGATTGTAGTAGCCCATCAGCACGATCGGCGTTTCGTTATCCGTCTTGCGGAACTCGCGGACCATGGCGAGCGTGTCGCGCATCTTGTGGCCCGCCTTGAGGGCCCTCAGGGACGAGGCCTGAATGGCCGGTCCGTCCGCCATCGGGTCCGAGAACGGCATGCCGAGCTCGATGACGTCGGCGCCTGCGCCCGGGAGCCCGGCGAGGATCGCCTTCGAGGTTTCGAGATCGGGGTCGCCCGCGGTGACGAAGGTGACGAGGGCCGCGCGGCCTTCCGCTTTCAGGGCGGCGAAGCGCCGGTCGATGCGCGTTTCGTTTGTCTTGGTCAAAGCTTGATCCCCAGATAGCCCGCGACGGCGAACACGTCCTTGTCGCCGCGCCCGCACATGTTCATGACGAGAATGTTGTCCTGGGGCAGCGTGGGCGCGAGCTTCGTCACCCAGCCCAGCGCGTGCGAGGGTTCGAGCGCGGGGATGATGCCTTCGAGCCTGGCCGAGAGCTGGAAAGCTTCGAGCGCTTCCTTGTCGGTGATCGGCACATAGTTCACGCGTCCGGTATCCTTGAGCCACGCGTGCTCGGGACCGACGCCCGGATAATCCAAACCGGCCGAGATGGAATGGCCTTCGAGGATCTGGCCTTCGGCGTCCTGCAGCAGGTACGTGCGGTTGCCGTGCAGCACGCCGGGGCTGCCGCCGCTCATGGACGCGGCGTGACCGTTCTCGACATCGACGCCGTGGCCGCCCGCTTCGACACCGTAGATCGCGATGCCTTCGTCATCGAGGAACGGGTGGAAGAGGCCGATGGCGTTCGACCCGCCACCGATGCACGCGACGAGCGTGTCCGGGAGACGGCCCTCGCGCTCCATCATCTGCTCGCGCACCTCGTTGCCGATGATGGCCTGGAAATCGCGCACCATGGCCGGATAAGGATGCGGGCCCGCGGCGGTGCCGATCAGGTAATAGGTGTCGCGCACGTTGGTGACCCAATCGCGCAGCGCTTCGTTCATTGCATCCTTCAGCGTGCCGGCGCCGGACGTCACAGGATTGACCTTGGCGCCCAGCATGTGCATGCGCGCGACGTTCGGTGCCTGACGCGCCACGTCGGTCGCGCCCATGTAGATCTCGCAGGGAAGACCGAAACGCGCGCAGACGGTTGCAACCGCCACGCCGTGCTGGCCCGCGCCCGTCTCGGCAATGATGCGTGTCTTGCCCATGCGGCGGGCGAGCTGGATCTGGCCGAGGCAGTTGTTGATCTTGTGGCTGCCGGTGTGGTTGAGCTCGTCGCGCTTGAAATAGATCTTGGCGCCGCCCGTGCCGCCGGCCTCTTTGGCGATGTCGCGGAAATGCTGGGTGAGGCGCTCGGCATAATAGAGCGGGCTCGGCCGGCCGCCGTAGTGCAGCAGCAGGTCCGTCAGCTCCGCCTGGAAGGCGGGATCGTTCTTGGCCGCGTCGTAAGCCGCTTCGAGATCCAGGATCAGCGGCATCAGCGTCTCGGCGACGAACCGCCCGCCGAAGAGGCCGAAAAAGCCTTCCGCGTTGGGCCCTGCCTGCAGCGTGTTGCGCTTGGCGTCCGCCGTCTTGTCTTCCTTCGAGGCCATCTCCGGCTGTCCTCTCGCGTGGTCGGCCCTTGGCGGGCGAAAATTCATGCCTCCTTAGCGGCCTTTGCGGCCTTAAGGAAGCGGCGGATGCGCTCAGGGTCTTTCTCGCCCGGCCGGCTCTCGACACCGGAGGAAACATCGACGATCGCCGCATTCGTCAGCGCGATGGCCGCGGCGACGTTTTCGGGCGTGAGACCGCCCGCGAGCGCGAACGGCGCGCGGCCCCTGGCCGCTTCGAGAATGCGCCAGTCGAACGTGAGGCCGTTGCCGCCGGGGAGCGATGCCGGGTCGGCGGGCGGCTTGGCGTCGAACAGCAGCATCTCCGCGCGCGTGTCGTCCGGCGTCAGGTAGTCGAAGGCCGCGGCGACGTCGGCGGCATCGCCGACCGGCACAGCCTTGAGGATACGAAGACCGCTCGCCGTCCGCACCGCTTCGACGCGTGCGGGCGTTTCGTGCCCATGCAGCTGTATGAGGTCGGGCTTGACGGTTCGGGCAACGGCTTCGACCAGCGCATCGTCGGGATCGACGAGCAGCGTCACGACCTCGACGCCGCCGCGATCGCGCGCGTGCGCCGCCAGCGCTGCGGCCTCATCGAGAGACACGTTGCGCGGGCTTTTGGGAAACAGCACGAGGCCGACCAGATCGGCGCCGGCATCGAGCGCGGCATCGAGCGTGTCGCTCGTGCGAATGCCACAGATTTTCACGCGCGTGGACATGGAGACAGCCCGTGTCATTGCGGGTTCGGACGTGATCTCGCGTACGCGACCTGCGCACGGAGAGCCATAGACAAGAGCGGAAGAGAGCTTATGCCGCGTCGCGTTTGACGGGAGCGGCAAGCGCCTTGGTGCGGGCGCCCACTTCCGCGTCGCGCTCACGCATGAGCCTGTCGGCCTCGGCCTGCCAGCGCTTGGCCTCGCTCGCCCGCTGACGTGCGATGCGGCGCCATCGGCCTTGCGAAAACCACGTCGCCGCGCCGCCGAGCAGCACGCCGATCAGCAGCATCCCGAACAGGTAGGCATAGAACGGCAGCACGATCGACAGCGCAGGCTGATCGGGCCGAAAAGGATCGAGCACGAGGCGAACGCCATGACGGTTCGCGACCGCGAGCGTGATCAGCAGCGCCGCGATCGGAAAGGCCGTCAACAGCCAAAGAATTCGCTTGAGCACACCCGCTCCTCTCGCCTGCTACGCAATCCGCAACATCCCTCGTCCGGATCAGTCGGTTTCGTCGTTGAGCCGGTCACGCAGCTCCTTGCCCGTCTTGAAGAACGGGACGAACTTTTCGGCCACCGGCACCGGCGCGCCCGTACGCGGGTTGCGACCTTGACGAGCGGCACGGTGCTTCACCGTGAACGCTCCGAAGCCTCTGAGCTCCACACGATCGCCCTGCGCAAGCGCGTCCACGATCTCGTCGAAGACGACGTTGACGATGCGCTCCACGTCCCGATGGTAGAGATGTGGATTGGATGCCGCAATTTTCTGGATGAGCTCAGATTTGATCAAAGCACGCGCCTCCCGGAAAAGGTATTGGTTTTTCTTCAATTTTCGGAAGGTTGCCAAACAGATACGAGGCCGTCAAGGCCAACTCGCTCCAGCACCGCCGGAAGGCGAGGAAGGTTAAACAGGCCCCCCAGGAGGCCCGCCAGCACGGCCCCGGCCGCACTCGACTGGGAGCCCGACAGCGCGCTCCAGGAGGTGTCCGCGCGGGGGCGCCAGTTCACAACTTTAAGGTCGGTGGAAATACCCCGCTCGGTCTGCAGCCAGCGGACGGCCTCGGCTTCGCCGCCGATCTCGTCGATCAGCTTGGCGTCGAGCGCCTGCCGGCCGGAGAAGATGCGGCCCTCCGCGAGGCCGCTGACGCTGCGGGCGGCGATGCCGCGGCGCTCCTCGACGAGGGAGAGGAACCAGCGGAACCCGTCGTCGATGGTTTCCTGCATGACCCGGCGGCCGTCGTCGGTGGCGGGCGCGAAGGGGTTGGGCTCGGCCTTGAGGCGGCCGCTCTTCACCTCGTTGAACTTGATGCCGAGCTTGTCGAGCATCTCGCTCACCTCGGGCCACTGGGCCAGCACGCCGACGGACCCCGTGATCGTGTTGCCGCGCGCAACGATGCGGTCCGTGCCGAGGCCCACGATGTAGCCCGCGGAGGCGGCGACCGTGCCGAACTGGGCGACCACGGGCTTCTTCGCGGCGACCTCGCGCAACGCGTGGTAGAGGCTTTCGCCGCCGGTCGTCGTGCCGCCGGGGCTGTTCACATGCACGATCAGCGCCTGCACATGGCTTGCATCGCGGATGCGCTCCAGCATGCGGAGCTGGTCGCGGTTATCCGTGATGGTGCCTTCGATGGCCACGCGGGCGATCTGGTTCGGCCCGCCGAGGGTGGAGAAATCCTCGCTGCCGAACATCATGGTGCCGAGCAGAAGGCCGACGAACAGGACGGCCGCGCTGCGCCAGAAGCTGATACGCCGACGCATACGGCGCCGGTCGATGACGGCTTCGGTCTCGAGTGACATGGAGATCGCTCCTCGATGATGGAAACGGTGCGAAGTTAACACCTTGGTTTGAGCGGAAATTAGAAAACCGGCCGGGGCAACGCAACGGCCATCGTCGGCAAAGGGCTTACAGCCGGTTTCCGTACCCCTTGGCCATCCGGCGCGCGGCATAAAAAATGCGCGGGGCTTTCGCCCCGCGCACGACACGTTCAAAGCTCAAGGGCCCTGGCGCCGATGGCGCCGGAGGCTCATTCCTCGTCGCCTTCGCCGTCTTCCTCGGCGTCACGCTTCTTGATGGCGGCCTTGAAGATGTCGCCGAGCGATGCGCCCGAATCCGAGGATCCGTACTGGGCCACGGCCTGCTTCTCTTCCGCAATCTCGAGCGCCTTGATCGACACGGCGATGCGGCGCGCGGCCTTGTCGACGGAGAGCACCGCCGCATCGACCTTCTGGCCGACCGAGAAGCGCTCGGCGCGCTGCTCGGAGCGAT
>DAOMQQ010000158.1:0-6305 GCA_035445405.1 Hyphomicrobium sp.
GGCTTGCGGCCGCGCTCCAGTCCGAAGGCCGCTTCGCCGCGACCGTCGCGATCGAAATCGACGGCACGCCGCTCGACGACGTTCTGGCGATGGTCACCGAAGACACGGGTGAAACGACGCCTGCGGCCGTCCGCATCGCTGTCGAGCCTGGCCCCGCGTTTCTGTTCGGCCTGATGTCGTTCACGCAGACGATGCCGACCCCCGTCGCGCCACCCATGAGCCCGGAAGTCTATGGCCTCGTCATGGGACAGCCGGCCCGCCCGGCCGTCATAGCCGCGGCCATCGACAAGCTGGTCGAAGAGTGGCGGTCCAGAGGCTATCCCTTCGCGCAGGTCGCCCACCGCGACATCACGGCCGACCATGCGACGGCGGAGGTGCGCGTCGACGTCGAGATCGCGCCGGGCGATCCGGCCGTATACGGCTGGGTCAACGTTGTCGGCTCGCACGAGCTGTCGAGCGCCAAGGTCGCCGACTACAGCGCCATCGCGCCGGGCCGCCCCTTCAACCCGGCGGATCTGAGGAAATCCCGCGAGCGCCTGCGCAAGCTCGAAAGCATCGAAAGCGTGCGCATCATCGAGGGCGAAGAGGTCGGCCCCGACGGCGCCATTCCGATCACCTTCGACGTCAGCGAGAGAAAGCCCCGCTACTTCGGCGGCACGGCATCTCTCTCGACGCTCGACGGCACCGAGCTCACCGCCTACTGGGGCCACAGAAACCTCTTCGGCGAAGGCGAGCGGCTGCGCATCGATGCCTCGGTGGCACGCATCGGCACCGATGGATGGGACGGCCTCGAATATCGCGCCGGCGCCGTCTATGCCAAACCCGGCATTCTCGACATCGACACTGACCTGTTCGCCGAATTCCGGCTCGAACGCGAAGCCCCCGACGCCTACGAGAGCTATGCCGGGTTCGTGAAGCTCGGCCTGTCGCGCCGGTTCAGCCCCGACCTCGAAGGCTCGGTCGCCGCCTCGGGCCGCCAAAGCCGCATCGAAGATGCCTTCGGCACGCGCAGCTTCTCGGTTTTCTCGCTGCCGACGGATCTCGTCTACGACACCCGCGACAGCAGAATGGACGCGACGGGCGGCGTGCACGCGCTGGCGACCGTCACGCCGTCGCTGGATGTCGCGGGTTCGAGCGCCTACGTGGCGAGCCGTGTGCAGGTCGCAAGCTACCTGCCCTTCGACGAGGAGCGGCGCGCCGTCCTCGCCGGCCGCGTATCGTTCGAAAGCGTGGCCGGCGCGTCGCTGGCCGACGTCCCGGCGACGGACCGCATCTTCGCGGGCGGCGGCGGCTCCGTGCGCGGCTACGAGTATCGCAGCCTGGGCCCGATGGAAGCCGGTCGCGTCACGGGCGGCCTATCGCTGCTCGCCGCATCGCTCGAACTCAGGCTCCGGGCAACGCCCGCGATCGGCATCGTCCCGTTCATCGACATCGCAACGGTGTCCGACAACGCGCTCCCGACGTTTTCGGATGCGACATACGTCGGCGCAGGCATTGGCCTGCGCTATTTCACGGCACTTGGCCCCGTTCGCCTCGACGTGGCCTTGCCCCTCACCGAGAAGGACGGCCGCAACGACTTCGGCGTCTACGTCGGCCTCGGGCAGGCGTTCTGATGAAGAAGCGGATCGTCAAATGGCTCGGCAGGATCGCTCTCGCGGGTGGTGTCGCCGCACTGCTCGCCACCGTCTGGCTCGCGACGGGACCGGGCCAGCGCTCTGCACTGAGGCTGGCTGCATGGGCGGCCTCGTCGGCGGACAGCGCTATCCGTTTCGGCACGCTTGAAGGGTCTCTGTTTTCCAGCGGCCGGATCGCGAGCGTCGCGCTGTCCGATCGCGGCGGCGATTGGCTCGAAATTCGTGGGCTCGCGTTTTCGTGGCACCCGCGCGCTCTTTTTGCCGGGCGCCTTCACATCGAAACTCTCACGGCGGACGCGGTCGATGTCTCCCGCACCCCGGTATCGGAGGGAAAGAAGCCAGGCAACAGCGGTTCGCCGAACATTCCGCTCATGCGCCTCGTGCTCGCGCACTTCGAACTGGCCGAGATCGGCATCGGGGACGCGATCGCGGGCGAGCCGTTGCGGCTCCACGCCAAAGCCGACGCGCACCTCGTCGATCCCGCGCAGGGCCTGGGAGCCCACCTCGCGATCCGCCGCCTCGACGGCCCCGGCGGGACGGCGACCGTCCACCTCTCCTATCGGCCCGAAACGCAGGATCTCGATCTCGCCGTCGCCGCGTCCGAACCGGGCGATGGGATCGTCGCGCGGCTGCTCGATCTCGGCGGCGCGACGCTGGATCTCGCCTTCGACGGCAGCGGACCGCTCGACGCATGGCGCGCCGAGTGGTCGCTCGCGGCATCGGGCACGCCGTTCGTCGCAGGCAACGCCGCCATCGACGAAAGCGAAGGCGGGCACGACATCGCAGCGCAATTCGAAGGCTACCTGACACCGCTCACGCCGCGCGCCCTCTCCGCGCTCGTGGCGGGAAAAACGATGGGCCGCTTCAGCGGACGCTGGGCCGGGGGACAGCTCGACATCGAGCACGCGACCCTCGGCAGCGAGGCTTTCGATCTCCGCGGGAACGGCGGGATCAACACGACGACGAACATGGCGTTTGGCGAGATCGCGGCACGCGTCGGCCAAGGCGATGGCGATGGCGATGGCGATGGCGAGCCCCTGACATTCCCGATGGGAGATGGCGAGGCGCTGATGCTCAGCGGTGCGGATCTGAAAATATCGGCCCCGAAGAGCGCGACCGCGCGCAACGTCACCGCGCACATCGCAGCCTCGGGCATGGCGCGCGGAGAGCAGACGCTGGGTCACTTTGCCGTGGAGATGACGGCCAGACAGGCCGATCCCATCGTTCTGCGCCTCGACGACATCGACATGCGCATTGCCGCAACAGGGCTGCAGCGGAGCCCGGCCGATGACCCGCTGGATCTTGCCGTCACGGTCACCGGCAGTGCGGGCCCGGAGCATCTCGACCTCGCCTTCGCGACAGACGGGCTGACGGGCACCATCGCCGGCGCGCCCTCCGGCGACGCACTCTCGCTCGACATCGCGGCCCGCATTGCGGATCTCGCACGCTTCGCGCCGGCGATGACCGGCATCGCCTCCCTCGAAGCAAACGTGCGAGGATCGCTCGACGATCTCGACATCGCCGTCTCCCTCGCGGCGGAGAACGCCACACTTCACGGCCAACCCGTCGCAAACCCATCGGCAACGCTCGCCGGAAAAAAATCTGCCGAGGCGTTCTCGGGTCAGCTCGACGCCCGCGCAGACATCGCAGGCCAGCCGCTCGTCGCAGGCGCGCAAGTCGCGACCGAACCGAATGGCGGCGCGAACATTGACGGCCTCTCCATAATGCTCGGCCAAATCCGCCTGACCGGAGATCTCGCCGTGAATGACAGCGGAAAGCCCGCCGGCCGGGTCGCCATCGACGCCCCAAGCCTCGCCGCGCTCGGCGCGATCCTGAACGAGACGGTCGAAGGTGCATTGACGGCCTCGATCGCGCTGAGCGATGCACCTGCCGAGCCCGCGCTCACCTTCCGCGCGCAATCCGCGGCGATCCGCTACGGCAAACTGCGCTTGAATGCGCTCAGCGCCGAGGGACGCTTTGATGAACTCTCGGACGACATCAGAGGAAATGCCGAGCTGACGGTGGCGTCCGTCACCGGCGGGATCGAAGCGAAAAATATCCGCGTTACCGCGCGCGGGCACGGCGAAACGACCGACATCGCCATGTCGGGAAGCGCGAACGGCGCGAGCCTCGATCTCGGCGGAGCCCTCACGCGTGCGGACGCCGGCCACGACCTGACCCTTTCCAAGATGACGCTGAGAAAGGACACGGCGGCCGCTGTCCTGGCGGAGCCCGCACGCATCACGCTCGCGGGCGACGAAGCGCGCATCGGCAAGCTCGCGATCGCGATCGGATCGGGCCACATCGAGGTCAGCGGCACGGCGAGCGCGCAAAAGCTCGATCTCGCAACGCGCATCGCGAGCCTTCCCGCCGACATCGCAAACGCGTTCGCGCCGGAGATCGGCCTCGGCGGCACCATCGACGCGGCAATAGACATCGCTGGCACGCCCGACACGCCGCGCGCCACCGCACGCGCCACGTGGCGAAACGCATCCGCAGCCGCCACGCGAAACGCCCTGCCACCGATGACGGTCGACGTGGACGCGAAACTTGCAAACAACCGTGTCGAAGGCGAAATCAAAACGCGCGGGCCCGACAACCTCGTCGTCGCGACACAGGGCACGTTGGATCTCGCACCGGGCGGCCAGCTCAAAGCAGCTCTGTCGGGAGACATTCCGCTCGCGCTCACCAACGCCTCGCTCGCCGAACGCGCAGCCCGGATCTCAGGACGTGCGCGCCTCGGCGGCACCGTTGGTGGCACGCTTTCGGCCCCGTCCCTTGCCGCGACGGTCGACATCGCCGACGCAACCGTTCGCGATCCCGAAAGCGGCCTGACATTGAAACCGTTGAACGCGCACATCCGCGTGAGCGAGCGCGGAGCCACCATCGAACGGCTCGACGCGGCGAGCGAGCGCGGCGGGACGCTGACCGCAACCGGCGACCTCACGCTTGGCGAGGATGGCGCCCCGCCCACACTCAGGATCGCCCTCGACGTCTCTGCTTTGCGTTTCGACGACCGGCGTCTCATGGCGGGTGAACTGGACGGACGTTTCGAAATCCGCGGCACGCCCGAGGATCTCGCAGCCTCCGGCGCAATCAAGCTCACGCGGCTCGACGTCACCGTGCCGAACGCCATGCCGCGCTCGATTTCAGCCCTCGACATTCGCCACGTCAATGCGCCATCCCATCTCGAAACCCGCGATGAGGCTCTCTCCGAACGCCCGCAAAGCAAGGGCGGACCGCACATCGCGCTCGACATCCAGCTGGATGCGGCCAACCGTATTTTCGTGCAGGGACGCGGCCTCGACGTTCAGCTTGGAGGCGCCCTGCGCCTCGGCGGCACGGGCGCACATCCGATCGCCAACGGCGCATTCTCGATGGAGCGCGGACGCCTCGCCATTCTCGGCCGGCAGCTCGACTTCCGGCGCGGCAACATCAACTTCTATGGATCGCTCGAGCCGCTGCTCGATATGGAAGCCGCCGCACAGGCCGGCGACGTGACGGTGATCGTGAGCGTGACCGGCTCGTCCGCCGATCCCAAGTTCGCGTTCTCGTCCGTTCCTGCGCTTCCGGAGGACGAGGTGGTCGCCCGCCTGCTGTACAACAAGGATCTCGCCGGTCTCTCGCCGATGCAGCTCGCTCAGCTCGCAAGCGAGATCGACAAGATCGGAGGCCTGTCGAGCGGGCCCGGCGTTCTCGACCAGCTCAAGGCATCCGTCGGCGTCGATGTGCTCGACATCGGAACCGACAGCCAAGGTGCGGCAACCGTCTCGGCCGGCAGCTACCTGAACGAGAGCACCTACGTCGGCGTGCGGCAAGGTACGGCAGCCGGCTCCAGTCAGGTCGTGATCGACCACGACCTGACGAAGAACTTGAAGGCGCGCGGCGAGCTGGGCTCCGACGGAAAGAGCAAGATCGGCGTCGGCTTCGAGTGGGACTATTAGACCATGATCGCTTCAGGCCCTATCAGCCTGAAGCGTGAATCATCGGTCTCACCAAAGAGATAGAGCGTGATCCCGATTCAATCGAAAATGATCACGCTCTAGCGCCCCGAACCCTCGATGCACGCGGTCGCCAAAAGGAAAGGCCCGGGCGGCTGTCTGCCGTCCGGGCCTCCTTTAGCTGTAAAAAGTTGTGCGATCAGCGGCGCCCATGGTCGTGGCGGCCGTCAGACCGGCCATCCCGCTGGTCGCGACGGTCGTGATGCTGCGGCCCGCCCCTCTGGCGGTCAGGGCGCTTCCAGCCACGCTCCGGCGGACGCATGCCTTTGGGCGCCTGATAGCCCGAGCGCCACCAGCCCGGCGAACGCTTGCCCGCAGGCGGAGCGCGCCATCCCTGGCGAGCGCGCGGCGTATGGCGATACCAGCGCTGACGCTCCGCGTACCAGGGGCGGCCGACATAATGACGGCCCCAATAATCCGATGCGGCGAACCGCACGACGGGAATGCGGAAGGCAGAGAGGCCGATGTCGGGTAGCGGCACGTACTCGCCGCGATGATCCAGCGCGATGTACTCGCTGAACACCCAGCCGCGATTTCCGTCCCAGACGATATCGCACCAGGACTCGTCCCGCAGGCACCCCAGGACCTCGATGGGATCGCCCTCGGGAATGACGTCGACGCGCGGATATTCCGTATCCGGTCCTGTCCTGAGATTCAGATTGACCGTCGA
>DAOMQQ010000159.1:0-6267 GCA_035445405.1 Hyphomicrobium sp.
GCGACGAACTCCGGCCCCACCTCGTAGGATTTGGGCCCGATCGTCGGGCCGAGCGCCGCCAGAATGCGCGAGCGGTCTGCGCCGTTTTCCTCCATCAGCGCGACGGTGGCTTCCAGAATGCCGCCGATTGCCCCGCGCCAGCCGGCGTGGGCCGCCCCGACCACACCCGCTTCCGCATCCGCGAACAGCACCGGCGCGCAATCCGCCGTGAGAACGCCGATGACGACGCCGCGCGTGCGCGTCACGAGCGCGTCGGCCTTGGGAAGCGCGTCGCGCGGTTGAAGACGGTCGACCGTGAGCGCTGTCCCGCTGTGAACTTGGTAAATGGTCTGCACGTCGTCCGCGGCGCTGCCGAGATGCGCGGCCACGCGCGCCCGGTTCTCGACCACGGCGACCGGATCGTCCTTCGAGCCCGCCCCGCAGTTGAGGCTTGCGTAGAGACCGCGCGAGGCGCCGCCCTGACGGGTGAAGAAGCCGTGGCGGATGCCGGGGAGGATCGAGAGAGTGTCGGCCTCGATGGGGCTCAGCATGGTGTCCTTCGTGTTCCGATGATGCAACGCGGGCGTGTTCCGAGCGGGTCGCGAGCCGTATCTAAGGGCTTTCCGCCTCGGATTGAACCGTGAAGCCCTGAATCATGCAAATCCGGGCAGCGGGGGAAGGACGGGCGAACGGACGCCGAGGGCGAGGAAACGTGATCCCATGCCGACGGGCGCCATGAGGCGCTGCACGCCGGCCTCGATCGCGCCGGCCTTGTCCGGGTTCGCGGACATGAGGCGCGAGGCGCGCTCCACGATGCCGAGTTGCCCGAGGAACCCGGCCTGCGGCTGAGGTCCATCCACCGCGAGACCGGCGTCACGGCATTGGCTCGCGAAATTCTGAAAATCGACCTGAGCCGAAAGGTCCGTCTCTCCTGGGGCATGAAAGGGCGAAACGTGCGCTTGCCCGGCGACGCCCTGCAGCGTGTCGCCGAAGCCTGTTTCGGTGTGCCCGTAATCGACGAACAGTGCCGCGAGCGGGCCGAGCTCGGCGCGTTTTCGGAGGCACGTTTCGGCCAGGACGCGATGATGAACGCTCACCTCGTAGACATCGCCCGCCTGAGGCACGAGCTTTTCGGGAAGCGTGCGCGGGGCATGCTCGGTCGTGAGATCCGGCTTGAAGCCAAAGCCCTCGCCGTCATCTGCGATGACCACATCGCGATCACGCCACGCGCCGTCGACGAATTCGAACTGCTCGATCGGCAAGGCGTCGAGAAATTCGTTCGCGAGCACGATCGTAGCGCCCTCCGGCATCGCGGCGGGCATCGTCAGCGCGTCGGAGGCCTCGGAATGAAAATGGACAGGGAGCCCCGTTGCCGACAGCGTGTCCCGCTGGATGGCGCGCAGCGTCTCGTTTTTGTCGACGAGATGCACCTGGACCGCGTCCAGAAAGCCCGGCACCACCCGCGCCGCACGCAGCGCGTCGCGCATCATGGTGCCGCGTCCCGGTCCGAGCTCCACGAGATTGAGCGCGCGGGGCGCGCCCATCTGCTGCCACACGACCACGCACCAGAGCCCGATCAGCTCTCCGAAGACCTGACTGATCTCCGGCGCGGTGACGAAATCTCCGCCCGCTCCGATCGCGGGCATGCGCCGATAATAGCCGTGATCGGGATCGGTGAGGCACGCCGACATGAAGCCGGCCACGCTCATCGGCCCCTCGCTCAGGATCCGCGCCTTGAGCTTCTGAGCGAGCGGTGTATGGCGCGGGCGGTCTCTCATGAAACGTGCGGCGCGGCCTCGCGGCGCGCGCGCCAGATCAGGTAGAGCCCGAGCGCGAGCATGGGCAGCGAGTACATCTGCCCTGCCGTGAACGGCCCGATGTTGAGCGCGTGGACGGCATGCGGCTCGCGGAACGCTTCTCCGATGGAGCGCGCGATCGCATAGCCGGCGAGGAACGTGCCCGCCACCAGTCCGGGCTTCTTCAACGCGCCCGCGTGGTGCGTGAGGTACCTCAGCACGATGAACAGCACGAGGCCTTCCAGAGCCGCCTGATAGAGCTGGCTCGGATGGCGCGTCGCGGGCTCGACATCGGGATGCAGCCATTGCGCGTGCGGAAACACCATCGCCCACGGCACGTCGCTGGTCCGGCCGAACAGCTCGCCGTTGATGAAGTTCGAGACGCGCCCGAAGAAGATGCCGATCGGCACCGCCGCCGTGCCGAGGTCCATCGTGGAAAGCACGCTGACGCCGTTCCGCCGCGCGAACGCCCAGGCCGCGAGCGCGCAGCCGACGAGCGCTCCGTGGAAGCTCATCCCGCCTTTCCAGATGGCGAGGATGTCGAGCGGCTGGGCGAGATAGCTCGCGGGCTCGTAGAGGAGCACGTAGCCGAGACGCCCGCCGAGCACCACGCCGAAGGTGATGTAAAGCAAAAGGTCGTCGACCTTCTCGATCCCGAACGGCGGCGTCCCGTTGCGCCAGAGGCGCGTATTCGACAAGAGGCGCCGTACGTAGACCCATCCGATGATGAGACCGGCGAGATAGGCGAGGCCGTACCACTTCACGGTCAGCGGTCCAAGCGAGAAGGCGACCGGATCGAACTCCGGGAACGGAAGGGCGAGAGGGCTCATGCGGGTGTCTTCTGGCTTGTTTCGAGGGTGCCGTGGAGGCGGCCCGGGACGGGCGAGCGGACGCTGACGGGTCGGGGGAGGCAAGTCAAGCCGCGGCGGACGCTCGGATGTGCACGGGATGCAGCGGTGATGCGCCCTGGGCACCGCAGGAGCATGCCTGATCCGGATCAAGGCTCTGTGGCAGACCGGCGGCGATGGTCTCGTCATGGAACCTGCAGCATTCGTCCTGGCCAGCCTGACGCTCCTTGCGACGCCGGGCCCCACCAACACCCTGCTCGCCACGTCTGGAGCCGGCGTCGGCGTGCGCCGCTCGCTTCCGCTGCTCGTCGCGGAGTTCGGGGGCTATGTCCTCGCGATCTCGTTGCTGATCGGTCTTGTGGGGCCCGTCGTCGCGGCAGCCCCCATCGTGGGCACGGCCTTGCGTCTCGCGGCGGCGCTTTATCTGCTCTACCTCGCGGCGAAGCTCTGGCAAAAGGGCGTCGAGATGCCCGCAGACGAAACCTCCGTGACGTTCGTCAACGTCTTCGTGACCACGCTGTTGAACCCCAAGGCGATCATCTTCGCCTTCACGTTGCTGCCCGCCGATCTCGCGCTGACGGCGCTGGCGCCGTGGATGGCGGGTCTCTCGTTCATGATCGCCGTCGTCGGCAACATCTGGATCGCGGTGGGCGCCTCCTTTCGGCGCGGTTTCGCGGGCATCGTGCCGTCCCGCATCGGATATCGGGTGAGCGCCGTCGTCCTCGCGCTCCTCGCCGGCAGCCTCAGCGCCCACGCGTTCGGCGTGGTGTAATCCGACGCGAGCGCGGGCCGCCGAGGCGCCGTGACGGGCATCCCGCCGCTTGAATGGCCGGCCCGAAGTCACCATAGTCCGGTCCACAGCAGCGGGCGTCGCGCCCGCGCACCCGAAGGAACGCCGATGACACAGACTTCCAATCGCCTGCTGGACGAGTTTGCCAAGCTGATGACGGACGCTGCCGGAGCCGCCCAGGGGCTCCGTCGCGAGGCGGAAACGGTCATGCAGGCCCAGGCCGAGCGGATGCTCGAAAAGCTCGACGTCGTGAAGCGTGAGGAATTCGAGGCCGTCCGCGCCATGGCGGAGAAGGCGCGTGCCGAGAACGAGCGCCTGTCCCAAATCGTGACGCAGCTCGAAGCGCGTCTCGCCATTCTCGAAGGACGCGCATGACGACGGCTCGGGCGCGCGACGCCTGCCGGCTGCGCGCCGTCGCTGCCACCCGACATTCGCCGTAGCGTGTCGAGCGCTATCGCGCGCCGTCCACGGGAACGCCGGCTTTTCAACATCGCCTGTGAGTGAACGTCTCTAACGTGGCCTATCCTGCGGGAACCCGTGGGTTTCTCCGACATTGCTCGTGGACAATGCCGCCGTCGGCTTGCGACTCGCGCCTCCCTCTGTTTTCGTCGCGACGGCTGAGGAGAAGTCGCGTTTCGCCCCAATCCCGTCATGAGCCGAGCGTGCTGTCGGCGGCGTAATGCGAGCCGCCGGGCGGGGTGCGACCGGCCCCTTTCCGGGGGGCCGGCCGACAAGGTTTTAAGGAGCCAGAATGGCATCGTCCGAGAAGAGCCACGAGCGTCTCATTCACCCGATTGATCTCGTGGAGCAGTTGGCGGCCAACTACGATTGGGCGACCGACCGCACTGGCGATGACGAGCTGACGCTCGTGGTCAGCGGCGCCTGGACCGACTATCATGTCTCCCTCAACTGGCGCGACGATCTGGAAGCCCTGCATCTCGCCTGCGCTTTCGACTTCCGGGTGCCCGATGCGCGCCTGAACGAGATGTACCGGCTGATCGCGCAGATCAACGAGCAGCTCTGGCTCGGTCATTTCGATCTCTGGACGCAGGAGGGCCTGGTGATGTTTCGCCACGGGCTGCTGCTCAACGGCGCCGTCGTCACGCCGGCCCAATGCGAGGCCGTCCTCAAGACGGCGCTCGAAGCGTGCGAGCGCTACTATCAGGCCTTCCAGTTCGTCGTGTGGGCGGGTAAGGAAAGCCGCGAGGCGCTCGTGTCGACGATGTTCCAGACCGAGGGCCAAGCCTGAACCCGCCCTGAGCCGTCGCCCGTCCTGAGCCGTCGGCGGTTTTGCGGCGGCCCAGCCGGTCATCAGGAAGCCGATGTCTCATTCTTTCGATGCCACTTTTGATGGACCCTTGCTCCTCGTCGGGGCAGGCAAGATGGGCGGCGCGCTGCTCGAAGGCCTGATTGCGCGCGGGCTCGATCCCGCCCGTGTGCGGGTGCAGGACCCTTCGCCGCCGGGCGACGTGGCCACGATGCTCGCCCGTCATGGAGTAACGGCCGAGGCACATATCGAAAGCCTGCCGTCCCCCCCGGCCGTCATTCTCGCGGCGGTGAAGCCGCAGATGATGGATGGGATCTTCCCGGGCGTCGCGGCGCTTGCGGGTCCGGAAACGCTGGTGGTGTCGATTGCCGCCGGCCGCACGCTCGAGAGTTTCGAAGCGCACCTCGCGCCCGGCACCGCCGTGGTGCGCGCCATGCCGAACACCCCGGCCGCCGTCGGACGCGGCATCACGGTCTGCGTCGCGAATGACCATGTCACGCCAGCCGGCCGCACGATCTGCGAAGCGCTCATGTCGGCGGTGGGCGAAGTGGCCTGGGTCGGCGAAGAAGCGCTGATGGACGCGGTCACCGCCGTGTCGGGATCGGGCCCGGCTTACGTCTTCCTGCTCGCGGAAGCGCTGGAGAAGGCGGCCATGTCGGCCGGTCTCGACGACGCGCTTGCACGCCAGCTTGCGCGCGCGACCGTCTCCGGCGCGGGCGAGCTTCTGGCGCGATCGGATCTCGATGCGGCTGAGCTTCGCCGCAACGTCACGTCGCCCGGCGGCACGACGGCAGCGGCGCTCGACGTGCTGATGGCTGAAGGTGGCGTGGAGGATCTGTTGAGGAAGGCGGTGTTGTCGGCAGTGGTGCGCAGCCGCGAGCTGGCGAAATGATCATGGCGTGAGCTTCGCCACACCCGCGACTGCGTAACCTCTTAGCGGATCCGAATGAGCCCGAAGGCCCCGGCGATCGGATCCTCTGGTGCGACCTCGGACGGTGGGGACCGGTTCAAGCAAGGAGGATAGCTTGGCGGTCACACGGAGCACCGTGCTTTGGTCACGGCCGAGGGCGGGTGGCGGTCCCGCCGTTCGGCTGTTTGGGCATCGACGCCGCTGCAAGTGCAGCATCACCCTCACAGTTGAAGTTATGCTATACTGTAACAGTTGCCGCAACAGGGGCTTTTTCCCGATCACGCGTTTGTGTAGAGCGGAGAAATACAGCCTGTTCGAAGCAGATAATGATTTGATACCGCTTGTTAATACCACCATAGGGGTATCTGCGGAACGGGAACTGTTGCCCGAACTGCGATAGCTTGGCCGCCCATGCAACCTAGCGTTTTAGGGTCCTACAGCGGTACGGATATGATCGCCCGCAGGCCGCCCATGGAGCTTTCGCCGAGCGCGATGTCGCCGCCGTGGCTCTTTGCGATATCCCGCGCAATGGCAAGGCCAAGCCCGCTGTTTCCGTCGTCCTGGTTGCGCGAGCGGTCGATGCGGTAGAACGGCTTGAAGACGTTTTCGCGCTCGGAGGCCGGGATGCCCGGCCCGTTGTCGTCCACCTCGATGCGGAGCCACTGGCCCTCGGTGGC
>DAOMQQ010000160.1:0-6209 GCA_035445405.1 Hyphomicrobium sp.
TCGCTGTCGTCGCCGACGTCGAGCGCTATCCGGAATTCCTGCCGCTCGTCGAAGGACTCACGGTGCTCGAACGCAAGGAGACGCCCGGCGGAAGCGAGCTGACCGCAACGATGACCGTCGGCTACAAGGCGATCACCGAGCGCTTCACGACGCGCGTCGAGCTGTCGCCAGAGACGGGCGAAATCCGCGTGCGCCATCTCGACGGTCCCTTCAGTCACCTCGAAAACGACTGGCGGTTCGTCGCGGCCGACGGCGGCTCGGACGTGCACTTCACGATCGACTACGCCTTCCGTTCGACGATGCTTTCGCTCCTCGTCGGCGCCGCATTCGAGAAGGCGGTGAAGAGCTACACGGAAGCCTTCGAGGCCCGCGCCCGCACGCTGTATGGGGCCGCGGGCGCGGCTTAAGCCGTCGCCGGTATCGGCAACTCGATCGGTGACTCTAAGGGATCGCCTTGTCGCGGTTGCGGACCGTCGCGAGGCCCCCGACGCTCGCGAGCCCTTTGGCGTGTGTGAGCTTGGCGGAATAGAGATCGGCGTCGGTCAGATCTGCACCCGTGAGATCTGCATCCGTCAGGTCGGCGTGCGCAAGATCTGCATGCTTGAGCACCGCCCCGCGCAGCTTTGCCCCCTTGAGGTTGGCAAACCGCAGCGAGACATGCGTCAGGTCCGCGCCTGAGGCATCGGCGCCGGAGAGATCCGCCCCGTCGAGCCGCGTGCGCCACTGCATCTCGATGAAGCCGGTTTGGCCGAACGGTGCGAGCGATGCGCCCGTCAGGTTCGCCCCCGAAAAATTGCTGCCATTGAAGAGGCCGAACAGCTTGGCGTTGCGGAGATCCGCGCCTGCGAAACTCGCGGCCTCGCCCGGCGTATAGTCGAAGCCGGAGCGCGTCGTCGGGCGCAGAAGGCTCGCGCCTTGAAGGCGGGCATGATCGAAGCGGGTACGGATGATCAGCGCGCGGTCGAGGCGCGTGGCGGTGAGATCGGTGCCGCTGAGATCCGCGCCCGAGAGGTCCGCACCGAAAAGATCGGACTTGGAAAGGCGGGCCTTCTTGAAGCCCAGCCCCGCGAGGTCGAGCCCGCCGAGATCCCTGCCGCTGAAATCGATGGGGGACATCGCGGCGTCGGCCTGGTGAAGCTGTTGCGTAACCTGACGCGCGGTCAGATCCGCGGCCAAGGCCGGAGAGACGGCAGCGACCAGCACGACTGCGAACGAAGGCAACAGACGGAGCGGATGACGCATGGCGGCCCTTTATCTCTCGGACTCCAAGGAACGCCCTCCGGCGCACTCCGTCCTGCTGATGCTTACGGCGGCGGCACGCAACTGGTTCCCTCGAACGCCGCCGGCGCCTTGGCCTCCGAACTCCTATCCCGCCAGCGATTGGTTGAGCAGGGCGAGGGCTTCCGCCACCGTTGTTTCGCGAATGGCCGAGCGGCTCTGGTCCTCGCCGAGACGCAGCTCGCGCGTTTGCGTCGGCCGTCCGCGAAAGGCGTGCCCAAGATAGACGAGCCCCACCGGCTTGTCGGGGGAGCCCCCGCCGGGACCCGCAATGCCGGTCACAGAAAGCGTCACGTCCGCGGCCGAGCACCGGAGCGCGCCGTTCGCCATGGCTTCTGCCGTCTCCGCGCTCACGGCGCCATATCGGAGCAGGATCTCGAGATCCACGCCGAGTTGCCCGATCTTCGCGGCGTTGGTGTAGGTCACGAACCCGCGCTCGAACACGTCGGACGCGCCGGCAACCTCGGTGAACAGCGCTGCGATGAGCCCGCCCGTACAACTTTCGGCCGTGGCGAGCTTGAGCCCCTGCGCACGAAGCACCGAGAGCAGCCGTTCGGCCTCGGGGACGAGATCGGGGAGAACCATGCCTGCCGCTCCGCGCAACGCCAAAAAATAAGGGCGCACCTTGCGGCACGCCCTCGAAGAGATAGCCGAGAAACCGGCCTCCGTCAGTCGGCGATCAGCTTTTCCGCCGTGCGGAGCAGGTCGTCGAGCTTGGAGCGCGTATCGACGCCCATCACGGCCACGGCGCGCGCCTGCGCACCCTGCCAGACCGGATAGGCGTCCTTGAGCGTGATCTGGCCCTTCGCCGTCAGATGCAGACCGCGTCCGCGGCGGCCCGCCGGCGGATCCATGATGATCAGGCCGAGCGCTAGCAGGCGCTTCAGGTTGCGCGAAAGCGTCGACTTCTCGATGTCGAGCTCGTGCCCGATCTCGACCGCCGTGATGCCGTCCCGCGAGGCGAGCTGGGCCAGCAGCGTGTACTGGCTGGCCGTGATGCCGAGCGGGCGCATCGCGTCGTCGTAAAGACGCGTGATGATGCGCGAAAGCTGGCGCACGCGGGTCGCGAGACAGGTCGCCGACGTCGTCTCGGCAATCTCGGAAATGTTGGCCGTGGCGGCGTTGTCCGTCACCGGACGCTCGAGCGTGTGGGTCATCAGGTTCATGGACGTGGCCCCTGGTAAAGCTTAGTGCATCGCTTGTTGCATCGCTTTTGGCATACAACCACCTAGGCTTTTGATGCCGCGATTCTGGGAGGGGGGTCAACGCGAACCGGCCCGCGCGATGAGAAAAGCTGCTGTGCGGTGCGGCATCTCAGGCAGGCAGCAGCACCGTCGCCGAAGCCATCGCCGCGAGGCCCTCGCCACGTCCCGTGAAGCCGAGCCGCTCGGTCGTGGTCGCCTTCACGTTCACCCGCGCAACGTCGAGCGCCAGGATTTCGGCGACGCGGCTGCGGATGGCGTCGCGATGCGGACCGATGCGTGGCGCCTCGCACAGGATCGTCAGATCGACATTGACGATGCGCCCGCCCCGAGCCGTTACGCGCTGGGCCGCATCCGCGAGAAAAAGGTGCGAGGCCGCGCCCTTCCATTGCGGGTCGGTCGGCGGGAAGTGCTGGCCGATGTCGCCGTCGCCGATCGCACCGAGCAGCGCGTCGGTCAGCGCATGCAGCGGCGCGTCGCCGTCCGAATGGGCCGAAAGTCCTTTGTCGTGCGCTATGCGCACCCCGCCGACCCAGACATGATCCCCCTCGCAGAAGGCATGGACGTCGAAGCCGGTGCCGGTTCTGGTTTCGAGCGCTTGGGGGGAGGCGAGCAGATCCTCGGCCATCGCCAGGTCCTCCTGCGTTGTGATCTTGAAGTTCCGCCGCGGGCTTGCAACCAGGGCCACGCGCAGCCCGGCCCATTCCGCGAGCGCGGCATCGTCCGTGAAATCCAGCCGCCCTTCGGCGACGGCCCGCTCGTGAGCGGAGAGGATCGAGGCGAAGCGGAAGCCCTGCGGCGTCTGCGCCTGCCAGAGCCCTTCGCGCGATGGTGTCTCCGCGACGGTACCGTCGCCGGTGGCACGCTTGAGCGTATCGGCCACGGCCTGTGCCGCGAGCGCCCCCTCATGACGAACGAGGGCATCGAGCACGCCTTCGATGGTGTCCGCCGAGACGAAGGGCCGGGCCGCGTCATGGATCAGCACGTGATCCGGCGCGTCTGCGGCGAGGGCGGCGAGGCCGAGACGCACCGACTCCTGCCGCGTCGCCCCGCCGAGAACCGGTGGCGTCAGGCGATCCGGCGCCGCCCGGGCACAGCCGGCGTAGAGATCCGCATCGTCCGGATGGATGACGACGGCAATGCGCTGGATGCCGGGCACTGCCTGGAAGGCCGCGATGGCGTGCGCCAGCACCGGCCGTCCCGCCAGCGTCGCGTATTGCTTGGGCGGGAGTCCCGAGCGGCCGGCGCGGGAGCCGCGGCCGGCGGCAACGATCAGGGCGGCTGCTGTCACGATGGGGCATCCAGGCTGAGCTGCAATCGCCTGGGACTTAGCCGCGGCGCGGCAATTGAGCAATCTCCGGCCTGCGCTTCGCGCTTGCGTGGGACGGCAGGCCGACATATTGTGCCTAAATCAAAGGCACAGAATATTGGTGCCCAACTTATAGGCAAGGCGAGGCCTTTCCCCTGTGACACGACTCCGGATCGGCTCCCAATCCATTGCCAACAATGTCTTTCTCGCCCCCATGACGGGCGTGAGCGACTTGCCCTTCCGCCGCCTGGCCCACGCCCACGGGGCCGGCCTCGTCGTCTCCGAGATGGTGGCGAGCGCCGAGCTGGTCGCAAGCCGCAGCGATGTGCTGAGGCGTGCCGAAGGGGACGGTCTAGCGCCTTTTGTCATACAACTCGTCGGTTGCGAGAGCCGCTGGATGGCCGAGGGGGCGCGCATCGCCGAGGCCAAAGGCGCGGACGTCATCGACATCAACATGGGCTGCCCCTCCCGCGAGGTGACGGGCAAGGCGTCCGGCTCCGCGCTGATGCGCGACCTCGACCACGCGCTCGCGCTGATCGAGGCGGTGGTCGGCGCCGTCACCGTGCCGGTCACCCTCAAGATGCGGCTCGGATGGGACGACCGCTCGCGCAACGCGCCCGAGCTTGCGCGCCGTGCCGAGGCGGCCGGCATCGGCCTCATCACCGTGCACGGGCGCACACGCCAGCAGTTCTTCAAGGGAAGCGCCGATTGGTCCGCCGTCCGCGCCGTCACGGAGGCGGTGTCGATCCCCGTGATCGTCAACGGCGACATTGCGAGCGCTGCGGATGCGCGTGAAGCGCTCGCGGCCTCCGGCGCCGACGGTGTCATGATCGGCCGCGGCGCGTATGGAGCGCCCTGGCTGCCGGGCCAGATCGCAGCCGCACTGGCAGACGGTGCGCTCGAAACGACGGCGCTGCCGCTCGCCGAGCATGCGCGCATCGCGCGGGCCCATGTCGAGGCGATGCTGGCCCACTACGGCGAATTCCTCGGCCTCAGAAACGCCCGCAAGCATATCGGCTGGTATCTGGAGACGAGCGGTCATCGCGCGGAGACGCTCAAGGCATGGCGCAGGCGCCTGTGCACGGAGGAAGATCCCGTGCGCGCACTCGCGCTCCTCGATGCGTTCTATTCCAACGAGCCCGAAACGGATGTGCTGGAGAACGCCGCGTGAGCAGGAAAGCCGCCGAGCGCCGTCCAG
The DNA here is from genome assembly GCA_035445405.1 of Hyphomicrobium sp. Lineage (GTDB taxonomy): Bacteria > Pseudomonadota > Alphaproteobacteria > Rhizobiales > Hyphomicrobiaceae > Hyphomicrobium_C. Next base: position 4,988 of record DAOMQQ010000160.1, read on the forward strand.
CACCCGCCGCCTCCAAGCCGGCGCTCGATCACGAGCTTCTCCTGGGTTCGCTCCCCCATCCGATCCTCGTGGTCGGCGAGAGAAATGACATCGTCTACGTGAATGCCGCAGCCGAAGTGTTTCTCTCGATGAGCACGGCGCTGCTGCTCCGGATGCGCCTCGACGACGTGATGGCGTTCGGCTGCCCGCTTCTCTCGCTGGTGGAGCAGGTGCGCGAGAGCGGATCGACCGTGAACGAATACGGCATCGAGCTCGGTAGCCCCAAGTTTCCGAGCCCACGGCTGGTCGACGTCTTCTCCGGGCCCGTCAGCGAGGCCGAGCCTCTCATCGTCGTCATGCTCCAGCAGCGGACCATGGCGCACATGATCGAGCGTCAGCTAACCCATAGGGCCGCTGCCCGCTCCGTATCCGGTATGGCGGCCGTGCTGGCGCACGAGATCAAGAACCCGCTGTCGGGCATCAAGGGCGCGGCCCAGCTCCTCGAGCAGAGCCTGTCGGACGAGGACCGCGTGCTCTCGCAGCTCATCTGTTCCGAGACCGAGCGCATCAGGAACCTCGTGGACCGCATGGAGGTGTTCGGCGACGAGCGCCCGCTGGCCAAGGAGCCCGTCAACATTCACGACGTGCTGAACCACGTGCGCCGCCTGGCCGAGTCGGGCTTTGCGCGCGGCGTCCGCTTCGTCGAGGACTACGATCCCTCGCTTCCGCCCGTTCCCGGCAATCGCGACAAGCTGGTGCAGGCGTTCCTCAACCTCATCAAGAACGCGGCCGAAGCCCTCGGCGACGGCAAAAGCGACGGTCGCATCGTGGTGCAGACGTCGTTCCGCCCCGGTGTCCGCCTATCGGTGCCCGGCACTGACACCCGCATCAGCCTCCCGCTCATGATCCAGATCGAGGACAACGGTACGGGCGTGCCCGATCACCTGCGTCCGCACCTCTTCGATCCCTTCGTCACCACCAAGCACAACGGCACCGGCCTGGGGCTCGCCCTCGTCGCCAAGATCATTGGCGACCACGGCGGCATCATCGAATGCGACAGCGAGGCCAATCGTACGGTGTTCCGTGTCCTCCTGCCCATGCAGGACCGCTCCCAGCACGACGACGGCCGCCCCGTTCACCATCGGCCCGTTCCCGCCAACGACAGGAGAGCATGACGCATGGCTCGCGGCACAATTCTCATCGCCGACGACGACACCGCCATTCGCACGGTGCTCAATCAGGC
>DAOMQQ010000161.1:0-6204 GCA_035445405.1 Hyphomicrobium sp.
GCCTCTCCGGCGGCCAGCAGCAGCGCCTCTGCATTGCACGCGCCGTTGCCGTCGGCCCCGAAGTGATCCTCATGGACGAGCCGTGCTCCGCTCTCGATCCGATCGCCACCGCCAAGGTGGAAGAGCTCATCGACGAGTTGAAGCGCAACTACTGCATCGTCATCGTCACGCACTCGATGCAGCAGGCCGCACGCGTTTCGCAGCGGACCGCGTTTTTTCACCTCGGGATCCTTGTGGAGGAAGGTGAGACCAACGAGATCTTCACCAATCCGCAGGATCAGCGCACGCAGGATTACATCACCGGGCGCTTCGGCTGATCGCGGCTCCGCAAGGAGCACGCCCGATGACCCTAGACGGAAAGTCCCTGCTGAGTGGCATTTTGGCGCTGCGCAGATCGCTGCGCGCGCCATCCAAACCCGAACAGACCCGCGCGGCCGGAAGGCCCAAAGGAGACGCCATGAACGAGCATATCGTTAAATCCTACGAGGAAGAGCTTGCCCTCCTCGACAAGAAGATCGCCCAGATGGGCGGCCTCGCCGAGCACATCCTGGGCCAGGCATTCGACGCCCTCGAACGCCGCGACCCCAAGCTCGCCGAGCAGGTCGTGAAGTCGGACCGCCACATCGACGATCTCGAGCGTGACATCGAGGAACAGGTCATTTCGATGATCGCCCGCCGACAGCCGCTCGCGGACGACCTTCGCCACGTCATGGCCGCGCTGCGCATCACGGGCGACCTCGAGCGCATCGGCGACCTCGCGAAGAACATCGCCAAGCGCGCGCTCGCGATTGCCGACGAATCGCATCCGAAGCCCCTCATGACCGGCCTTCGCCACATGGTGGACCTCGCGCTCTCGCAGCTCAAGGAAGTGCTCGACGCCTACGCCGCGCGCGACGCGGAACGCGCCCTCTCCGTATGGCGCTCGGACGAGAGCATCGACGCCATGTACAATTCCCTGTTCCGGGAGCTGCTCACGTACATGATGGAGGATCCCCGCTCCATCGGCCTCTCCACGCATCTCCTGTTCGGTGCCAAGAACATCGAGCGCGTGGGCGACCACACGACGAACATCGCCGAGACGATCCACTTCTTCGTTCGCGGCGTCATGATCTCCGACGATCGCCCGAAGGGCGACGACACCAGCTCGACGCTGTTCCCTGCGGGCTGATCCCAGACACAATACGAGTTCCGAAATGACGGCAAAAATTCTGCTCATCGAAGACGAGGCCCCTCTCGCCGAAATGCTCCGCTACAATCTGGAAGCGGAAGGCTTTCGCGTCGCACACGCGGAAACCGGCGAAGAAGCCGAAATCCTTGTAGCGGAAGAGAAACCCGATCTTCTGGTTCTCGATTGGATGCTACCGGGTACATCGGGCATCGAGATCTGCAGGCGGATGCGGGCGCGCATGGAAACGCGCTCCATCCCCATCGTCATGCTGACGGCACGCGGCGAGGAGGGAGACCGCATCCGCGGTCTCTCCACCGGCGCGGACGACTACGTCGTGAAGCCGTTCTCCCTTCCCGAGCTGATGGCGCGCGTGAAGGCCATTCTTCGCCGCGCCGCCCCCGACCGCATGGCAGACGTCCTGCGCTTCGCCGATATCGAGCTGGACCGTCCTGCGCATAAAGTGACGCGCGGCCTGCGCGAGGTCCACCTCGGCCCCACCGAATTCCGGCTCCTCGAATTCCTGATGGAAAGCCCGGGCCGCGTGCTATCGCGCGCCCAGCTCCTGGACGGAGTGTGGGGCCGCGATGCCTTCGTCGACGAACGGACCGTGGACGTTCACATCGGCCGCCTCAGAAAGGCGCTGATCCGCGGCAAGGAGCGCGATCCCATCCGCACCGTTCGCGGCTCCGGTTACGTCTTCGGCGAACGCAACGGCGTCTGACGAGTTCCCACAAGCAGCGCGATCGATCCCCTCACCCATGAGATGAGGCGACGAAAACGTGCGCTCTTATTTCACCGCTCCTCGCCCCCGGGAGCGGGTGAGGGCGCGCGATCAGTCTATGCACAGGAACGGGCGCAATCACGGATTCCGTCATCAGCCGGCCGCACTCGCGTCAAAAACGCCGGTTAATCAGAACTCGGATCACGACAGCTCGGGTTGATCGGTTTCCTTCGGAATGCACTGACCAGTCACGCGTGTGCACTGGCAGAGCTTGTAGAGACAGGTCTAGCCTCATGGTGGATGCGCCAGAAAAATGGTGCACTCGTGGATGGTTTGCGCGCTCATCCCGGCTCGGGCTCCTTCCCGACGCAGCGACGCGCGCGGCCCACGCCTTCGGCCCATATGCGCGGAGCGCCCTGGCCGAGCTCAACGCACCGCTGAAAACAGAGACCGCTCCGCCGGCTCGCTCGTTGCGCGACTCGCCCCGGCTCAGCGCGAGGCTCGACGAGGTAGACACCGGCCACCATGCCGAGCCTCAAAAAAAATCTCCGCCGATTTTGGCGCCGCGAGGGACGCTGCCCTTCCGTCCGGAGACGAAATCCGGCGCGCATCGCGCCGAGGATCGACTGAAAGTCTCCAAGACAATTGAATCGGTTGCTGGCGTCACCTCATCCAACTCCGAAACAAAGCGCGCCGACGCCGAAGCGGATCGTTGGCGCACGCCGATCACAGTCAAGTAGTCGCGTGTGCCGTACGCCACCGTAACGGTTCACGCCGTTCAACACTTGCTTAACTGTCTTGGCGCCTAAATGACGCCATCACGACATCGGCGAGCTGCGGACGTCCGCCGCTCCCAATCAAGGAAAAACTACATGCCTCTTCGTCCGTCGGCTCGCACAAACGGCCTCATCAAAGACGAGAAGGAGGCCCGCCTGAAGGCGTTTGTCACCCGTCATCTTGATGCTGTCCGCGAGCAGGACGCCCGTCGAGGCAACGTCACCTATCGCCTTCTCGCACTCTCGGCCGAAAGCCCCGTTGCGCGTGCGCTCGACGCCCTCGCGCCGGACCTCGAAGCCGCCGGCATCGCACTTGAGGTCGTGTTCGTCCGTCACGCGAAATCCGAAGCGAACCCCGCGATCAAACGCGCCGACTGCCGCTTCGCCACCGACATCCGCCTGCTCGACGCCCACGAGCAGCTCGTGCTCGACGACACCACCGCATGGATCGGCGACTGCATGCGCCGCGATCCGTTGAAGCGCGACGCCTATGAACTGTTCTGCGATCGCTGCACGACGACCTCCGCCAACGCGCAGCGCTCCTTCGCGCACATCTGGAGCGCGGCCGGCCCCAAGGGCAGCCTCACCGCAGCACCCGCCCCGCGAGGCCCGCGTCCGGCGAACCTGTTCGACCCCTCTCTCCTGGCCGGCAACGAAGCGGCACCTCCCCCTGCATTGCTTCGTCACTAGACCATGATCGCTTCAGGCCCTATCAGCCTGAAGCGTGACTCATCGGTCTCACCAAAGAGATAGAGCGTGATCCCGATTCAATCGAAATTGATCACGCTCTAAACGCTTCCCCCAGAGCGTGTCGGCAAAAAAGGCCGCCCGGCAGACATGACGGGCGGCCTTTTTGCGTGCCGCCTGCGGCACGGAGCGGACGCCATAAAGCATCCGCAACGAGCGGAATTTGTCGGTATTTTCCAGTTACCGCCAACGTTTGATCATTCGGCTCTGATGGGCTCACGTCTCCGCCGGGCGCGGAGTACTGTCCGAACACTGGCAATCGGCCGGTGAGAACCCAAGGTGGTAGGCATGCGCTGTCTCAAAGCCCTCTTTCTCTCGATGTTCCTGCTCGCCGGCTTCACGGCGGCACAGGCGGAAGAACGCCCCTTCACCCATCGCGGCGTCGCCCAGGATGCCGAGCGCTATGAAACCTACCTGAAAGAGAACTGGAAGCCCGGCGCCCGTCCCTCTGCCGATCTCAGACAAGCGGGCGACAAAGCCCTCGGCGAAGACCCGCGCGCCGCATCCCGGCATTATGCGGCCGCCGTCACCGCCGACGGCAAGAGCGCCGAGAGCTGGCTCGGCCTCGCCCGCGCCCTGCTCGCCATCACGCCCGACCCCAACAGCGGCGCCGAGCGCTACGACCTCCCCGTCAACGCGTCGGGCTCGGCGTACCGAGCCTACCAGCTCGCCGGCGACCCTGCCCTAAAGGCCCGCGCGCTCGCCGTGCTCGGCGAGGCCATGCAGCGCCGCTCCTACTGGCGCCCGGCCATCGACGCGCTCCGCGCCAGCCTCTCGCTCGCCGAAGCAACCGACGTCCGCGAAACCTACGAGAAGCTCCGCGCCGAGCAGGGCTTCCGCATGACCGATTACACGACCGACTCCGACGTGGCCCAGCCCCGCGTCTGCATCCGCTTCTCCGAAAGCCTCGCGCGCGGCGAGCAGGACTTCGCCAAGTTCGTCTCCGTCAACGGCCGCGATCCCGAAGCCGTCGCCGCCGAGGACAGCCAGCTTTGCATCGAAGGCGTCCGTCACGGCGAACGCTACGAGATCGCGCTCCGCGCCGGCCTTCCCTCCGACGTGGACGAGCCGCTCGCCAAGCCCGTAACCCTCGCCGTCTACGTACCCGACCGCAAGCCGATGGTGCACTTCACGGGCCGCTCCTACGTGCTGCCGAGCCGCGGCCAGCAGGGCATCCCGCTCGTCGCCATCAACACCAACAAGGTCGAGATCGAGGTCTATCGCATCGGCGACCGCAGCCTCGCCACCGCGCTGACCGCCGGCAACTTCGACCGCCAGCTCCGCGGCTACGAGTTCGACGAGCTGAAGAACCGCACCGGCGCCCGCGTCCACACCGGCACGCTCGACGTCGCGAGCAAGCTCAACGCCGAAGTCACCGTCGCCTTCCCGGTCGGCGAAGCGATCGGCGAACTGCAGCCCGGCGCCTACGCCATGATCGCGCGCCCGTCCGAAGCCACCACCGAAAGCTGGAACGAGCAGGCGACGCAGTGGTTCATCGTCTCCGATCTCGGCCTCACCGCGCTCTCGGGCGACGACGGCGTGCACGCCTTCGTCCGCTCGCTCGCGAACGCCGATCCCGTCGCAAACGCCGAGGTCCGCCTCGTCGCGCGCAACAACGAGATCCTCGCCACCGCGAAGACCAATGAAACCGGTTACGCCCGCTTCGAGCCCGGCCAGTCGCGCGGCGAAGGCGGCAACGCGCCCGGCATCCTCGTCGCCGAGAACGGCGCAGGCGAATACGCCTTCCTCGACCTCACGACCAACGCCTTCGACCTCTCCGACCGTGGCGTCAAAGGCCGCGACGCATCGGGCCCCATCGACGCCTTCCTCTACACCGAGCGCGGCGTCTACCGCCCCGGCGAGGAGGTGAACGTCACCGGGCTCGTCCGCGACAACGTCGGCAACGCCGCAACGCTGCCCGTCACTCTCATCGTCACCCGGCCTGACGGCGTCGAGCACGGGCGTTACCCGCTCGCCGACCAGGGCCTCGGCGCACGCGCCCACACCATCACCATCGCCGGCGGCGCCATGACAGGCACTTGGCGCGCACGCCTGCACGCCGATCCGAAGGCGGATGCGCTCACGCAAGTCACGTTCCTCGTCGAGGACTACGTGCCCGAGCGCCTCGACCTCACGCTCACCGACGGCGCAGGCCGCCTCGCACCCGGCGCGATCAAGACGGTCGATCTCGCAGGCCGCTATCTCTACGGACCGCCTGCCGCGAACCTCGTCGTGGAAGGCGATATCCTCGTGCGTCCGTCCGCGAAGGATCTCGACGGCTTCACAGGCTACCGCTTCGGCCAGGCCGACGAGAGCGTCACCCCCGTGCGCCAGCCGCTCGAAGGCTTGCCGAGCACGTCCGAAGACGGCACGGCGGCCCTTCCCGTCATGCTGCCCGCCGTCACCAAGACCGCACGGCCCCTGGAGGCCAACGTCATCGTCCGCCTGCGCGAAGCCGGCGGCCGCACCGTCGAGCGCTCGATCACGCTTCCCGTAGCGCTTGGCGAACCTCGCGTCGGCATCAAGCAACTGTTCCCGGCCACGGGCCTGCCCGAAGGCGAGCAAGCACGCTTCGAAGCGATCCTGCTCGACGGCGACGACAAGCCGGCCGCCGCCAAGCTCGACTGGCAGCTCCTGCGCCTCGACACCTCGTGGCAGTGGTACAGCCGCGACGGCTCATGGGCCTACGAGAGCCAGACCGTCACCAAGAAGGTCGCGGCCGGCACGGTCGACACGACCGCAAGCGCACCCGCCGCCATCGCCGCAGACGTCGGCTTCGGCCGCTATCGCCT
>DAOMQQ010000162.1:0-6191 GCA_035445405.1 Hyphomicrobium sp.
GCTCTACGATCAACTGAGCGGCTATGTCGGACGATGTGAGGGGTTCGGACGCTTTCCGCATGACCCCTAGAATGATCCGGGTCATCTCCCCACGCTTGGACCAGTCCTCGGGAGGTCTGAACACCTTGGGCTTGATAGACGTGATCTCGTAGGACGGATCGAAAAGGAGCAACGTCGCGTCCAACTTCTCCAAGGCCGCGATCTTGTCGGACAACTCCCGCTGCAACCGTTCGATGTCGCCGGACAACTCAGCCCGTTTGCGGGATAGGGCGGTGATGACGTGGGGTTCTGCCATGCACCTAGAGTCGCAAATCAGCTAACGTCATTCCAGTCGAGAACTGGTGCGTTTGCTACGCAGTGCCGGAGATGCTCGACGTCTCGATGGTTCACAGCCTCGCGGGCGAATTGATGGGCGGAAAGCTCTGCACGGAACGGCCCTTTCGTGCGCCCCATCATTCGGCGAGCATGGCGGCCCTCGTCGGCGGCGGCACACGTCCGCGCCCCGGCGAAGCGAGCCTCGCCCACCTCGGCGTGCTGTTCCTGGACGAGCTTCCCGAGTTTCAGCCCTCCGTCCTCGACGCGCTGCGCCAGCCGCTCGAAACGGGCGAGTTGATCATCGCCCGCGCCAATCACCGCGTGGCTTATCCCGCCCGGCTCCAGCTTGTCGCCGCCATGAACCCGTGCCGCTGCGGCGGAGGACCTGGGCAGACGTGCAAGCGCGGGCCCCGCTGCGCGGCCGACTATCAGGCGCGCATCTCGGGGCCTCTGCTCGACCGCATCGATCTTCAGATCGAAGTGCCCGCCGTTTCCGCGGCCGATCTGGTCCTGCCGCCACCGCCAGAGGGCAGCGCGGAGGTTCGCGCCCGCGTTTCGGCCGCGCGCGAACGACAGCGCGCCCGCTTCGTCGAGCACGGCGCCACCGCCTTGCGCACGAACGCGGAATGCACCGGCACCCTGCTCGAAAAGATCGCCCAGCCGGACGATGCCGGGCTTGCCCTTATCCGCAGCGCCGCCGACACGCTGAAGCTCTCCGCCCGTGGCTACCATCGAACGTTGCGCGTCGCCCGCACCCTGGCCGACCTCGACGCGGCCGAAACCGTCGGCCGCATCCATGTTGCAGAGGCCCTGTCCTATCGCGGCGAAACGCTGCGCCAGGAGCGCGTCCCATGAGGCCCGGGGCCGCTCGCCGCAGTTTCTCTCAATTTTCCGGCACCATCGGCCTTACTCTCACCCCGACTCATGACGTAGGTAGGCGACCGGAAAGTGGCCTGTCAGAATGTGGCGTGTCCCGGCGGCCAACCATGGCGAGCATCGCGTGCCTGAAATGACGTCCATGAGCAGAAGAATGAGACGGGCGGCTGCGGCAGTGGCTGCGGGCCTTTTCCTGGCCTCTGCGCAAGGAAGCCTGGCCGAACCGGCTGGCAGTGCAGCGCCCGGCCTGCCCGCGGCGGATGAAATCGCTCACATCTTCAGCCAGGTCGGCGACCAGCTCTACGAGGACTGCATCTTCGAGCTCTCCGAGGAGCAGATCGACGTGCAGGCAGCCCTCATTCACGCCTATATCGAGAACGGCGCGACGAGCACCGTCGCCCGCCGTCTTGCCGCCACGCAGATCCAGCCTCCCAAGCTGTCGGAGGAATGCGAGCGCGTGCGCCAGCAGCCCGAGACGCCCGTCGGGGAGGACTGGACGACGACCACGCTCGACCCGCCGAAGCAGGCCCCCGCCGCCGCCGCGACCCCGAAGGCTCCGAAGCGCCAGCAACCGCCCCCGTCGATCTCGCTCGCAGGCCGCTCGGGCCTCCCGCAATGGGATTGCGCGCCCGGCGTCGATTACGTCACCGTCAGCCTCAACGGCTTCAAGAGAAAGCTGAGCGGCGGCGAGATCTGCAGCCCGTTCCAGGATGTCGTGCAGGGGGTGCCGGCCTCCGTCGGTCAGTTCCGCCTCGGCTACACGATCCGAACCGGCCGCGTGTTCATCATCGCACCCGGAGACCCCAACAACGGGCGCACCGTGGCGTGGGGCCTCTCCGGCCGCGACGTCTGCCGCAACAATCCCGATCCCGACTGCTTCGCCGCCCGCGCCATCGGCCCCTTGCCGCCGGGCGAATACACCTTCGCCGGCAGTGCGAAGCACCGCGTGAGCTGGGGCCCGAAGACCAAGCGCCACGTTGCGGCGGTCTATCTGCGCACATTGTGGAACCGCGACCGTTTCACGCCCGAGCAGACCGCTGCGATCCTGAAGCGCGGCAACATCGCCATTCACGTCCGCCTGAAGGGCGAGATGTCGGAAGCCTGCATCGGCCTCGAGCCCAAGGGCTGGGCCTACGTGTCGTCGCTGATCAAGGACGGCCGCGCCACGGGGCTTCACGTCTACATCGACGAGCAGCATCCGCAGGTCGCGGGCAACCCGCCGATCGTCGTCGCCTCGACGTTCTCGCTCACGTCGCTCTTCGGTCAATAAAACAAAGGCCGGAGTTCGCACCCCGGCCTTCCGTTTGTGTCTGAGAGATCCGGACTGCCTTAGTCCTTGATGCCCTTCTGGATCTTGGCCGCCACGACCGTGTTCTGCAGCAGGCACGCAATCGTCATCGGCCCGACGCCGCCCGGCACCGGCGTGATGGCACCCGCCACCTCGGCGCACTCGGCATAGGCCACGTCGCCGACCAGCTTCGTCTTGCCGTTCTCGCTCGGCACGCGGTTGATGCCGACGTCGATCACGATCGCACCTGGGCGGATCCAGTCGGCCTTCACCATCTCCGGACGGCCGACGGCCGCGATCACGAGATCGGCCTGACGCACCACGCCCGGCAGGTCTTTCGTCTGCGAGTGGGCGATCGTCACCGTGCAGCTCTCGCGCAGCAGCAGCGCCGCCATTGGCTTGCCGACGATGTTCGAGCGGCCGATCACCACGGCGTTCATGCCCTTGAGATCGGGAACGGCGCGCTTGGCGAGAATGGCCGAGCCCGTCGGCGTGCAGGGCACGAGCGCACGCTCGCCGATCCAGAGCCGGCCCACGTTCGTCGGGTGGAAGCCATCCACGTCCTTGTCGGGATGGATGGCGTTGAGCACCTTCTCGGCGTTGACGTGCTTGGGCAGCGGGAGCTGCACAAGGATGCCGTTCACTTCGGGACTGGCGTTGAGGCGCTCGACGAGGGTGAGGATCTCGTGCTCGGACGTCGTCTCCGGCAGCTTGTACTCGAACGACTGCATGCCGACCTCGACGGTCTGCGCCGCCTTGTTCTTCACGTAGACCTTGCTGGCCGGATCCTCGCCGACGAGCACCACCGCGAGGCCCGGCGTAAGCCCGTGGCTCGCCTGCAGCGCCTTCACATCGGCTGCCACTTCCTTGCGGACATCTGCTGCGATGGCCTTGCCATCGATGATCTGGGCTGCCATGGGCTCCCCTCCTCCGTTTCTTGCGCTCAGCGGTTGGTTCGAACCGCATCCAAATTCAATGACACGAGGCCAGCCAGCCGCGCGGCGAGCCGGGCTTCGATCTCTTCTACGTTGCCGGTGATTTCGACCGACTTCACGCGGGATTTGCCGCCGTGGGCCAATCCCACGCTGCTTTTCGGCATCCCGAGCCAATCGGCGAGGAGCCTCATCAAGGCGGCATTCGCGGCACCGTCGGCAGGCACGGCCCGAACCCGCGCCTTGATGGCGGGCCCTTCGGCCGTCTCCTCGACGCCGTCAATTATATCTTTGGCCGATTTTGGCGTGATCCGCACGCGCACGATGACGCACCCGGCCCCTCTCCGCCAGGGAACCTGGGATGAAGGAACAATCCCGGCTCCCTGCGCCGTCACAAGAACAGCTTGGCGATGTTCGGCAAAACGACGCTCTGCACAAAGAAGCAGCCGAGCAGGAGAATGAGCGGCGAAAAGTCGATTCCCCCGAAATCGGGGAGCGCGTTTCGGATCGGCCGCAGGAGCGGCTCGGTCACGGCCCGGAGCGCCTGATCCAGCGCACTGACGAACCGGTTGTAGGGATTGACCACCCCGAACGCCATCAGCCAGCTCAGAATGACCGAGGCGATGATGACGTAGACGTAGAGGGTGATGAGGTAGCTGATGAATCCGAGCAGCTCGAGCATGTGGCAATGATCCTGAATTCGCGGAGAGCCACCCGACGTGTAGCGGCTGGGGCTTTGGGCGGCAAGCCACTCCGCGCCCCGCAGCCCGCCGCCGGCCGTTCCTTGACAACGCCAAATGGCGGACGGTAAATGCGAAACCCTGTTTCGGGGCCGTAGCTCAGATGGGAGAGCGCTGCAATCGCACTGCAGAGGTCAGGGGTTCGATTCCCCTCGGCTCCACCAATTAAATCAGCCACTTACAACGCATCTCAAATTTCGGCTCGGCCGACGCAGCGTTTCCTGCTGCGGAGAGACCGCATATTGCAAGCGCCGTCGCAGCGATCTCGCGCGATGACTTCTATGTGTCAGGCGTGCACTTCAGATCTTAACGCCGCTTAACCGACAGAACCGCGGAATGCGCGCATGCTCGATCCCGATCGACGAATCGGATCGGCCCCATGCGCTGCTACTATCTGAGCGACCTGCATCTCGAAGCGCAGGACTTCAGCCTGCCTCTGACGCGCGGCGATGGCGATGTCTTGATCATCGCGGGGGATCTCTGTCACGCGTCATGTCTCGATCCGTTGCGGACAGATCCCTATCGGCTGAAGCAGCGCGAGCGCGTCCTGCGCTTCGTCGCAGCAGCCCGCTGGGCGTTCCGGCATGTTCTGCTCGTCGCCGGCAACCACGAATATCACGACGGCATCTTCGAAGACGCGGTGCCCCTGCTGCGGCAACATCTCGACGGGGTGACCGTCCTCGACGACGAGACCTGCACCATAGACGGTGTCCGCTTCTTCGGCACGACGCTGTGGTCGGACTTCGAGGGCCGCAGCGAAGCCTCGATGACGAGGGTGCGTCGCGGAATGGGCGACTATGTCTTCACGAAACGGCGGACAGAGAACGGGCTGGTCAAGCTCACGCCGGCCGATACCCTCGCCGCACACGACCGCGCGTTGGCCGCGCTTGAAAGCGAGCTCGCGACAGGAACGCAGCCGGTCGTGGTCATCAGCCACCACGCGCCGAGCCTGCAGGGTCTGAACCCGACCCACAAGGGCAATGGCCTCGACGGGGCCTTTGCGAGCGAGCTCGAGACGTTCATCGGTACGTTGAGCCGGGTGCCGTTCTGGGTGCACGGCCACACGCATGTCCGCAAGCGCTACACGATCGGCAACACCGCGACGCTCGCAAACTGCCGCGGCTTCGAGGGAAAGGATCCCTCCGCACGGACCTTCAAGCCGACCGCCTTCTTCGAGCTTTCCTAGCTGTCGTGCCAAAGCCGGCGGCCACGACAAGAAATCGCCCTCCCATCTGGGGTCGAAAACAAGAATAATTTGCCATCAAGCGCTCGGAAAATAGCACGTGACGTCACGATCTCGCCTCAGTTGGCCCGCAAGCACCGGCGAGCAAAAGCCGCTTCGCATCAGATCGGGGGATCCATGTCCGCAGCCGTCTCAGCCCGCACGTGGGCCCTCGTCGTTGCGGCCTTTCTGACGATCGTTCCCGCGGGGCTGCGCTCTGTGGCGGCCGAACCGATCCCCACCGAACGAGCCGGGCTCGACGCCTACATCCGCAACTATCTGATGAACAATCCCGAGGTCGTGCGCGACGCGCTCCTCAAGCTCGAGCAGGACGAGCAGGTCGCCAACACCAAGCGCGCTCTCATCGAGCACAAGGAGGCGCTCTACGCAGCCGGCTCGCCCGAGATCGGAAACCCCGATGCGAAGGTCACGATCGTCGAGTTCTCCGATTACAATTGTCCCTACTGCCGCGCCACGTATCCCGAGCTCAAGACCTTCCTCAAGGACAACCCCGACACCAAGATGGTGCTCAAGAACGTCGCGAGCTTCGGGAAGGATTCGGAAGCCGTCGCCCACATCGTCATCGCCGCCGCGAAGCAAGGCAACTTCGAAGCGCTCCACGATGCGCTCATGACCCAGAAGGGCCAGGTGACGGAAGAGCGAGCGCTCGAGGTCGCCAAAAAGCTCGGCTTCGACATCGAGCGCATCAAGAAAGATGCGGCCGCGTCAGAAACCGCGGAAACCTTGGCCGCCACGCAGAACCTCGCCAATCAGCTCAGCGTCAACGTCACGCCGCTTTACATCGTCGGGCATCAGGG
>DAOMQQ010000163.1:0-6112 GCA_035445405.1 Hyphomicrobium sp.
AGCCCGTTCCCCAGAGCACGCCGCGCGTCACGCGGTCGATGGCGCCGTCGATGACGGCCCCGTCGACGCCCTTCCAGAGGAAGCGGCCGATGGCGAACATGGGACGCACGAAGATGCGGTCATAGAGCTCGTCGATGTACCACTTATTGAGCAGGAACAGATAGACGGGGCGGAACGCACGGGCCGTCGCGGCGGGCAGACCCGGCTTCACGATGTAGTAGAGCGTCGCCAGTCCGAGGCCGGCCAGCATCGCAATCGCCGGCGCCCAGAACACCCATTCCGGCACCTCGTGCATGTGGTGGCGGATGTCCTTGCCGGGCAGCTCGTAGAGCGCCTCGCGCCAGAAGCCCTCGTAACCGCTGCCCATGAAGTACTGGTAGAACACGACACCGGCGAAGACGGCGCCGATCGAGAGCACGATAAGCGGGATGCGCATGACCCAGGGGCCTTCGTGCGCTTCGTCGTAAGCGTGGTGATCGGCGCGGGTTTCTCCGTGGAAGGTGAGGAACATCAAGCGCCAGGAGTAGAACGACGTCATGAAGGCCGCGACGATGAGCGCCCAGAACGCGTAGTTGCTCGGCGTGTGGGCGGCATAGGCGGCTTCGATGATCGCGTCCTTGGAATGGAAGCCCGCGAAGCCGACGAGATGCGGGATGCCGACACCCGTCAGCGCCAGCGTGCCGATCAGCATCATCGCCCATGTCAACGGCAGCTTCTTCGAAAGGCCGCCCATGTTGCGCATATCCTGCTCGTGGTGGAGGCCGTGGATCACGGAGCCTGCGCCGAGGAACAGAAGCGCCTTGAAGAAGGCGTGCGTGAAGAGGTGAAAGATGCCGGCCGAATAGGCGCCCACGCCGCAGGCCACGAACATGTAGCCGAGCTGCGAGCACGTGGAATAGGCGATGACGCGCTTGATGTCGTTCTGCACGAGGCCGACGGTGGCGGCGAAGAACGCCGTCAGCGCGCCGATGAAGACGACGACGTTGAGCGCCGCCGGCGCCAGCTCGAACACGGGCGAAAGCCGCGCGACCATGAAGACGCCAGCCGTCACCATCGTGGCCGCGTGAATGAGCGCGGACACGGGCGTCGGGCCTTCCATCGCGTCCGGCAACCAGGTGTGCAGCAGGAACTGGGCCGATTTGCCCATGGCGCCCATGAACAAGAGGAGGGCGATCAGCGTCAGCGTGTCGACCTGATAGCCGACGAACTCGATCGTCTTGCCGACCTCGCCGGGGGCGGCGGCAAAGATCGCGTCGAGGCTGATGGTGCCGAACACGGCGAACAGCGCGAAGATACCGAGCGCAAAGCCGAAGTCGCCGACGCGGTTGACGACGAACGCCTTGATGGCGGCCGCGTTGGCCGACGGCTTCTTATACCAGAAGCCGATGAGCAGGTAGGACGCGAGGCCCACGCCTTCCCAGCCGAAGAACATCTGGACGAGGTTGTCGCTCGTGACGAGTGCCAGCATGGCGAAGGTGAAGAGCGACAGATACGAGAAGAAGCGCGGACGGCTGTCGTCCTCATGCATGTAGCCGATGGAGTAGAGGTGCACGAGGGCGGAGACCGTCGTCACCACCACCAGCATGACGGCGGTCAGCGTGTCGATCCGGAGCGCCCAGGCGGTGTCGAGATCGCCGGACGTGATCCAGCGGAACAGCGGCACGCGCGCCGTCTCGCCAGCGAAACCCACCTGGACGAACGCGACCCACGAGAGGACCGCCGCGATCATGAGCAGCGCGGTGGTGACGATCTCGGACGGCCGGGGACCGATGACACGGCCGAACAGGCCCGCAATGAGCGCGCCGGCCAGCGGCAGGAAGACGATCAGGGTGTAGATCATGGAAGCCGCTAGCCCTTCATCATGGAGACGTCGTCGACCGAGATCGAGCCGCGGTTACGGAAGTAGACGACGATGATTGCAAGGCCGATGGCGGCTTCGGCGGCAGCGACCGTCAGCACGAAGAGCGCGAAGACCTGACCGACGAGATCGGCGTTGAAGTGCGAGAAGGCGACGAGGTTGATGTTGACGGCCAGGAGCATCAGCTCGACCGACATCAGGATGATGATCACGTTCTTCCGGTTGAGGAAGATGCCGAACATGCCCAGCGTGAACAGGCACGCGGCGAGCGTGAGGTAATGTCCGAGCCCGATCTCCATGGCGTTCTCTCCCTCTCCTCTATGCCGCTCGCGCTATCGTTTCGCCGTCGTCTCGGGGATGGCGCTCCCGCCGGGCGCCACCTTGACCATCCGGACCGCCGTCTTGGGAGAGCGCGCGTTCTGGTCCGGGACCGACTGGCGCTTGACGCCTTCCTTGTGCCTCAGCGTCAGCACGATGGCGCCGATCATGGCAACGAGCAGCACGAGCCCCGCCCCCTGGAAGAAGTAGACGTACTTCGTAAAGAGCACCTGCCCCAGCGCCTCGGTGTTGGTCACGGCACCGGTGATCGGAACCGCGCCCTTGCCGGGAGGCGCATGCGCCACGCCGCGGGCCAGGACGAGCAGGACCAGCTCCGCCAGCACAACGCCGCCGACCAGCAGGCCGACGGGCGCGTTCTTGATGAAGCCCGCGCGCAGCGCGGCGAAGTCGACGTCGAGCAACATGACGACGAACAGGAACATCACCGCAACCGCGCCGACGTAGACGATGACGAGCAGCATGGCCAGGAACTCGGCACCGAGCAGAATGAAGAGGCCGGCCGCGTTGAAGAAGGTGAGGATCAGAAATAGCACCGCGTGCACGGGGTTGCGGGCGACGATCACCATCGCCGCCGACGCCAGCGCGAGCGTCGCGAACAGATAGAAAAAGATCGCCGTCAGTGCCATTGCACGGTCCCTGGACTTCCCCAACTCTCTCCTCGCGGAGAGAGACCCCTCATCTATAAGATGCGTCGAGCGCGATGTTCCTCGCGATCTCACGCTCCCAGCGGTCGCCGTTCGCGAGCAGGCGCTCCTTGTCGTAGTAGAGCTCCTCGCGCGTCTCGGTCGCAAATTCGAAGTTCGGCCCTTCCACAATGGCGTCCACCGGGCACGCCTCCTGGCAGAGGCCGCAGTAGATGCACTTCACCATGTCGATGTCGTAGCGGGTGGTGCGGCGCGTGCCGTCGTTACGGCGCGGACCCGCCTCGATGGTGATCGCCTGAGCCGGGCAGATGGCCTCGCACAGCTTGCAGGCGATGCAGCGCTCCTCGCCGTTCGGATAGCGGCGCAGCGCGTGCTCGCCGCGGAAGCGGGGCGAGAGCGGACCCTTCTCGAACGGATAGTTCAGCGTCTTCTTCGGCGCGAAGAAATAGCGCATGGCGAGGAAGAACGCGGACACGAACTCCGCGAGAAACAGCGACTTCAATCCCTGGGCAACGCGCATGGGTCTCTTGCTCCTATGCCGATCTCAGGATTTCGAGGACGCCCGCGACGGCAATAACCATGAACAGCGAGAGCGGCAAAAACACTTTCCAACCGAGGCGCATCAATTGGTCGTAGCGATAGCGCGGCACCATGGCTTTGACCATCGCGAACATGAAGAACATGAACACGACCTTGATCGCGAACCAGAAGAAGCCGGGCACGAGATTGAGCGGCCAGATGTCGAGCGGCGGCAACCAGCCGCCGAGGAACAGGAGGGTCGCGAGCGCGCACATCGTGACGATGGCGACATACTCGCCGAGCATGAACAGGAGATAGGGCGTCGACGAATATTCGACCATGAAGCCCGCAACGAGCTCGCTCTCGGCCTCCACGAGATCGAACGGCGGGCGGTTCGTCTCGGCAAGCGCGGAGATGAAGAACATGACGAACATCGGCAGCAACGGCAGCCAGTGCCAATCGAGCGCGGAGGCGGGAAGACCGGCCCAGGTGCCGAGGCCGGCGTTCTGCGCCGTCACGATCGCGGTGAGATTGAGCGATCCGACCAGCAGCAAGACCGTGATGACGACGAAGCCGAGCGAGAGCTCGTAGGAGATCATCTGCGCCGCGGAGCGCAGGCTCGCCATGAAGGGATACTTCGAGTTGGACGCCCAGCCCCCCATGATGACGCCGTAAACGCCGAGCGAGGAGATCGCCAGGAGATAGAGAACGCCGACGTTGAGATCGGCGATCACCCAGGTGCCCCAGCCGTCCTGGTTCATGGGAATCACGGCCCACGCCGCGAGCGCGCACAGCGCAGTGACCATCGGCGCCAGCAGGAATACGCCTTTGTCGGCCCCGGCAGGGATCACCGGCTCCTTGAAGACGAACTTCAAAAGGTCGGCGAAGGACTGAAACAGACCGAAGGGGCCCACGACGTTGGGCCCCTTGCGCATCTGGACGGCGGCCCAGACCTTGCGGTCCATGAGCAGCAGGAACGCGATACACACGAGCAGGCCCACGATGACGAGCAGCGACAGCCCCACCGCGACCGCGAGCCAAATCGCGTAATCCAAGAAGGTCGAGATCGTCTCGTCCGACATCGTGCCCTCTGCCCTTCCCTATTCCGCTGCCGCGAGGCTGGCCTGCCGGCCGGCCTGCGTCACAAGCGCGCTCATTTCCGCCATCACAGCGGAGGCGCGTGCGATCGGGTTCGTGAGATAGAAGTCCCGGACGGCGGTCCGGAACGGTTCGTCATTGATGGTGCCCTTGCCCTTCGCCAGCGCGTCGAGCGCACTTGCCGGCGCGTGCGCCACGCGGTCGAGCGCTGCGAGCGTGGGCGCCGCCTTGTACATCGCCGCACGCAACGCTTCGAGCGTGTCGTAAGGCAGCGTATGTCCCGTGAGGGCCGAGAGCGCGCGGATGATGGTCCAGTCCTCCCGCGCCAAACCGGGCGGGAAGACGGCGCGCGCGGTCACCTGCGCGCGGCCTTCGGTGTTGACGTAGGTCGCGCTCTTTTCGGTGTAGGCCGCGCCTGGGAAAATGACGTCGGCGCGATGGGCTCCGGCATCGCCGTGGCTGCCCTGATAGACGACGAATGCGTTGCCGAGCGCTTGGGTGTCGATGTCGTCAGCACCCAGGAGGAACAGGACGGAGAGGTCGCCCTTGCCGGCTGCCGCAACGAAACTCGCGACATCCGTCG
Organism: Hyphomicrobium sp.; assembly: GCA_035445405.1. Classification (GTDB taxonomy): domain Bacteria; phylum Pseudomonadota; class Alphaproteobacteria; order Rhizobiales; family Hyphomicrobiaceae; genus Hyphomicrobium_C. The sequence goes on from DAOMQQ010000163.1 coordinate 5,042, forward strand.
ACGCAGGCTTCTCCGGAACGAAGCCGAGATCCAGCCCCGCGACGCGCGAGGCCGCCGTATGCAGGACGTTGAATGCGTTCCAGTCCGCGTCCTTGCCCGAGGCTGCGGCGGATGCGATGCGGGCGGCGGCGGCGAGCACCGCACCGCCATCGGCGCGTGCGATGACCGACATGCCGACGATGACGAGCGGAGCGGCGGCGTTCTTCAGAACATCGGCGAATGCGTACTTGCCGTCCGCAAGCTCTGTGAGCGTCCGCCCCCCGGAGCCGAGGTGCTCGTACGGATAAGCGAGGTCCACGCGCTCGCCGACGAGACCGACCGTAAGGGCGCCCTTACGCCAGCGCTTGCGGATGCGGGCATTGAGAACGGCGGCTTCGAGCCGCGGGTTCGTGCCGATCAGCAGAATGGCGTCGGCCTTCTCGATGCCTTCGATGGTGGAATTGAAGACGTAGCTCGCGCGGCCGAACGTGGGATCGAGCTTGGCGCCGTCTTCGCGGCAATCGACGTTGGTCGCGCCCAGGCGTGCGAACAGATCCTTGAGCGCGAACATTTCTTCCGCACCGGCAAGCGGGCCGGCGACGGCAGCGATACGGTCGGGGTTGGCGGACTTGAGCTTAGCGGCAACGGCTGCGAGCGCCTCATCCCACGAGGCCGGCACGAGGCGGCCATCCTTGCGGATATAGGGCTGATCCAGACGCTGCGTGCGAAGTCCGTCCGCCACGTGCCGCGTCTTGTCGGAGATCCACTCCTCGTTCACGGCGTCGTTGTTGCGCGGGAGAATGCGCATCACCTCGCGGCCGCGCGCATCGACGCGAATCGCGGAGCCGACCGCGTCCATCACGTCGAACGTCTCGGTCTTGCGAAGCTCCCAAGGACGCGCGTTGTGCGCCCAGGGGCGATGGGTGAGCGCACCGACAGGGCAGAGATCGTTCACGTTCGCGCTCATCTCGGAGAGGATGCCGCGTTCGAGATAGGTGGTGATCTCCATGTCCTCGCCGCGCCCGATGGCGCCGAGTTCCTCGACGCCCGCGACCTCGGTCATGAAGCGCACGCAGCGGGTGCAGTGGATGC
>DAOMQQ010000164.1:0-6018 GCA_035445405.1 Hyphomicrobium sp.
TTGATGTCGATCGGATCGTCGATGGAGACGTCCTTGTCGATCAGCGCCAGCTTGATGTTGTGCACGCCGGGGGTCACGTCCTTCGACAGCTTCCAGTTGGGCTGCACCTCGGCCTTGTCGCTGATCACGGCCGTCTGCTGGCTGGCGCCGTCGATGGTGACGCGCGCGAAGAAATCCCCCGCCGACAGCTCGTCCGCGCGGTCCAGCGCCTTGAAGCGGATGACGGTGACCGTGATCTCGTGCTTTGCGCCTTGAGCGCCCGCTTGCGTCGGCTGAAGCACCGCGATGCCCCATGCCAATGCCGCAACGCCAGCCCCCGCGGCACACACGCGTGCCGCTTTCCCAGAAAATGCTCTCAACATATGTCTCTCCCCAAGAAGTCGTGTGACGGGACCGAAAAAAGCTTCGCACGTCCGGATCGCTCCGCCGCCGAAGCCCACACGCGGCCCGCCCGCGCAAGCTATCAGGAAAGAGAAACCCGCAAAGAGCCTTCGGTATTCATCCGAAGCCGGACGTTGCTCTTCAGTGACATGACGAATGCCGCCGCTTTGCGCGCGCGCCGCCCGGCGCATATCTCTTTGCCTGATCGGCCAAGCTGTTAGCTCCGCTTCGGCCGATCCGCACGCAAAGCTCGTGTTGTCCGCGGCGTTTCAAAAAAGGCGGGGACACAGATCGATGCGAGTTGCGCCGGCCACAGCTCCCGGCACTGCCACAGTCACTCGGCCTCGCCCGGACGCATCAGCTCGAGGCTGTCGAACGTTCGAGGCTCCGTTTCGATTTTGCACGAGCGGTCGTCCGCAATGTCGGAGCAGGTGACGACGATGCCGTCCGGGTAGGCCGACACATTCCGGCACACCGCCTTGAAGCGGCGCGTGCTCTCTGTCGGCGGCGGCAGGCGCGCGAGCCGATCAACGCCGCAGGAGGTGTCCAGATAGAGAAGGCGGCGGATCATGTAGTCGTGGATCTCGGCGGATGCGCCGTCGGCGCCGGAGATCGCGACCGTGGCTAGCGCGACGTTTGTCCACGCCGCTTTGGCAACCTCACGCCGCCGCCCCTTGCCGGCCGTCACCGCTCGGCGCTCGCCCGGAAGACGCCGCCTTCGGTGTCGCGCGCCACGAGACTGAGGTTCGTGCGCTCGGCGCTCGCATAGCTCAAGCGAAAGTGCGGGTCCTCCGAGATGGCGATGCCGCTCTCGATCGAGACGAGGTCGTCGTCGCCCAGCTTCACATCGACCTGCTCGACGAAATGCGCGGGCGCGAAGGCGTTGGTGCGCGTATCGATCTGCATGCCGGAGAAGTTCGGGTGACGAATGTTGATGACGAGCTCGCTCCAGACGTTGCCGCGCGTCGCATCCTCGCCGACCCTTACCCTCGTCTTGCCGAGACCGGCCATGGCCTCGTCCATGTCCTTGAGGGACGCGGATGTGCATCCGCCCGCGGCAGCGACGAATTGGCTCGCCTCGTAGAGCCGTCCGTCCTCGGTTTCGAGGATGGCGCGGACGTTGCTCATGTTCTCGAGCCGAACGCGCGTTTCGATGGCGCGGTCGCCGATGTCGCCGCCTGCGCGATACGGCTGGCCGAAGCGGAAAACCGCGGCGACGGGTGCCGGGTTCTCGTCCACGATCAGCGTCAGCGTGCGCGCCTTCCCGACGACGTCGCCCGCGACGAACATCCGGATGGGCACGAGCGCAGCATCGTCGGCGCGGCGTGGTGCGAACAGCTTGACCGTTTCCCCGTCACTTTCGATGACACGATCCTGAAACAGACCCGCACGTATCCCCGCCCATGCGCTGTCGTCGGCGCGGGCGACATCCGTCGCGACCGTGAGCAGGAGAAGCGCGGCAGGCGCCAGATGCCGGAGTGCGAAGGAGACCATAGCGTGCATTCCTCTCGCCTATTCGGGCTGGGCGTCGATGTAGGTGCGGATGGCCCAGATGGCCTCCTGGCTCAGAAGCCCGTCGAACGGCGGCATCTTCACGCTGTCGCCCGTCCTCGCCCCGCCGAGGACGCGGGAGGTGAACCACGCGTCGTCCATCTCCGTCTCGCCGAGGTGGCGCAGGTCGGGCGCCATGCCGCCCGACTTCACCTCCAGGCCGTGACAGCGCGCGCAGTTGGAGTTGTAGCCGCGCGATCCGATCTCCACGGCGCGATCGTGCTCCGGCCCCGCTTCGCGGTAGGGGTTGGTGACGCGCCAATCGTCTCCGAGCGGCGTGAGGCCCGTCGTGTCGACGGGCTGGGGCGCGCCGTCACCGTGCGCCAACGCCTGCTGGGTCGCCGCCGCGATCAGGCACGCCAAGGCTAGAAAAAGGGCTCGTAACGTCATTGGGCTTCCTCGTCGTCAATTGATGCGGGTTTCGTTGATCGGCTCGAGCCAAATCCGCCAGGTCTCGCTGCCGTTGATGTCGAGCACGTACGTGCCCGGCGTCTCGATGCGGTAGGTGGACTCCCCGCCCCCGCCGAGATGAAGATTTTGAATGACCTCGCCGTCCGCGCTTTTGAGATAGAGGACGAAGATCGCGCCATCGCTCTGGAAGCGCAGGTTCGCCGGACCGTCGATTTCGAACGGATCGGTGATACGGCTGAGGCGACCGGAGAAGCGCGGCGCGGACAGGCGCGCGACTTCGCGGTCGTAGCAGGCAAGGCGCGCCGTATCGTCGGCGACCTCGCGGCACGCGCGCAACGCGTCCCGTGCTTCCGTTTGAGCGGCGGCCTGCGCGGCAAGCAGCGAGAGCGTGAGGCCGAGACCGAACGCCGAGACACGGCTCACGCTCGACGTCGTGCCCATCACCGCGCCGCCTGCGATGGCGTGGGGTGGTCTTCCTCCCACGTCTTGGTGCCGGTCTGCCAGGTATGCGGGCATCCCTCGCAGCCTTCCATGTACGCGTCCTGAAAGATGGCGAAGCGGATCTTGACGCCATCGAAGACGGCATTCGAAAGATCGGCCTCGTAGAACTTCGTTTCCATCGCGTCGGTGTTGATGAACCGCGCGCGGCTGAAGTTCGCGCCCTTCGCCATCGCCTTCTCGAGCGTCGCGGCCGTGAGATCGGTTTCGGAGAGGTTCGCTTTGGCCATGCGCGTAAACGAAAGATCGGCACCGCGGAGCGAGGCGCGCGAAAGGTTCGCAACTCCCATGAACGCGGTCTGCAAGCGCGCGCCGTCGAGATTGGCGCCCGAGAGATCGGCTCCCTGCAGATTGGCGTGCCTCAGATCGGCGCGCGCGAGGTTCGCGCCTTTCAGGCTCGCGCCTTCGAGGTTGGCGTTCCTGAGATCGGCATGGCGCAGGTCGACGCCGTCGCAATTCGTCTTCGGCGCAATCGTGCAGCCGTTCTCGATCCACGGATCGGGGCGCTCTTCGGTGTTGTGGATGACGGGGTAATTGGCTCCGGTCGCTGCAGCCGGCCCGGCCGGGCCAAGCAGCACTGCGGCGAGCACGAGGCCCAGAGGGAAGCGTTTCGAATGCGCGGACATGATGTCTCCCAGGGGCGGGGTCTCTCCCAGGACGGGCGAATGCCCCCATGACAAAGCCAAAGGGGCAGCCGGCCTAGATCGTGGGTCCTGCCGGCTGCCCAAGGTGCGCGAGCGGAATCTCTGGAGGAGAGGAAGGGAGCCGCTCGCGCTCTTCGATCACGAAGGATCAGTCGCTCGAGGCCGTGCGCTGCGGCACCTCGAACACCCAGAACGAACCGCCCTGGCTCACCTGCTTCGTCATATCGGCCATGTCGCCGCCCCACAGCGGCACGGCGCCGCCGTAGCCCGAAGCGAGACCGATGTACTGCTTACCGTCCAACTCCCAGGTGATGGGCTGGGAGACGACGCCAGAGCCGGTCTGGAACTTCCAGAGCTCCTTGCCGTCCTTCGCGTCGAACGCCTTCACGTAGCCGTCGCTCGTGCCGGTGAGCACAAAGCCGCCCTTCGTGACGAGCGTGCCGGCCCAGAGCGGCATTTCCTCCAGGTGCTCCCAGACGATCTTGCCGTTGGTCGGATCGACCGCGCGCAGCGCACCGATGTGGGTGTCGAACAGACGCTTGATGCGGAAGCCCTGGCCGAGGTAGGCCGCACCCTTCTTGTAGGACACGTTCTCGGTCCAGTAGTCCTCAGTCCAGTCGTTGGCCGGGATGTAGAACAGCTTCGTATCCTGGCTGTAGGACATCGGCATCCAGTTCGTACCGCCGAGGAATGGCGGCGTGACCTCGATGACCGCGCCCTTATCCTCGCCTTCCTTCGGTGCGGCGGGACGCTGCCCCTCGACCTCGTTCGGACGGCCGGTCGCGATATCCCAGCCCGTGGCCCACGTGATGTCGCGGACGAAGGGGTAGATGCCGTGCGCGGTGCCTTCCTGCTTGTGGATCTTGCCGTCGCGCGCGGAGAGCTTGTCGATGTCGGTGATGAACAGGAAGCCGTTCCGGTCGGCGTGAGCGCCGGCACGGATCGTCTGGCCGTCCTTCTCCATGTCGAACAGCGTGATCGGGTTGTTGCCCGAGTAGTCCCAGGCATCGTTCGGCGTGTGCGAGAAGAATCCGACAGGCTCGCCCGTCGACGGCTCGACGTAGACTTGGCCCGAGGTGAAGAGGCTGTCGTACGGCTTCCAGTCGCCGTTCGGGCCCGAGCGGTAGTGATGGTTCCACGGCGCCGGGTTGCCCGTGCCGATGACGATCGTGTTGGTCTTCACGTCGTAGGTGGCGCTCTGCCACGGCGCACCGCCGCCGTGATTCCAGGCTTCGACCTTCGTGCCGTCCTCATTGTTCGGCCACGAGGGGGCGGCCGGATCGCCGATGGTGCCGACTTCCTCGCCGTTCAGGCGGCGCTTGTGACCCTCGACGAGCGGAAGCATCCAGATTTCCTTGCCGGTATCGGGATCGCGCGCATAGAGGCGGCCGACGACGCCGAACTCGTCACCCGACGAGCCGTGGATGAGCAACGTCTTGCCCGTCTTCTGGTCCTGGATGATGTTGGGGGCGCCGGTCATCGTGTAGCCGGCGGTGTGATCTTCGAACTTCTCGAACCACACAACCTTGCCGGTCTTCCTGTCGAGCGCGACGATGCCGGCATCGAGCGTGCCCATGTAGAACTTGTCGCCGTAGAGCGCGCCGCCGCGGTTGACGACGTCGCAGCAGGGACGGATGTCGTCCGGCAGACGGTGCGTGTAGCTCCAAAGACGCTTGCCGGTCTTCGCGTCGAGGGCGAACGCGCGCGAGTAGGACGCCGTGACATAGATCACGCCGTCATGGACGAGGGCCTGCGTCTCCTGTCCGCGCTGCTTCTCGTCGCCGAACGAGAACGACCATGCAGGCTTCATCTGCGCGATGTTTTCGGTGTTGATCTGATCGAGTGCGCTGTAGCGATGGTTGCGCACGCCCATGCCCCAGCTCACGACGTCGTTGGTCGTCGTTTCGTCGTTGACGATGTCGTCCCAGGTGACGGGTTTCGAGCCGGCCTCGTTGGCAACGGCCGTGAGATTTGCAGAAAATGCGGCGATCGCGAGGGTCGATGCGGCGGCAAAAAGCGTCGCGCGGACGCCCCGGCCGGGGTGCCTACGTTGCATAGCGTTTTCTCCCAAATACGGTTTTTATCAGCGGCTTTCGCCACCCGGTCGGACACTCGAAATTTCGCGTCCGGCTGTCCATTCGCCTTTTGGCGAAACAATTCCGAATTCACGGGCGATATAGACTAATGTCTATGGAGTTTTCTCTTATTATTCCCCAAAAGGCTGGGATTATTTCCCAATTTTCTTCGGAGTATTTCTATTTTCTCGGGCATCTCCGTCAATCCTCCCGCCAGATGCGCCCGGCCTCGCTTCCCGCAACCAAGCCTCGCCAGACTCAACAAAAAAGCCGCCCGGAGAATTCCGGGCGGCTCGCAAAAAAGAAGGGCCCCTCTCGGGGCCCTTCCTGAATTCTTTGCCTATCCTAGGCGGCTTCGGCGCGTAAGGCCGTCAGCTTCTTATCCTCCTCGAGGTCGAGATCAGATTTCAGTGCAATTCCGACGTACCGTACACCGTCCTTTTTCTTGACTTTCTGAA
>DAOMQQ010000165.1:0-5982 GCA_035445405.1 Hyphomicrobium sp.
ATGATCGCTTCAGGCCCTATCAGCCTGAAGCGTGAATCATCGGTCTCACCAAAGGGCTCCGAGCACGGATGCCGATGATACCGACGGGCCGCGGGATATGCTCCCCGCGGCCTTTTGTTTTGGGCAAGTCATGTCGATTTTTCCAATTCATGACGGCGCTTTACTTGGCCTTAAGAGTGCCGCGCCATACTGGCCTCGTTCCCGGATCTCATAGCGCGTAACGACGAACACCCCTGTGCTGCGTCAGCCTTCATACGATCGGCGATCCAAGCTTCGGCAGGCATTGGTTTTGCTTCTCTGCCTCGGCTTAACGGCGTACTTCGCCCATCACACCTTGAAAGGCCGCCACGGTCTCGAGGCTCGAGAACGACTGCTCGAGCGCGAAAGCGCTCTGGAGTTCCAGCTCGAGAGCCTTGAGACCGTGCGCTCCAAGCTCGAGCGCGACGTCGTGCTCCTGCGTCCGGACCTTCCAGACCCCGATTTTGTCGAAGAGATCGCCCGCGAGGTTCTGGGGTTTGCCCATCCGCGCGACCGCATTGTCGCGGAAATGCCGCAGGACGCGAGGTAGAACACCCTCGGGCGTTCCGGGCCGTCCCCCGCCGTCAGGTTGCCACAGGTCTCGGCCAGACGTCCTCCGGCACGGGCTGGGTGCCTTCCCTGACGTTCGCCCGCCATGCCCAGTTCCACGCCGCACGCAGCGCTGGCTTCCGCCGGACGTTGTCGTGTAAATTTCGTGGCGCTGTGGCAACGTGATGCACGGGTGGCACACGCTGGAATGCCCAGCCCAACGGAGCGAGAAACGAAGATGACGGGGGCGCCCCCTGGTTCGGCGAGCACAGACAGCATCGCCTTTACGCCGGAGGAGGAGATCCAGGCCTACCGGACGATGCTGCTCATCCGCCGCTTCGAGGAAAAGGCCGGTCAGCTCTACGCGCTCGAAGCGATCCATGGCCTCTGCCCGCTCTCCATCGGCCAGGAAGGCGCCATCGTCGGCCTGATGATGGCCGCGCGCGACACCGATCCCGTCATCACCAGCTACCGCACCCACGGCGTGCTTCTCGCCCGCGGTGTCGACCCGCGCCGCGTCATGGCCGAGTTGCTCGGACGCGATGCGGGCCTGTCGCGCGGCAAGGGCGGCTCCGTCAGAATGTTTTCGCCCGAGCACCGCTTCTATGGGGGCCACGGCTTCTCCGGGCTCAACGTGCCGGTAGGCGCCGGGCTCGCGTTCGCCTCCCGCTATCGGGGCGAGGATGCCGTGACGCTGTGCTTCTACGGCGATGGGGCGGCTGCGCGCGGGCGCGTCTTCGAAGCCTACAGGTTCGCGGCCGACCGCAAGCTGCCGATCGTCTTCGTCGTCGACAACAACACCGCGAACCCAGGCGCCGGCATCGTGCTGGGTCCCGTTCCGTCCGCCATCGCCGAAAGCGGCACGCCGTTCGCGCTTCCAGGCGAGCAGGTCGACGGAATCGATGTTCGCCGCGCACGGGCGGCCGGCCGCCGTGCCATCGCGCGCGCGCGGAGCGGCGAGGGCCCGATGCTTCTCGAAATGCTGACCTATCGCTATCGCGGGCATGGCGGCGTGCCCGCGCGGCGCGGCGGCGCCGAGACGCGCATCGAGGATGCCGACCCCGTGACCAAGGCGCGCGCGCGCATTCTCGCCTCGGGCATCCTCGCAGAGAAAGACATCAAGGCGCTCGAGAAAGAGGTGAGGGAAGAGGTCACGGCCGCAAAGATGACGGCCCAGGGCGACGCTGCGCCGGCACCCGCCGATCTCCACGCATCGGTCGAGGCATGAGGCCCGAGATGCGTCAGCAAATCCTCATGCCGCCTGTGACGCCGACGATGACCGACGGCAGAATTGCGCGCTGGCACGTGTCCGAAGGACAGGTCGTGGCCGCGGGCGACGTCCTGGTCGAAATCGCGACATCGACGGCGACCCTCGAGATCGAGGCATCGAGCGAGGGGCGCGTCGAGCGCATCCTCGTGCCGGCCGGAACGGAGGGCGTAAAGGTCAACACGCCGCTCGCCATCCTGTTCGCAGGCGGGACGCGCACGCTGTCGGACGCACCGGCCACGCCGCTCGGCTTCGCAAGCTTGGGGCCGTTGCGACCCGACGCACCGCCGAGCTCTGCGCCTGTTCGCAACCCCCTCGTGGCGCGAGGCGCCAGCTATCGCGAAGCGCTGCGGGATGCGCTTGCCGAGGAGATGCACGCCGACGACCGCGTGTTCCTGATCGGCACCGATGTCGCCCAGAACCGCGGTGCGCCGAGGGTGGCGCAGGGCCTTCTCGACACGTTCGGCGAAAGACGCGTGGTGAAAGTCCCGGCGCTCGAAGATGCGCTGTTCGGCGTAGCGTTGGGTGCGGCGTTGTCGGGGCTGAAGCCCGTCGTGGAAATTGCCCATTGGGGCCGCGCCCTCGAGGTTCTGACGCCTTATCTCGTAGCCGCCGCGGAGACGTTCTATCTCTCGGGCGGCGCGCAGTCCGTGCCGCTCGTGATCCGCGGCCCGAACGGCTACGTGCCGGGAATGGCCGGCCAGGATGCGCGGTGCGTTGCGGCGGATCTCGCGCGTTTGCCCGGTCTCAAGGTTGCGCAGCCGGCGACCGCGTCGTCCGCCAAGGCGCTGCTCCGCGCCGCCGTTCAAGACGCAGGTCCGGTCGCCGTGCTGGAGCACGAACTGCTCTACCCGATGCAGGATCTGCATGAGCCGTTCGATCCGGCTCCAGGCCGCGCGCGCATCGTCCGCAGCGGCGCCGACATCACCATCGCCGCGCTGGGGCGCGCCGTCCTCACCGCCATCGAGGCCGCGCAGGCGTTGAGCCTCGACGGCATCGAGGCGGAGGTCGTCGACCTGATGTGGGTCCGCCCGCTCGACCGCGCGACCGTTGCCGCGTCCGTCGCGCGCACGGGCCGTTTGCTGACCCTCGAAGAAGGCATCGGAGAGGGCGGTATCGGAGCCGAGCTCGTGGCCGACGTCGCCGCGAACCACTTCGCGGCCCTGAAAAGCCCGCCCGTGCGCATCGCGGGCGCGCCGGTTCCGATGCCGTATGCGGCCGAGCTTCAGGCGCTCGCCGTGCCGTCTGCGTCAGATACGGCGCACGCCGTCAGGACCCTGATCCGCGCCGGCTAGCCCACGAATCGGAGGCGGTGCTCCTTTCCATCGTTCAATTCCCGCACGATCGGGAAGGTCCGCGGGCTGCGTTGTGGCCCTCGCGCCACGGGGGTGGCATTTCCACAGATTCGCCTCTGTCAATTTCGTCCATGCACCGACAAATTGAGGCGGACTTCTTGTGACGTACGCAAACAAGACCGTAGACCAGAACGATGGACCGGCAACATTCGGCCGGCGATCATGGGGGATCACCATGCGGAAATCTGGCGCGATAATGATTTCGGCCGCGGTCGTCGGGCTCGGCCTCGCAGGCTGCTCGGACAGCGGCATCCTTTCGAACCCGCTCACCACGCAGTCGATCAACACGGCCCAGGTGGCCACGCCCGCCATCGACCCCTCCTGTCACGCGCTCGCCCAGCGCATCCAGGCTCTGCGCCAGGATGGGCTGACGGAGCGGCTTGAGAAGGCGTCCGTCGGCAAGTCGTCGACCGTATCCGTAAAGCGCGCCTCGCTCGGGCAGGCTGCGGAGCTGGATAAGGCCAACGCCGAGTTCCAGGCTAAGTGCGCCGCCCCCGGCGTTCGCGTGCCGCAGCTCGCCGCGCAACAGGTCGCGCCGGCCGCGCCCGTGGCGGCGCCTTCGGCCAGCGGGGCTCAGGTCGTGTCCGCTGCGACACCCCCGCCCGTGACATCTCAGACACCCCCAGCCCAGCGCCATATCGCGCCGCCCGTCATTCCGCAGTCGAGCCCGTAACGCTCACGAGCAGGCCGGCATCCCGACGGCGTCGTCCGCCCGGATGGCGCCCGCGCCCGCGCTGCGCTGAACGGCGGGTGCTGCACTCCAGCCACAGTTTCGCGCGAATGGCTTGAGAGAAGCGGCGAGGGCTTCTACACTTCTGCTGAAAATCATAATTTGCCGGCGAACACACTTTTAGAGGGCATTCGATCCATGACAGCGATGGTGCGTGGCGGCGCATTTCGGTTGGCTCTGCTGGGCGCCGTCGCGACGGCTGTTCTTGCCGCGGGCTGCGCGTCCGGCGGCAACCAGCAAGGGCCGGGGCGCAAGGCGCTTGCGGCAGGCGAGACGTGCGGTTCGATCAAGCAGCAGCTCAATCGTCTCGACGCCAAGGGCGTGCCCTCCGTCATTCAGGCGCAGGCAGCCGGCCGCAAAGTGTCTGCCTCACAAAAGGCCGATGCCGATCTCTACAATCGTCTTCTCAACGATTATCTCGGCGCCCAATGCCACGCTTAAGCGTGCCACGCTTTGCTTGAAAGCGTTGCGCTTGAGAGTGCACGCTGCGTGAGACGACGGCTGTCGCTCGATGGCCATGTCTCGCCGCAGCATGGACGCTGGCTGTAGTAAGCCCGCCGGAGTTTGCCGGACCCGAGGGAGACGCATGGAACAGTTTCAGCAATTCGCGGCCGAAAATCCGCAGTGGGTCGTCATGGTCCTCAACGGGTTGGTCGCCGGCTGGCTCGCGGGGCTTTTGCTCGGCGGCGGTGGCCTGATCCGCAATCTCCTCGTGGGTCTCATCGGCGCCGTGGTCGGCGGGAGCTTGGCCAACGCAGGGTTTCTGACCCTGCCGTACGACTTCGATTCCGTCATTCCCTACGGCAATCAGATCGCCATCTCGACCATCGGCGCCATGCTCGTCGTGATCGTCGCCCGCTTCCTCGGCGGCCGCTGACGCGCCGAAGCGCAGATTATCGCGACCATTGTCTGCTTTCATCGCCGCCGCAGGGGCTCTAAGTTGACCCTAGGGCCGACCAGAGGACGCAGATGGTCACACTGATCGACATGCGGGACGGACGCGCGCGCCCAGCCCAACGCCATCCCGAGAAGGCGCATCGCCCCGACAATCCGATGCCGCCGAAGCCGGCCTGGATCCGCGTGCGCGCACCGGGCTCCGACGCTTTTCTCGCGACGCGCGCCATCGTCCGCGAGCACGGCCTCGCGACCGTGTGCGAGGAGGCGGGCTGCCCCAACATCGGCGAATGCTGGCAGCAGCGCCACGCCACCATGATGATCATGGGCGAGATCTGCACGCGCGCGTGCGCCTTCTGCAACGTGGCCACCGGCGTACCGCGCCCGCTCGATGCCGGCGAGCCCGCCAAAGTGGCCGACGCCGTGGCTGCGCTCAGGCTTCGCCACGTCGTCGTCACGTCCGTCGACCGCGACGATCTCGCGGATGGGGGCGCGGACCATTTCGCGGCCGTGATCGAAACGGTTCGCGCCCGCGCGCCGGCGACCAGCATCGAGGTGCTGATCCCGGATTTTCTGCGCAAGGAGGGCGCGCTGCAGAAGGTCGTCGCCGCCCGTCCCGACGTGCTCAATCACAATCTGGAAACGGTGCCGGGGCTCTACGTTCGCATCCGCCCGGGCGCGCGCTATTTTCATTCGCTCCGCCTCTTGCAGCAGGCCAAGGAATTGGACGCGACGATCTTCACCAAGTCGGGGCTGATGGTCGGCCTGGGCGAAACGCGCGACGAGGTGCTGCAGGTGATGGACGATCTGCGCTCGGCCGACGTCGATTTCCTGACGCTCGGACAATACCTCGCGCCGTCGCCGAAGCACGCCGAGGTCAAACGCTACGTCCCGCCCGACGAGTTCGACGACTTGCGGCGCATTGCGCTCGCCAAGGGCTTCCACGTCGTTGCATCGAGCCCGCTCACCCGCTCGTCCTATCATGCGGACGAAGATTTCCAACGCCTCAAGGCCGCGCGTCTCGCGGCCTCGGGGACCACATCACGATAAGGACCCTTACACGTGCCGCGCTTCAACACCGTCCGGCGTGTCGCCTTCACGCCAGAGCAAATGTTCGCTGTCGTCGCCGACGTCGAGCGCTATCCGGAATTCCTGCCGCTCGTCGAAGG
>DAOMQQ010000166.1:0-5965 GCA_035445405.1 Hyphomicrobium sp.
GCCTGTTCCTCAACGCGGTCTTCAAGTTCGTGATTACGGCGGCGGCGATCTTCCTCCTGATCCGCCTGATCAATAAGCTGCACAAGCCGAAGGCCGTCGAGGCGCCGCCGCCCCCGCCCTCGGAAATTTACCTTCGCGAGATCCGCGACGCGCTCGTCAAGAAATAGCGCGACCTGCGGAATGGACGCGGCGCGGCGCGGCGGAACCGGAAACCGCGCTGCGAAACGCCATATAGCTCTGATCGATGCGCGCGGCGCGCGCATCGTATCCGGCCACGTGTGCGATCGTGGCTTCGGCAACCCGATCGAGCGCGCCTGCGATGTCGGCCGGCCACGCTGTAAACGACACGCCGAATGCCGTTTCGAACGTATCCCGCGCGAGGCGCTCGTGGGAGCGTGCCTCTGCAACGGCCGCGTGGAATTCCTGCTCCGCCGCTGCGGCAAGAACGGACTGGTCCTCCGGGGCGAAACGGTCCCAGACGTCTCGGCGAACGTGAAGAGCCAGTGCTGTCCCACTGCCCGTGAGACCGTGGCCCGTCGCAAACTTGGCGAGGCGGGCGACCCCGAGCCCGAGACTGGTCAACAGACCGCCGATTTCCGCGGCACGGACCGTCCCGTCTTCGAGCGCGCGGGCCGCTGCGTCCGGGGCGAGCGGGTGGACATCGGCGCCGAGCGCCCGCGCAGCGTCCGCGCCCAGGCCGTCGATTGCAAGCGGGTGGCCTGCGATGTCCGCGAGAGAGGTGATCGGCGCACGCGACCAGATCGGCGGCGCGTGCCCGAGATGCCCTGCCGCGAGCGGCTTCCAGCCGTAGTCCGCCGCGAGATCGTCCCAGAGCGCCTGCCCGCCACCTACCGTAAGCCAGTGTGCGAAGTCACCGGCCGCGAGGCCGGCCGGCCCAGGCAGTCCCGCAAAATATGCGAACGCCGGGTGATGCCGGGCAAGGTCGTAAGCGCTGCCATGAAGAAGATCCGCTTCCTCGCTCGAAGCCACGATTTCGAGGCGGTACCGCCCGCCCGTCATGGCCCGGAACCGCTGCGCGAGGCGCCGCGCGCTATCCGCCGGCCCCTGCGGACGATCTGCCCAAGGCATCGCGAACCGAAGCACCGTTGCGTCTGGTTGAGCGGAGTGCGCAGCCGATCCCGGGGCCGTCCCCTCGGCGCCGGCTGCTGTCGAAGCGGCTGCTGCCACGGCAACCCCGCCCGTCGAGATCAGAAACTTCCGGCGATCCATGTGCCCTGGCCCCCTTGCCCCCTCGGCTTTGGGCCCATCAAAGCCCAAACCGTGGCTAAAAACAACGGGCCCGCCCGGCATCAGAGCAAAGCTTAAGATCTCCTCAAGCAAAAAATGTCAGATTAACTACGTCTTATTCAATCAGCTCTAATGTTGCAGCTAAGCAGAGGTTTCAGCGTTAATCCACCATGCGTACTGACGGCCTTGGTACGAGTAAAACAAACACGCTCATGCAGGAGTATGCGGCGCTGATCGGCGACGCGGTGCTCCGGCAGCGTACGCGCGTCGCGGAACGCAAGGCGCGCGTCGAGGCGGAGCTTGCCACCCGCGTCAAATCCGAATTCGTCGCAAACATGAGCCATGAGCTGCGCACGCCGCTCAATACCGTGCTCGGTTTCTCCAAGCTGTTGAAAGAGCATGGCGAACGTCGGCTTTCGGACGAGGATATCGTTCAGTACGCCGGCCTCATTCAGGATTCCGCCCGTCACCTGCTCGCAGTCATCAACGGCATCCTGGATATTTCGAAGATCCAGAGCGGCACCTACGCGCTCGACGCTTTCGAGGTCGATATCGGCGCGGTGCTGCGCGACTGCGTGGCCGAGGCCGAAGGGCTGGCCGTCGAAGCCGGTGTCACGATATCGCTCAAGCAGGCGTTTTCGCTGCCCGCCGTGCGCGGTGACGATACGAAGCTCGCGCAGGTCTTTTCCAATCTGATCTCCAACGCCGTGAAGTTCACTCCCAGGGGCGGCGCCGTCACGATCGAGGCGCTCGAACGGGGCGACGCGAGCGTCATGATCGTCGTGCGCGACACCGGCGTCGGCATGACGGACGAGGAGATCCGCGTCTCCGTCGAGCCGTTCGGCCAGGTCGATGGCGCCCGCACGCGCTGGCGCGAGGGAACGGGCCTCGGTCTTCCGATCGCGAAATCTCTCGTCGAGCTCCACGGCGGCGAGTTCCACATCACGAGCGTCAAGGACAAGGGAACGGACGTCACGGTCGTGTTCCCGCCGGCGCACCAGATGTCTCCCATCGAGGCCCGCGACGCCGTTTTCGGGCAGGGCGCCGCAATTCACCGCACAGATTAGAGCCAGAGCCATGCAGTCGGCAGTTGCCCCGAAAGAACCTCAGTATCACGTGCTGCCGCGATCCATTGGCCGCATCGCGTCCGTGACGGGCTCGAAGGCCATCCTTTTGCTCGACGTCTCGCACGAGAACGATCCGAAGAACCAGGCCGATCGCCCCGAGATGGGAACGCTGCTCGCCATCGACACGGGCCGCACGACGGTGCTCGCCACCGTCTCGGCATTGAGCGTGCCGGTCCCTGCGCACGGCACCGAGCAGGAGATCCGCATTGCCGAGCTTGGCCTCGTCGGCGAGTTGACGAAAGGGCCCGACGGGCGTCCGATGACGTTCCATCGCGGAACGACGACCTATCCGACGCTGGGCGACCGCGTGCGCTTTGCGACGCAGTTCGAGCTCAAGCTCACCTATGCCGGAAACAGCCAGGATTGCGTGCGCATCGGCACGATCCGTCAGGACAGCTCGATCCCGGCCATGATCCGTGTGGACGAGCTTCTCGGAAAGCACTTCGCGATCCTGGGCACCACCGGCACCGGAAAGTCATGCTCCACGGCGTTGATCCTGCGCGCCATCCTGGAAAACAATCCGAACGCGCACATTGTACTGCTCGATCCGCACAACGAATACGCGACGGCCTTCGGAGATCGCGCGGAGGTGATCTCCCCGCGCACGCTCCAGCTCCCGCTGTGGCTGTTGAACTTCGAGGAAGCCGTCGAGGTGCTCGTCGGCGACAGCGACCGCAAGGTGGAGATCGAGATCCTTCAGGATCTCATTCCTCTCGCCAAGGCCCGCTACAACGCAGGCCGCAACAACGATCAGCAGAAGCTGCGCAAGACGGGTCTCGACGGCAGCAAGTTCACCGTCGACACGCCGGTGCCCTATCGCATCTCCGATCTCACGAACCTGATCGACGAGCGCATGGGCAAGCTCGAGAACCGCCGCGATCTCGCGCCCTATCGCCAGCTCAAGACGCGCATCGAGACCTTCTCGCAGGATGGCCGCTACGCGTTCATGTTCGGCTCCGTCACCGTCTATGACGGCATGGCGCAGATCCTCTCTCGCGTTTTCCGCGTGCCGGTGAACGGCAAGCCCATTACGATCCTGGAGCTGACGGGCCTGCCGCCCGAGGTGGTCAACGTCGTCGTGTCGGTCCTCTGCCGCATGGCTTTCGATTTCGCTCTCTGGGGCGAGGGGAAGATTCCGGTCACCGTCGTTTGCGAGGAGGCCCACCGCTATGTGCCGCTCAATCCCAATATGGGCTTCGAGCCGTGCAAGCGCGCGTTGGCCAAGATCGCCAAGGAAGGCCGCAAGTACGGGTGCTCGCTGTGCATCGTGACGCAGCGCCCGGCGGAAATCGACCCGACCATTCTCTCCCAGTGCAACACCGTCTTTGCGCTCAGGATGTCGAACGACCGCGACCAGGAGATCGTGACCTCGGCCGTGTCGGACACCGGCACCGGCCTCATCGAGTTCCTGCCCGCGCTCGGCGCGCGTGAGGCCATCGCGTTCGGCGATGGCGTGCCGATTCCCGTGCGCATCCGCTTCGACGAGCTGCCGCCGCACGCCTTGCCGCGTTCCACGACGGCACGGTTCTCGGAAAAGTGGCAGGAATCGCTCGGCGACGAAGCGTTCCTCGATGCGGTGGTCGAGCGCTGGCGTGCGGCCGGCGTCTGCGGCCAGCTCGATCCCGCGCTGCAGGCTCAACTCTTCGCCGAAGCCGTGAACCTGGCCCCGTCGCCGGGGCTGCTGCGCCGCCAGGATGCCGCCTTCGAACGACCGGCCGCCGAGCTCGCGAGCCCGCAGCGTCCGCTCGCAGACGACCCGTACGGTCTCGGAAGCGACGCCGAGCCGCCGATGGCCGAGCCCGAGCTCCGCCGGTCGCTGCCGCCTGATCGCGCTGCGCCTGCCGATGGGCCGCCGCCGATCCCCCAACGCGAGCCGCTGCTGCGCCGCCCGCTGCCGCAGGGAGACATCCCGCGCCGCTCCTACGGCGCTCAGCCGCAGACGCCGCAGCATCCGCCGGTGCAGCCGCCGCCTCTCCAGCCGCGCCGGGAGCCGTCGCTGCCGCCCGTATCAGGGACGCCGGCTGGCGTCCCCCCGCCGCCTCCGGCGCCGGAGCAGCCGCAGGCCAATCCGCGCCACGCCCTTCGCGAGCGCCTCTTGAGGCCGCTCAACCGCTGACGTTGGGCGTGTCGTCCGTATCGTTGAGGACGCCGAGGATCGGTGTCAGCCCTTCCGTATCGACGAGACGGTAGACCTCGATGTCGCGCCGCGCGGACTCGCTCCAGCCCGCGATTTCGAGCGCACGCTCGGCCTTCGAGAAGAGGCCGTGGTTGCGGAGCTTAGCGGACTGACGAACCTTGTCGTCCCGTTCCGCCGCATCGGGCCCGTCCGTATGCCCGGCCTCGTCGAGCCATTTCTTGCGGATCTCGGTCAGATCCGTGCTGCTCGGCAGGCTCTCTTCGTACCGCAGTTTTTCGAGATCGCTCTTGATGAGCTGCCAGCTCGTGTTTCTGGGCCAGCCCGGCGAGGGCCATTCGATGAGATCGAGATCGTCCAGCACGCCCGCGAGCTGGTTCATCGCGAGCGCCTTGGCGGATTCGGTCTCGTTCTTCGGATCGGCGCCGTAGAGGTTCGGGATGACGAGATAGGACGCCGTCCGGTGATAGATGAAGTGCCGGCGGACCCATTCGATGTCTTCGCTCGGCGCGCGCGCAATGGCGGTGTCGATGGCCGAGCGGATCTGCCGGCGCAGATCGCGCGGCATCTCGGGGCGTGCGAGCGGCGGATTGAGGATCGCGAGCACGAGGATGCCGAGATCGATCCCGATCGAGGCGAGCAGTGCGATGAGATCCCGCCCGGTGATCGGCTGGCCGGTGTCGGTCGTGCTCTCGCCAGGGTTGCCCCACGTGAAGACGAACCGCACGAGGCTGCCCGTATACGTGCCGATGTTGGTCCAGAGGTTCTTGACGGCATTCGCGACGCCGGCCGGGCCTTCGCTGAACGCGGCATCGCGCAGCATGACTTCGGCGGGTTGGTCGGCCTGACCCGCCGCCTGCGTCAGGCGCTGGGCGAGGGTCGGATCGTAGCACGAGAAGCCGGGCTGGCCCGGCGGCACCGAAACCGTTTCCGCGAGCGCGCGCATCTCCGCCGCCGTCGCCTTGCCGAGTTCGTTCGAGCGGGCCGCGATGTTCCGCGCCGAGCCTCGGATCTCGGAGGCGCGGGCCTCGAACGCGCGCTGGCGCTCCTCCACCGTCCCGCCTTCGAGCTGAGACGCGCTGGCCCGAAGCTGTTCCACCTCCGCCTGGACGGGTTCGAGCCACGAGCGGGTCATGCCGTCGCGCAATGTGGCGACGCCATCCCGCACGCTGCGGCGCGCATTGTAGAGCGGGCCGCGCCCGGCGCCCGACGGCGTTCCGCAGCTCCCCCCGCTCGTTTCCTCCCGCGCCATCTGGCTTTCGGACCATGAGACGACGCTGTCGAGTTGGGAGCGCACGGCATCGAGGCGCGCTGCAATCACCGCACTGGCATCGCGTGCGTCTTCCTGCAGGCCGGCAAGGCCCGTGCGTGTGGCTTCCTCGCCCGAGATCAGCGCCCACCAGAAGCCGTAGCCGAAGCCGATCGACCAGATGGCGAGGAAGACGTAGAGGATGAA
>DAOMQQ010000167.1:0-5956 GCA_035445405.1 Hyphomicrobium sp.
TCGAGCAGCCCGGGCGCGGATTGAGACCCGTTCGCAGCAACACTTGTGCTTGCCATGTATGCTTCCTTCCCCCGAAGATCTTCACGTCGCTCGTTGTTTTGTCGGCGTTTTCGCTAGCAGTATCGCCTGCCGCCCGCTCGTACAAGTGTCCGCGGCAGTCTTGAAGTCCGCCGTAAGCTCGCTACTCTATGTGACAAGGGATCGAGAGGGGCCGAGGAGGAAGGCGCCGCTCGGTTCCGCCATGATCTGGGAGCGGATCATTGCTGCACTCGCACACACGCTCCCTATGGAACGGAAGATGACCTTCACGCCCACGACACTCCCTGCGGCCGCACCGGCTCCGGCACTCGTCGATCCGTTCGGCCGCCACGTGAATTATCTTCGCGTCTCGGTCACCGATCGTTGCGATTTTCGCTGCGTATATTGCATGAGCGAAAACATGTCCTTCCTTCCCCGGAAGGAGCTGCTAACGCTCGAGGAGCTGGATCGGTTGTGCTCCGCTTTCGTCACCAAGGGCGTCAGGAAATTGCGCATCACGGGAGGCGAGCCTCTCGTCCGCAAGAACATCATGTCCTTGTTCAAGGCTCTCTCGCGCCACCTGGAGACGGGTCGTCTCGATGAGCTCACGCTCACCACCAACGGCAGCCAGCTCGCCCGCTACGCCGACGATCTGAAAGCGTCCGGCGTGCGGCGCATCAACGTCTCCATCGACACGCTCGACCCGGTGAAGTTCAAGGCCATCACCCGTTGGGGCGATCTCGCCAACGTGCTCGCCGGACTCGAAGCGGCGAAGCGGGTGGGCATAGGCGTCAAGATCAATGCCGTGGCGCTCAAGGGCGTGAACGAGCACGAGATCGACGACCTGATCCGCTTCGCCCACGGCGAGGGCCACGACCTGACGCTGATCGAAACCATGCCCCTCGGCGACATCGAGGGCGACCGCACGGATCAGTATCTGCCGCTCTCCGTCGTGCGCGCGCGCCTTCTCGACAAATGGACGCTCGAAGACCTACCGCTCAACACCGGCGGTCCGGCGCGATATGTGCGCGTGAAGGAAACCGGCGGCAGGCTCGGCTTCATCACGCCCATGACCCATAATTTTTGCGAAAGCTGCAACCGCGTGCGCATCACCTGCACGGGCACGCTCTACATGTGCCTCGGCCAGGAGGATGCCGCGGATCTGCGCGCGCCCTTGCGGGCGAGCCCGGACAACGGCGCGCTGTTCGAAGCCATCGACGCTGCGATCGCGCGCAAGCCCAAGGGGCACGATTTCGTCATCGACCGGCGCCAGAAGCGGCCCACGTTGGCGCGCCACATGAGCGTGACCGGCGGCTGAGGCAAGCTCTCGCGTAGCGCGTTACTGCCGCGCCGTATAGATGCTTTCGGCAGTGGGCGGCACGGCGAGATAACGCCCCGCCAGAGTGATGATCGATCCGACCACCACGATCGTGACCAGCCAGCCGAAGGCATTCATGAAACGAGCGTGCCAGCGCCCGCGGCGCGCCGCCCGCACCCACGGTGGAGGCGACACCACGCCATGCCGGGGCGTCTCGCCCCAGGACGACGATGCGAGGGCCGGCGACGCCTCGTCCGCGGCAGCGACGCGCTGCACGGCGGGCTGAGACGGCGCATCCCCGGCAAATGGAGACGCCGGCTCTTCGACGCGGCTCTGTTCAAGCTGGAGCGCGAGCGACGTGAGCGGCTTGCGCTGCCGCAGCGCGGTCCACGGCACATCGCGCGGATCGGAGTGGGAAACGAGATCGGATTCGGGAGCAAGACCGGCCTCGGAGAGGGCGTCCTTGAGGGATCGCGGGGCCGCTCGGGGTCCACGGCTTTTGCCGGGCACCCGCCTCCCATCTGTCCATCGGTCCGTCACGGCCACCTGGGCCTCACTCATGCACGCGTTCCGCCCTGCGGCGAGTATGCTAAGAACACAGGGCTCGGGTCAATCACAGGGGACGTCGTAAGCGGGTACGTCGGGGCATGGATCTCCCGGACGGCACCTTCCCTGCGACGAAGATCATCGCATGCTTTTGTTAATTCTGGGCTTACTCGTTTTCTTCGCCATCCATCTCGTGCCGACGTCGCCAAGCCTGCGACAAGGCCTGATCGAGAGATTTGGCGAGGGACCATACAAAATCGGCTTCGCGGTGTTCGCGGCGCTCGGCTTTGCGCTCATCGTCTATGGCTACCACAAGCTGCAGATCAATCCGGGGAAGAACCCCATTTTGTGGGATCCGCCCTCGTGGACGCGCCACGTCGCGTTCCTGCTGATGGTGCCGGCGTTCGTCCTGCTCGCCGCGTTTCTCATCCCATCTCGCATACGCACGAAGGCCAAGCATCCGATGCTCGGCGCCATCAAGTTCTGGGCCCTCGCCCATCTCTTGACCAACGGCGACCTCGGCGCCCTCGTGCTGTTCGGGAGCTTCCTCGCTTATGCGGTCTACGACCGGATCTCGGTCAAGCACCGGGCCGCACCGAGCCCGCTCCCCGGCAGCGCAGTCGGACCGGTCAACGATGTGCTCGTCGTGGTGGTCGGCCTCGCGCTCTACGGGCTGATGCTCTACTGGGGCCACGGCGCACTGATCGGCGTGCCGCTCGTCAGCGCTTAATCAACGCAAAAAAGAAAACGCGCCGCACTCTCCTGTGCGGCGCGTTTTCTTTTGTCCGGTCCGGAAACCTAGCGGATCGTGGCGATGAAGTCCGTGTACTTGCCGGTTTCGTTGCTCATCCGAAGGTCGGAAATCACGACCGAGGATCCCGGCTTCATGACGTCCGCGACGGCCTCGCGCGCATATTCGGGGATGTCGATCCGCTCGAGCGCAGCCGCTGCCGTCTGCGCCGGCCGGCCGGAGCGCGCAGCCGTGTCCTCCGGATTGGACTTCGCCTGCTTGCCCTTCTTGCTCAGCGTCTTCGCGGCCGCCGAACGCTGCGCCTCGTAAGGCACCGACACGACGCTCCAGCTCATGCCGCCAGCCTCGGGCGCGTAGTCGAGCGCGGTGAAGACGTGTGTGCCGATCGGCGCGTCGGGATCGCGGAAGCTCACCTCCACGTCGAAGATGTCGTCGTAGCCTTGGCGCACGTAAAGCCGCTGCCGAGCCCGGCTGATGAAGACGGACACCGGCAGATCGCGCTTCGCCTCGCGGGCCTGCGCGGCATCCTCGGCGGCAATCGCCTTGTCGAGCTGGGCCTTCGCGTCCTTAGCCTCGGCCTTTGCAACATCGAGCTTGCTTTGGGCGTCCGCCGCCGCGGCTTCAGCCGCCTCACGCGCTTTGCCCGCCGTCTCGGCCGCTGTGCGGAGTGCTGCAATCTCGGGCTCGGCATCGGCGATTTCACGGCGAAGCTCGTCGATGCGGGCTGCGCGCTCTTCTGCACTCAACGCCTTCTGCTTCGCTTTCCTCGACTTGCGCTTGCCTTTCGCGGCAGGTTCAGGACTTTCGAGACGGGCGATCTCCCGCTCGGCACGCGCCACGGCCGTTTCGATCTCGGCAAGCGCGCTCTCGATCCGCTCGGACTCTGCACGGGCGGCTTTGAACGGCGCTTGCCGGGCTTCGGCTTCCCGCTCGGCCTCGGTCAACGTTCCGCGCTTGCCCGCCCAGACATAGCCCGCCGTCCGGATCGCGCGGGTCCGCTCGGTCGCTTCCGCGGCCCGCTGCGCGAGAAAGCGTTGGCGAGGCGTGGACGGCACGACCTTATCGGCGCTCGTGTCAGCGGCATGCGCCGACGAGACGCCGAGCATCTCGGAAACCGCATCGCTCGCGCCGCCCGCAGCCTGGGAGGCATCGGCGACCTGCGTCGGCTCTGCCTCGGGCTTGCCGTCCGCGATCACGTCCACATTCGGATACGCACCGAACAGGCGCTCGTGCGCGATCATCTTCGGCGTTACCGGATCGCGCGTGACGATCACCCGCGTGCCGAGCCTGGTCATTCCGAAGAACTGCCGCGAGAAACCGTGCGACAGACGAATACACCCGCTCGAAGCCGGATAGCCCGGCAGCACGCCCGCATGAAGCGCGATCCCGGACCATGTCAGCCGCTGCATGTTCGGCATCGCGACGTTGTAGATGTTCGAAATGTGGTGCCTGCGCTTCTGCACCACCGAGAACACGCCCGTGGGCGTAGCGCGGCCGCGTCGCCCGGAGGAGATCGGCGCACTCGCGATCGTCTTGGTTGCATCGTAAACGGTAAGCCGCTGCCGGTTGAGCGAAACGGTGACGACCAGCGGCCCTGACGGCGCTTTCTGCACCACGTCCGCAGCCCCGGCCCCACGCTGCGCACCGCGCCGCTCCGACGCGTCGCCCCGCTTGCGCTTGGCCTTGGACGAGACCTCCCCCTTGCGGGCGCTTTGCGCCTCGGCCGCGTCTGGAACCGCAAGCGTTGCCCCCGAGAAGGCGAGCGCGACACCGAGCGCCACCATGCCCCCGAAGGGAAGGCTCCGCGGCAAGATACGGGCGAGAGGTAGGATCCGAGCGAGATGCGACACGATGCGACCGTCCCAGAGAAGATTAAAAATATATAGCAATATCAATGCTATGATGAGAACGACTTCCCCGACTTGCTCCGCCCTCAAAGCGTACCAGAGCGGGATTGCAGGAGGCAATTCGAGCGACGCCCGAGGGGCAATCTCCTCGTCACCTGTGGCTGGATTCCAACGCCGTGGCGCCGTTGACGCTGCCCGAACGGCGGGGTAGCGCGGCACGGGAGGCAAGTTTAGGGTCTCCGGATAAACATGGCCCTAAGGAACCCGCGACCATGTCCTTGCACCCCGTCAATCGCCGTCTGATGGCGCCCGACATCACAGCACTCAAGGGCGAGCGGCCCATCGTGGCCCTCACGTCGTACCATGCCCATACGGCCGCAATTGCCGACAGGTATTGCGATTTTCTGCTCGTGGGCGACAGCCTCGGCATGGTGATGCACGGCTTCGAGACGACGGTTCCGGTCACCATGGACATGATGATCGTGCATGGCCGCGCCGTCGCCCGCGGCGCCAAGCGCGCGCTCGTGGTCGTGGACATGCCCTTCGGCACCTATGAGGAGAGCCCGTCGGTTGCGTTCCGCAATTGCGCCCACGTCATGAAGCAGACCGACTGCGGCGCGGTGAAGCTCGAAGGCGGCCGGCGCATGGCCGAAACCATTCGCTACCTCGTGGATCGCGGCATCCCCGTGATGGCTCACGTGGGCCTCACGCCGCAGTCCATCAACGTTCTGGGCGGCTTCAAGACCCAGGGCCGCCACCGCGCCGAATGGGCCGCCATCGAGGACGATGCCCGCGCGGTGGCCGAAGCCGGGGCCTTTGCCGTCGTGCTGGAAGCCATGGCCGCCCCCCTCGCGGCCCGCATCACGGCAGCGGCCCCGATCCCGACCATCGGAATAGGCGCCTCGTCCGCCTGCGACGGGCAGATCCTCGTGATGGAGGACATGCTCGGCCTCTCGCCCAACGTCCCGAAATTCGTGAAGAAGTTCGGCGCCGTCGCCGTCGCCATCGAGGACGCCATCAAATCCTACGCGGAGGATGTCGGCTCACGGCGTTTCCCGGAGGAGCAGCACGCCTACGGCATGAAGGAGCCGGAGGGCGCGCCTCCGCCGGCCACGCCTGCCCCGTCCCCAGCTCCAACCCAAGTCACGAAAAAGCCGAAAAAGCTCAGCACTTAACTCATCTTGTTGTGGGAGGCGGGCAAACGGCACGGTCGGCATTTGCCCTCGACCGGCTTGCCGGGCTATCAAGCAGGCGCGACGTGGTGTCGGGCATCGGGAGAAGCCCTGATCAAACCCGCGATCGCCGTCGGACTCTCTAGGATCGGCGCCTGAACTAGCGTTCCACCTCCGGAGCGCCACCAACTGGGATAGCAAGCTCAATGGTCGATAAGAACGACGCAGCGTTCCGCGAGCTGGAAGACGAAATGCGCCGGGAGCGGTTTGCCGCGCTCTGGCATCAGTACGGCATCTACGTGAT
>DAOMQQ010000168.1:0-5924 GCA_035445405.1 Hyphomicrobium sp.
CGCCCTCCCAAAAACGGGCCGGGCCAAGGCGCCCCTTCGAAATCTAAAGACGTTGCAGCTTGAGAAAGACGACCGCCATGCTGAAGCCCACCCATCTCGCGATTCTGCTCCTCCTGGCCGGAGCCGGCGGCTATCTCGCCTACGACAAGATCCGCAACGCCGACGCGGAAGAAGAGGTCGTGGTCGTGCCCAAGGACTACGTGGTGGCAGCCCCCGGCCGCGTCGAGCCGAGATCGGGCGAAATTCGCCTCGGCCCCTCCTACCTCGGCCGCGTCGAGGAGGTGATGGTGAAGGTGGACGACAAGGTGGAGGAGGGCGAGCTTCTGCTACGCCTCGACGACGCCGAAGCGCGCGCCAAGCTGGCCTCCGCCGAGACCGAGGCCGAAGCGCTGCGTGAGGATCGCGAGAAGGCGTTTGCATCCGGCCGCGAGGACGTGCGCAAGGCGGAAGACGCCATCTACTCGGCCGAGCGCGCCGTGACGGGCGCGCGCATCGAGCTCGATTACGCGATCTCCGCCCGCCGCGTGGGCACTGGCAGCGAGACCGCCGTCAGCGACGCGCGTCGCCGTCTCAAGGATGCTCACGACCGGCTCGAGCGCGAGCGCATCGCTTACGTGAAGGCGCAGTCCAAGGCCAACCTTCCCGCACCGAGCCGCGCCGAATCCGCCGTGAGCGCCGCCCGCGCCGAGGTGCGCATGGCCGAAGCGCTGCTCGACAAGACGCGCATCCGCGCGCCGATCGCCGGCACGATCCTTCAGGTCAACGCGAAGCAGGGTGAAATCGTGGCGCCGTCGCCCGAGCTCCCGCTGGTCGTCCTGGGCGACATGAGCGTGGTGCGCGTCAAGGCCGAGGTCGACGAGGGCGACGTCGGCAAGATCTCGGTCAACCAGACCGCCTACGTCACGAGCATCAGCCGCCCCGGCGAGCGCTTCGAAGGTCGCGTCACGAGCATCGCACCGACGCTGGGTGGCGCCCGCATCGGCCCGCGCGGCCCCCTCCGCCCGAACGACGTGGAGGTGATGGAAGTGATCGTCGAATTGCAGGGGACGGCCGCGGCGTTGAAGCCTGGCATGCGGGTAGACGCCTTTTTTCGTAAAAACTGAGCCTGCGGCGCCGTTGCCGCCCCATCGGCGGGTTCGCCTGGGCACGCTGGGCCCGCCAGCCCCGAAAATAAAGGGCGCTCCGGCCGCGGAGGATCGCCTGTGAAACCGAAAAGGCTGCCCGCGAGCGCGGCCTTTTCCGCGGACAAATGTTCGCAGGTCGGTTGACAGCCTTGAAAAGATTAGGAATGTTCCGGCCGTAACAGCGCATGGCGCTCGTCTCAGGCATCGTCCGACACATCACCGCTGATCGCGGTTCGGCCCCTGAGATGTGGAGCGTGCCATGCAAGGCCATATCACCAAGTTTCACGAGAGTATCGGATTTGGCATCATCAGCGCGACCGACGGGCGCAAATATCGCTTTTCGGGATCGGATATCCAAAACCCAAATGGCCGTTTGGTCGGACTCGACGTGGATTTCGTCATCGAATCGCATAGTTCCCATCCTCGGGACATCATCTTGTTGCATGGGTCGCCCTGGGCCGTCTTTAGCGCCAAGCGCCCTGCGGGAAAGCGGAGCTAACCGCCATGTCTAATCAAACGACACCTGATCCATCGATCGAGACCGCCGACGCGTCCGCCGTGGATGCGAGCGACGTGCCGCGCGTGGGCGCCCGCGAGCTTGCGCTCGCTCTCAAGATCCTGTCCTCGGGTAACGGTCTTCTGCTGCCGTCGGTGACGCTGTCCGACGACGATCTTCGCCGTGTCGAGCAGGACTTCTGGCAGATCTCTCCTCGCGCCCGCGTGCGCAAGGTCGCCGTGCTCCTGCGCTTCCGCAGTTTCCTGGCGGCCTGCCAGTCGCGTCACGTGAGCGAGCTCATTGCGCGCCACGGCCAGCAGGCGCTCGTGACCGCGCTCGAAGCGGCCGCGCATATGCGCCTCAACGCCAAGTGGGGCTTCAATCCGCATAAGATGGCCCGCACCATGAGCGAGGCGTTGGCTGCTGCGGCCGAAGGCTATCGGACGGAAGGCCACGCAGTCCCCGCCTGATCCGGGCGCCTGTGCGATTGCTGTGATGAATTAAGCCCCGCACGCGCTCGCCGCTGCGGGGCTTTTCTTATTTGCTTAGCCGCCTGTCAGTAGGCGTTCTCGGACTTGAGAAGCGCGAGCGGGGTCATCACCAGAATGTAGAGATCGAAGAACACCGACCAGTTGTCGATGTAATAGAGATCGTGCGAGACGCGCTGCTCGATCTTTTCCTCGGTATCCGTCTCGCCGCGCCATCCGCGGATCTGCGCCCAGCCGGTGATGCCGGGCTTCACTTTGTGGCGCGCGTAGTAGCGTGTGACGACCTCGTTATAGAGACGGTTCTGCGCCTTGGCCGAGACGGCGTGCGGACGCGGGCCCACGAGCGACAGGTCGCCCTTGAGAACGTTGAAGAGCTGCGGAAGCTCGTCGAGGCTCGTCTTGCGGATGAAGCGTCCGACACGCGTCACACGGGGATCGCCTTTAGTGACCAGTCGGCTCGCGTCGTGGTCGGTCATGTCCACGTGCATGGAGCGGAATTTGAACACCTCGATCAACTCGTTGTTGAAGCCGTAGCGGCGCTGCCGGAAAAACACCGGGCCGCGGGAATCGAGTTTGATGGCGGCCGCGACCAGCAGCATGACGGGGGCAAGCATCGTCACGGCGGCAAGCCCGATCGATTTGTCGAACAACCATTTGACCACGTAGCCCCAATCCGCGATCGGCCGGTCGTAGAGATCGAGCATGGCGACGGAGCCGAGGTGCGAATAGAGGCGGGGTGCGAGCCGGAGCTGCATCGCGCCCGCGGGCAGGCGGATGTCGGCGGGGAGCACGGAAAGCCGGCTCGCCACGTCGTGCAGGCGCCGCTCGCCCGCGAGGGGAAGGGCAATGATCACGAGGTCCACACGCGCTGCACGCGCCGCGTCGACGAGTTCGTCGAGCGTGCCGAGCCGCGCGTCAGCGCTCCGGGAAGGGGCGCCTCGGCCGATGCTGCGGTCGTCGAATACGCCGACGATGCGGATTTCCGAGGCTTGCTCGTTCTCGAGGGCGAGAAGCAATTCGTCCGTCAGGGTGCCGGTTCCGTAGATCACGGCCCGCCGCACGAGCCGTCCTGAGTTGCGCAGCCGCGCCAGAACGAGGGCGAGCGCTGCACGTTCGGACGCGAACGCCATGCCGCCCACGACCATCCAGACTGCGAGCCACACGCGCGAGAATTCCTGACCCGCTTTGAGAAAGAAGATGAGCACGCCTGCTGCCGCGAGCGCGGCGGCCCAACCCAGCATGAGGCGGGGCAGGCTCAGCGGGAACGCCGCGAGTGCGCGCATGGAGTAGAGGCCGAGCAGGTCGAACGCGATCACCGTGACGACAGCCGCGATGACGATCACGGTGCCATAGAGAAGATCCGCCGTGACGACAGGCGCGCCGACGTAGAGGACAGCGAGCACGAGGCCCGAGAGGACGGCGATGGCGAACTCCGCGAACCGGACGAGGCCGACGACGACCACGGGCGAGAGAAGATCGATTTTACCGCTCGATCGAAAGCGCCGAGGCGCCTTCGAGATCATCTCGACGAGGGGGGCGGTGGGCGAAGTCGGGACATTCGGCAACATGATATGGCTCATAATGCGACACACCCCGGCCATGCGGTGCCGGTGCTCACATCGAGTGCAGCGCTCATGCCACAGGGCGCGCGTCGCGCCGGCCACGCGCGCCGAACGCTGCTGTCCTTAACGAAGTGTAAACGTCGGGGAAGGGAAGAGGCGCGCCGTCCGGCGGCGAGCGATGGGCGCGGGGTTTGCGCCGTACGTGTGCGCTAGACGCTCCGGTAGAAGTCGAGCACCGCGTCCGTCATCGCGCCGACGGTAAAGCGGCGCTGGACCGCGGCGCGCAACTCGTCCGCTCGCTCCTGCGCACCGTCGGGATCGTCGAGCATGGCCTCCATGGCGCGGGCGAGGTCGGGAACGGAGCGGGGCGGGATCAGCGCCGTTCGCGTGCCGGCCACGATTTCCGGGATGCCGCCGACGGACGTCGCAATGAGCGGCTTCCCCGCGGCGCCCGCTTCGAGCACGACATAGGGAAAGCTTTCGGCCCGCGAGGGAACCACCAGCGCGCGCCCGAGCGGGAACGCGGCCTCGGCCGGCATGGCGCCCGCAAACGTCACGTGTCCATCCAGCCCGAGGCGCGTCGCTTCCGCCTTGAAAGCCTCGCTGTCCGGTCCCGCGCCGACGATCACGGCGCGCACGGGGCGATGGGCGGTCAGCTCGGCCAGGGCTTTCAGGAGCTCATCGACGCCCTTGAGCGCGCGAAGCTCGCCGATGAAGAGAAAATCCGCGGCGTCGGCGGCGGTCGGCGAGACGATGAAGTCGCGGGGCTGCAGTCCGTTGGGGATGACGCGCCGAGGCGCGCCGTGCTCGCCGACGAGACGGCCGTAGGCCTGGCGCGCGAAATCGGATTCGAAGATGACCCCGTCGGTCAGCTGCGCCATGATCCGTTCGAGGAGGCTGAAAACGGTGCCGGCCGCGGTGCCGGGCTTGTAATGCAGGCTCCCGCCGTGCGGCGTATAGAAGACCCGCACGCGCCCGTTGCCTCGCGCGAGAAAGGGCCGCGCGAGACGGGCATAGGCGCCACCCTTGGCGCCGTGTCCGTGCAGCACGTCGAGATCGAGCGTCCGCGCGACGCCGCGTACCGCCCGCACCGCCGATGCGTCGCCGAGGCCCGGTCGTCGGCTCATGGGGACGAGCGAGAGGCCGAGCCGCAGGTGCGGCTCGATGGCGGAGAGCTTCTGGGCCGTCAGGCTATCGGTTGCGTTTCGGTCGGCCACGAGGCCGACGAGGTGGCCACGCCGGGCCTGTTCGCCTGCGAGATCGAGCACGTGCCGGAAAAGCCCGCCGACGGGCGCCCGCATGACGTGGAGAATTCGAAGCGGTGACGGCGCGTCTGTCAAAAGAAAGCGCTCCTTTAGACCATGATCGCTTCAGGCCCTATCAGCCTGAAACGTGAATCATCGGTCTCACCAACGAGATAGAGCGTGATCCCGATTCAATCGAAACTGATCATGCTCTAGAAGAAGCGCTCGTTGACGTAGACCACGTCGCCCGGCTGGAGTGGATAATCGCCCGGCGCTTCCATCTGGTCGACGATACCGTCCGAGCGGCGCGTGATCCGGAAGCTGCGCGTACTCGCGCGCTCCGAATAGCCACCCGCGATGGCGATTGCGGTCTCGACCGTCATGCCGGAGACGAATGGATACTGGCCCGCCGCCTTGACCTCGCCATAAATGAAGAACGGCCGGTTCTGCAGGACGTCCACGGTGACCTGCGGATCGCGCACGAACTCGGCGCCCAGCCGCCGGCGGATCGTCTCCTCGACATTGCGCGTCGTGCGGCCCCGTGCCTTGACGTCGCCAATAAGCGGCACTGTGATGAGGCCGTCATGATCGACGGTATAGGCGCGCGACAGGTTGGGCTGTCCATAGACGAACACGCGAAGGCGGTCGCCGGTGTCGAGCAGATAGGCCCGGCTCGGCTCGGGCGAGCCGTACGCCGCCGGATGAACGGTTGGCGCACCCCAGGCGACGTCCTCGGCCGCGTGCCCGCCGGAAAATTCGCGATAGTGCGGACGCCCGCCGCCCGTGTGGTGCTCGAAATTGGTCAGCGCCGCAGAGATCACGGTGTCCGGGTCGTGCGCGCACGCGCCGAGCGCCAGCGTCGCCACGCAGGGCAGAAGACGGACCAGGACTGTAAAGCGGGGGCGCATGATCGACCGCTGGAACGGACTAAACATGGCCCCAGTGGTAAGGCGCGAGGGTTAAGAAAACCTAAGGATCCGCCCCTTAATGGGAAGCTTAAGGAAATTCTA
>DAOMQQ010000169.1:0-5923 GCA_035445405.1 Hyphomicrobium sp.
ATCCGCTCGTAGACGGACAGGGCAACTTCGGCAACATCGACGGCGATAACCCCGCCGCCGACCGCTACACGGAAGCCCGCCTCACCACCGTCGCCGCGGAGTTGCTCGACGGCATCGACGAGGATACGGTCGCCTTCCGTCCGAACTACGACGGGCGCGAGCAGGAGCCGTCCGTGCTGCCTGCCGCCTTCCCGAACCTGCTCGCCAACGGCGCGGCCGGTATCGCCGTCGGCATGGCAACCAACATTCCCCCGCACAACGTCGATGAGCTGTGCGTAGCGCTGCTCCATCTCATCAAGCATCCGAACGCCTCGATCGAGAAGCTGGTCGAGATGGTGCCGGGGCCCGACTTCCCGACCGGCGGCGTGCTCGTCGAGCCGCGCGAGCAGATCCTCGAAGCCTATCGCACCGGCCGCGGCGGTTTCCGCCTGCGCGCGAAGTGGGAGAAGGAAGAGACCGGCCGCGGTGGCTATCAGATCGTCGTGACCGAGATCCCCTATCAGGTGCAGAAGGCGAAGCTGGTCGAGAAGATCGCGGAGCTTCTGATCGAGAAGAAGCTGCCGCTGCTCGGCGACATCCGCGACGAATCGGCCGACGAGGTGCGCCTCGTCCTCGAGCCGAAGTCCCGCGCCGTCGATCCTCTCATCCTCATGGAGAGCCTGTTCCGCCTGACGGAGCTCGAAGTGCGTTTCGGCCTCAACATGAACGTTCTCTCGGCCGGACAGATCCCGAACGTGCTCTCGCTGCGCGATGTTCTGAGCCAGTGGCTCGAGCATCGCATCGACGTGCTCGTGCGCCGTTCGCAGTACCGCCTGAAGAAAATCGAGCACCGCCTCGAAGTGCTCGACGGCTATCTCGTTGCATACCTCAACATCGACGAGGTCATCCGCATCGTCCGCTTCGAGGACGATCCGAAAGCCAAGCTGATCGAGCGTTTCAAGCTTTCGGAAGTGCAGGCCGACGCCATCCTGAACCTGCGCTTGAAGGCCTTGTCGAAGCTCGAAGAGGTGGAGATCAGGGCAGAGCACGATCGTCTCTCGAAGGAGCGTCGCGGCCTCCAGGAGCTTCTCAAGTCGGACGCGCTCCAGTGGGAGCGGATCTCCGAGGAGGTGCGCGCCACGCGGGAGCGCTATTCGAAGAAGACGGCGCTCGGCCGCCGCCGCACGACCTTTGCAGACGCACCCGAGATCGACGTCGATCTCGACGCCGCCCTCGTCGAGAAGGAGCCGATTACCGTCATCGTCTCCGACAAGGGCTGGATCCGCGCGCTCAAAGGCCATCAGGACGATCTCTCGCGCCTCGACTTCAAGCAGGGCGATAGCCTGCGCTACGCGGTGAAGGCGCAGACGACCGACAAGCTCATCCTGTTCGCCACCAACGGCCGCTTCTTCACGCTGGAGGCGAGCCAGCTTCCGGGCGGACGCGGCCACGGCGAGCCCATCCGCCTCATCGTCGACCTGGAGCAGAACCAGGACTTCGCAGCCTGCTTCGTGCACGATCCGGAGCGCCGTCTGCTGGTGGCGAGTACGGGCGGTTATGGTTTCGTCGTGCCGGAAAGCGAGGTCGTCGCCTCCACCCGCAAGGGCAAGCAGGTCTTGAACGTCGCGGCTGACGAGGAGGCGCGCGTTTGCGTACCCGTCGATGGCGATCACGTCGCGACGGTCGGCGAAAACCGCAAGATGCTCGTCTTCCCGCTTTCGGAAATGAACGAGATGACGCGCGGCAAGGGCACAATCCTGCAGCGCTTCAAGGACGGTGCGCTGATCGACGCGCGGGTTTTCCATAAGAAGGAAGGCCTCACGTGGCTGGACGCGGCGGGGCGCACCTTCACGCTCGGTTGGTCGGACCTGCGCGAGTGGGTCGGGACCCGCGCACAGGCCGGCAAGACCGTGCCCAAGGGGTTCCCCCGGTCGAACAAGTTCGGCCCCGCTTTCCGCTGACCCGAGGGCAGGACGCACGCGTACGACTGTCATTAAGTGTGATCTGCGCGCGTCTTGCCTCGTCGGCTTCGCCCCGCTACGACAGATCCATGGGGCAAGACGACAGACGATCGGGGGCAGGGGTGGTGCGAGCGCGCGGGCTCATGCTTGTTGCTGCCGGGCTTGGGATGGCGACGGGGCTGGCGAGCCCCGCGACCGTCGGCAAGTCCTGGGCACAGGAAGCCACCGTCTGCGACAAGGCCGAGTTCGAGAACGCGGTCGACGAAGCCGCCATGGCGCTCCGGGATCTCAACAACCGCAATCGGCCGGAGTTTCAGACGCGCCTGCGCGCCCTCAAGGAGAAGCGCGGCTGGAGCGACGATCAGTTCCTGAAGGAGGCGGCGCCGATCGTGCAGGACGACCGGATCTCGGTGTTCGAGGAAGAATCGAACAAGCTCCTGGCGTCGATTTCCACCATGGGCACCGAAGGCGCGAGCGCGAAAGTGCCGGACTGCGCCATGCTGGAAGAGCTGCGCCGCCTCATGGGCGTGCTGATCGAGACCCAGGCGTCGAAGTGGGCCTACATGTTCGAAAAGCTCGACACCGAGCTCGCAAAGTAACCTTCCGACAATCTGTCATACCGGCTAAGCGAGGCGTCATGCCGGAGGCATGCTTCCAGCATGACCGGGCGCCGAGCCGGGACCCAGGAGAAACTCCTCCCGCGAAATATCGCGTCTCCGACGACTCTTGCGCTGGGTCCCGGATAAGGCTCCGGCTCGCGCCTTCACCTTTCCGGGATGACATGATTGGATGCCGCTACCCTTTGTCCGGCACCCGCACCCACCCACTGGAGCCGAGATGTTCCTGCGGCTGATAGCGCGTCTTGTAGCTCATCTTGCGTGAGCCCTCGATCCAGTAGCCGAGGTAGAGGTACGGCAGCCCGAGCCGGCGCGCGTAGTCGATATGCTCGAGGATCATGTAGGTGCCGAGACTGCGCGCCTCCTCGAACGGCTCGTAGAAGCTGTACACCATCGAGATGCCGTCCGAGAGCCGGTCGCAGAGCGCAACGGCGGTCAGCGGCCACGTCTCCTCGCGCGTGTCGAGCGCGTAGTCCGGCTTCGCGCGGTATTCGGTGAGGAAGGTGCGCACCACGCTGTCCTCCACCATCATCGCATAGTCGAGCACCGTCATGTCCGCCATGCCGCCGTCCGAATGGCGCGCGTCGATGTAGCTGCGGAACAGGCTGAACTGTTCGGACGTCGGGATCGCGGAGACGCGCCGGCTCACGAGATCGCGGTTGCGCTCGAGCGTGCGGCGCATGGAGCGGCCGGGCGCGAACTCGTCCACCACGATGCGCACCGAAACGCACGCGTGGCAGCCCTCGCAGTAGGGCATGTAGGCGATGTTCTGGCTGCGCCGAAAGCCGCCTTTCAGGAGGTTGTCGATCAACGCGAGAGGCTTGTCGTTCGTGAGGTGAGTGAAGAGCTTCCGCTCGAGTCTGCCCGGCAGATAGGGACAAGGCTGCGAAGTGGTGACGTAGAACTCCGGAAAGTGCTTTTGCTGCTCCGTCATTCCATTCCATCCTCGCCGCTCGGAGTTGCTCGCGCGTGCTGCGCTGATTGAGCGGCGGTGCCGGCCCGGCGGGTGCGGGGGCTGATCTCAATCGAGCAATCAGGATAGTCGAGCAGGCCATGGCCGATCAAGCGGAACGCCGGCCCAAGCCGTTAACGACTTCCAGAGGCCGGTTCCGTCGGGGTAAAGACGCGGCTCATCCCCTTTGGCCCTTGGTTTCCGTCGCTCCATGAGCCGCCGCCGCTTCGATGAAGGCGATGATCTCGCCGGCCACGTCCACGCCCGTGGCGCGCTCGATGCCCTTGAGGCCGGGAGAGGCGTTGACCTCGACCACCATCGGCCCGCGGTTCGAGCGCAGCATGTCGACGCCCGCCACGTTGAGGCCCAGCACGGACGCAGCCTGCACGGCGGCCGTTTGCTCTTCCTCCGTGATGTTGGCCTCCGCCGTGATGCCGCCGCGATGCAGGTTGGAGCGGAACTCGCCGGTCTTGCCCACGCGCTCCATGGCGGCCACCACCTGTCCGCCGACCACGAGCGCGCGCACGTCGCGTCCCTCCGCCTCGGCGATGTATTCTTGCACCAGGATGTTGATGTTGGCGGCGCTGAAAGCTTCGATGATCGATTTCGCGGACGCTTCCGTCTCGGCCAGGATCACGCCCATGCCCTGCGTTCCCTCGACCAGCTTGATGACGACCGGCGTGCCGCCCACCTCCTTGATGACATCCTCCGCCTTGCGCGGCCCATGCGCGAACGCCGTCACGGGAAGCCCGATGCCGGCGCGCGCCAGAAGCTGCAGCGCGCGGAGCTTGTCGCGCGCCCGGCCGATGGCGACGCTTTCGTTGAGCGGGAACACGCCCTGCATCTCGAACTGCCGGAGCACGGCGAGGCCGTAGTGCGTGATCGAAGCGCCGATGCGGGGGATCACCGCGTCGTAGAGCGGCAGCGATTTGCCGCCATAGCGCAGCACCGGCCGGTTCGACGTGATGTTCATGTGGACGTGAAGCGTGTTGATCACGTCGAGCGTATGCCCACGCGTCTCAGCCGCCTCGACGAGGCGCTGATGCGAGTAAAGGCCCGGATTTCGGGCCAGCATGGCAAGGCGCATGGAACGGCCTGTCGGATGTCTTCTGCCCTACGGGAGGCGCGGGCGAACGCTGACGGTGGAATTCCGTCTTAATTTTGGCTGTCGCCCGGCTTGTCCGTGGAGCCGCGGCCCATCAGGCCGGCGATGGCCGGAGGCGGTGTCGTCGAGCGGCGCGGCGGCGTTCGACCGCCAGCCCCACCCGTGCCCGCGGTGGCCGGAGGCGGCGCACCCCGCGGCTGCGGCGGCGCGGACGGTGCGTCCGCATACCTGTCTTCAGGCCCCGGCAGCGGCGAGCGGACATCGTGCTCCCGCGCCGTGCCGCGCTCCGCGAGCGCCTGAAAGCGACCGATGAAGTACCCGGCGGCGAAGGCAGCCGCGCCGATGAGGATGAAGGGAACAAGATCCGGAAGTGACATCGTGGCTATCCTGTCGGCAGTCGCGCAGGCGGCAGGGCCGAGCTCGCGCGCGGCGGAAATACGGATCGAACCCTAATGCAGCCGATGGGCTTTCCGCAACCTGATGCGGCCCGTCGCGATCTGGACCGGCACGGCGCCTTAGGCTCCAAACCCAATCAGGATGGCACCACGATGAGACAAGATTGGTCGAGGGCCAGGAGGCCTAATGCATCGGTCGAGCGGTTCATGCCGGAGGCGTGCTTCCAGCACGACGCCGCCATCGGCCAATCTCGTCTCACGGCGGAGCCGCGCGGTTCTTTTGCCCGCCCGGTTCGTTGCAAGGGCTTGCAAACCATCAGGTTTGCGGCGCCCTCGCTCCTTCCGGCCGAACAAAAGCCCTCGCGTCGTGATGCTATCCTGATTGGGTTGGAGCCTAAAGGTCGATGGGGATCAACCGGGCGGGGGCGTCCGCAGGCATGTTCGCCGTCGCCGGCGCGGCATCCTGATCGGGCTCGATCGAGGCATAGGTGAGCCATGCCAAGCCACCCATCGCCACCATCAGAATGGCAATGCCGAGCAGCGTACGCTTGAGAAACCAGCCGAGAGTGACCGGCGGCAAGGAGTCATGCCGCACCGGCTGTGCGTCGTCGGCACCGATTGCCATCAAATTCCCCCACAAGGCGGCTCGGGGGGACATGGCCCGGCACGCGCGATCATACACGAAACACATCTGCGGGAGGGCTGCCCCGCCCTCACCGTTCCCTCTTTACCATCATGAGAAGGTTCGGCCGAGGGTCAAGTGGCGGCATCGGCGTCGCAGATATTCCTGCCCCGGCGTGCTGCGGGAGCCACTGTCCGGGCGGCGAGACCATGATCGCTTCGGACCCTATCAGTCCGAAGCGTGAATCATCGGTCTGACTAAGGAGACCATGATCGCTTCGGGCCCTATCAGC
>DAOMQQ010000170.1:0-5877 GCA_035445405.1 Hyphomicrobium sp.
TCAGATCCTAAGAGGCCAGAGTTAACAAGATGGCCTAGAAAGAGACGATGCGATGACGTTGCGCCGGGTTTCGACACACGGCCCTCATCAGCAAAATGCACGAGCAAGACGCGCGCCAAAAAAAATGAGCCGCCTTGCGGGCGGCTCAGAAGTCAAACAGGGAGGCGTCAAACAGGGTGGCTAGGCACCACCCCAGGATCCAGCATGTCTGGATGGCAGGACGTTACGCCGCAATTCCTAACGAAGGCTTAACGGTTAGCGATTTCCGAATCGACGTCGCGTTCACCGTTGCGCCCGCGCAGCGTTTACCCGTGTCCCGCAATGGGATGTTCGATATCGGATTGATCAAGGGAAGACAGTGCGTTCGGCGCGCTACTTCATAAAACGCTTGTGATGCGAAAAGTGCCAGCGGCCGCTTAATCGCCCTTTGAAGATTTTTCCTCGCTGGACGTGTGGCGTGTCGCCAGCACCTTGTCGATGCGCCGCCCGTCGAGGTCGACCACCTCGAGCCGCCAGCCCGACGTCTCGATGTATTCCCCCGTGCGCGGGATGTGCTGAAGCTGAGCCAATAGGAAGCCCGCAACCGTCGTATAGCCGCGCTTCGTCGGGAGCGAGAGCCCGAGCAAGTCCGCCATCGCATCCGCTGGCATCGCGCCCGAGAGCAGCAGCGAGCCGTCCTCGCGGGTGACCGCGTCCGGGTCGTCCTCGTCGGACTTGAATGCGCCGACGATGGCTTCAAGCGTATCCGTCGGCGTGATCAGGCCCTCGAAGTTGCCGTATTCGTCATGGATCAGCGCGATCGGCACGTCGGCCTCGCGCAGCACCGCAAGGGCATCGAGCGCGTGCATGGTTTCCGGAATGATCGGCACCTTGCGGATCAACGGGCGGATGTCGAGCGCATGGCCTGCGAGCACGGACGCCAGCAGCTCGCGCGCCTGCACGACGCCGATCAGCGTGTCGACGGAGCCTTCGCCGACCGGGACAAGAGAATGCGGCGTCTCGATCAGAAGCGCGCGGACCTCCTCCGGGCTCGCGTTCACGTCCACCCAGTCGACGTCGGTGCGCGGCGTCATCAGATCGATCACGGTGCGGTCGCCGAGGCGCATCACGCCCGCGATCATTTCGCGCTCGTGCGTTTCGAGCACGCCCGAGGCCTCGGCCTCCGCGATCAGCATGGCGATCTCTTCGTCGGTGATTTGGCTGTCTTTGACCGTGGTCTGGCCGAAGAGGCGAAAGACCAGGCGGGTCGAGGTGTCGAGCAGCCACACGGCGGGGCGGGCGATGCGCGCCACGGTCGACATCATCGGTGCGACCCAGCACGCGATGGCCTCCGGCCTGCGTAGCGCCAGGTTCTTCGGGACGAGCTCGCCGATGATGACGGACAGGTAGGTGATGACGGCGATCACGCTGCCGTAGCCGAGCGGGGCGGCGATCGCGTCCTGGAAGCCCGCCTCGCGCAGCGCGGCATAGGCGCGCGAGCCGAAGGCCTCGCCCGAGTAGACGCCGTTGATGATGCCGACCAGCGTGATGCCGATCTGTACGGAGGAGAGAAAGCGCCCTGGGTCGGTTGCGAGGGCGAGGGCCTTTTCCGCGCCGGGCTTTCCGGCGGCGGCCATGGCTTTCAACCGCGTTTGGCGGGCAGAGACGATGGCAAGTTCGGAAAGCGCAAAAAGGCCGTTGACGACGATCAGGGCCAGGACGATCAGTAGCTCGGTCACTTGATATGTGGCCGACCCGAATTCGTCGAAGCCACTCCATGCTGCCAAAGTTGGCGCGGAATCTATCGGGTGGCTCGGTTCCGGTCAATCGGTCGCCATCGCAGACGAATTTCCCTTGGCCGTGCGGCGATTTGGCGAGGCTAAGGCTTCGGGGTCCTGAACAGTGCCTCGGCCGCGCTCTCGTGGGCGCGCTTGCGCGCGAGTTCGACTTGGATGCGCTCGATCTCCGCGGTGAATGCGGCGATCCGCTCTTCCAGCTCCGCGACCGACAACATTTCGAGATTGTCGCCGATGCTTGCGGACGAGCGCAAGGGCGGCCGCGTGTTATCCCAATCCATGGCGTCGTCTCCCGTGCTACGCGTCGTTGTTTTGCGTCTTGATGACAAGGTGTCATTTTCAACGCCTTGTCTCAAGGCGCCCGCTGGGGCACCTATGCGTCGAAAGATCCGCCGGAGGAGCCAGCAATGACGACGTTGCCCGAAACGATGACAGCTATTGCGATCCAGGGCAAAGGCGGTCCGGAGGTGCTTGTTGCGGAGGAACGGCCGCTCCCGGCGCCCGCACCCGGGCAGGTTCTGATCCGTGTCGCGGCGGCCGGCGTCAATCGCCCCGACGTTCTCCAGCGCAAGGGTCTCTATCCGGCGCCGAAGGGACATTCGGAGCTGCCGGGGCTGGAGGTTGCGGGCACGGTTGCTGCCGCAGGCGAGGGCGTGACACGCTTTCAGGTCGGCGATCGCGTGATGGCGCTTCTGAACGGCGGCGGGTATGCGACGTTCGCGCTCGCCGAGGAAGCGGCAACGCTTCCCATTCCGGGCGGCGTATCCGATGTCGAGGCGGCGGCCATCCCGGAAACGTTCTTCACCGTCTGGCACAATGTGTTCGAGCGCGGCGCGCTCAAGGCGGGCGAGTGGCTACTCGTGCATGGAGGCTCGAGCGGCATCGGCGTCACCGCGATCCAGCTCGCGACGCAACTCGGCGCGAAAGTGATCGTGACGGCCGGCTCGCAAGAGAAGTGCGAGGCGTGTCTCAAGCTCGGCGCGCTGCGGGCGATCAACTACACGAGCGAGGATTTCGTCGAGGTCGTGAAGGCCGAGACGGCCGGTCGCGGTGTCGACGTCGTTCTCGACATGGTGGGCGGCGACTACGTGGATCGCAACATCCGCTCGCTCGGCGACGACGGGCGGCTCGTCTACATCGGCTTCCAGTCGGGATCGAAGGTGACGGTCGATCTCATGCGCGTGATGCTGAAGCGGCTGACGCTGACGGGCTCGACGCTCCGCATCCGTCCGACGGAGGTAAAGGGCGCGATCGCGCGCGAGGTCGAAATGCATGCCTTGCCGCTGGTCGCGAGCGGAAACGTGCGCGTCGTGATCGACAGTACGTATCCGCTGCGCGAGGCGGCAGCCGCTCATGCGCGCATGGAGACGAGCCAGCACATCGGCAAGATCGTGCTTACGGTCGCATAGTCTGCGTCGTTACGCGAGCGCAGTCATCGCGGCGAGCGGGCGGATCGAGGGATCGGGAAAAAGCTCGTCCAGTCCTCGGCTCGTCAGCTCCGATTCCACATGGATGCCGCTCGCGATGAAGACGCTCGCGATGCCGGCACGCGCGGCGCCCGTGATGTCGGTCCGGATGCCATCGCCGATGGCGAGGACGCGCTCCCGGGAGACCTCCTGTGCGCGCAGCTTCGCGAGCGCGTCGAACGCGAGATCGTAGATCGGTCCGTGCGGCTTTCCGGCATACGAGACCTCGCCGCCCAGCTTTTCGTATTCGGCGGCGATGGCGCCTGCGCAGTAGACGATCTTGTTGCCGCGCTCGACGGTGAGATCGGGGTTGGCGCAGATCATCGGAACGTCGCGCGCGACGAAGTCCGCCAGCAGCGCCGCGTAATCGGCCGGCGTCTCCGTCTCGTCGTCGAAAAGGCCGGTGCAGGAGACGATCTCGGCGGTCGCGGCGTCCGACAGTGTCATCGGCAGTCCGTCGTAGACGGGGGCGTCACGTGCGGGGCCGAGCGGAAATACGCGGCGGCCCGCATGGGCGCCGATGAGCGCGCGTGCCGCATCTCCCGAGGTCAGGATCGCGTCCCATGCGGTGCGAGGGACGCCGATGCGGTCGAGCTGCTCGGCGACGCTCGTGTGCGGGCGGGGGGCATTCGAGAGCAGCAGAACGGTGCCGCCCCCCTCGCGAAACCGGATGCAGGCCTCGCTCGCGCTTTGGAACGGGGCAACGCCGTTATGCATGACGCCCCAGATGTCGGTCAGCCACGCGTCGCGGGGTGGGCCGAGGTCGTCGATCGATGCGAGAATGGGAATGGGCGGGTCGGTCGGTGTGGTCATGGCGCATGAGTAGCACCGAATGGTGCGAAGAGGGTGCGTCAGGTTGGACATCATGAAAAAGGAGGGAGCATAAAAGAGGAGGGACCTTGGGGCGCCTCCTCGATCTTTTGGCCTGCCGCAAAGTGGCGGATCGGGTCAGGCTGCGGCCGTCGCGCTGTGATTGCGCGTGACGTCGGCGCGGACCGGGCGCGGGCCGCCGAAAAGCTGGCCCTGACCCAGAAGAACGCCGAACCCGAACACGCGCGCCAGCTTATCGTCGTCGTCGATGTGCTCGACGACGAGCGTGAGACCGTGCTTGGCGAGATGGCGGCACACGTCGCTCGACGGCAGGCGTCCGCTGGGCGCCGGCAGGCCTTCGAGGAACACGGAGGCGTCGAGCTTCACGAAGGCGAAGCCCTGCTCGGCCAAGGCCTCGAAGTCCATGTCGAGATCGGTGATGTGGCTCAGCGCGAAACGGAAGCCGAGCGCGCGCATGTCGGCGAGCGAATCCCACTCCGGCGTGGAGAAGCCGCGCACGTCGCTTTGCGTGAAGGAGAGCACGAGCTGCGTGGCGAGGCTGGCACGCTGATGCAGCGTTTCGGCCAGTTCGCCGAGGAAGTGCTCGTCGGCGACGGATTCGCCGCTGAAGTTGGAGAAGACCGAGCCGACCTTGCCCCGCTCTTCCAGGCGGCGTGCGACGGCGGCCGTGCGCGTGACGCGGACGCCGTCGAACAGCGGAAGCAGCCCCGTGCCGCGCAGGTCCGGGCCGCCGGGCGTCACGTCGAGAACGTTGCCGTCGCTGTCGCGCAGGCGCACGCAAACCTCGTAATGGCGCGTCTGCTGGTCTTCGAGGCCCAGGATGGGCTCCAGCGTCACGTCGATGCGGCCGGCCGAAATGGCGTCCGCCATCAGCCGGGCGCGGGCGTCGGCCGGCGACTGGGCGCGCGCGCTCGGGGCTGCGCCCCGGACAAAGGGAGGCAGGGGCGGCGGCTGCGGCGCTTGCTCGTGCACAGGCGCGGCCAGGGGCGCATCGCGCGGGCCGGCTGCGGCCGAGCGCATCGTGCCCGCCGTCATGCGGAGCGCCTCGATGGCGTGGTCGACGCTGGCTTCCGGTACGGAGCGCGCTGCCGATCCGGCAGCCGGGCGCGCTTCCATCTGCTCGGCGGCGTTGACCTCTTCGAGCAGGCGCTTGATCGCGTCCTGGATCACCTCGACATCGGCCTCGTGCGGGGTCGAGGGACGCTCTGCCGGTGCTGCGGCTTTGGGCTGGGGCGCTGGCGCGGCCTCCGCGCCCGGAACCCGTCCGCTCACGAAGGGCGGAAGCTCCTCGCGGTGCGCCGGCTCGCGGCTTGTCGGCGGTGTGGGGCGGAACGACCAGAAATCGTCCGCGTCGTCATCGGCGTCGCGGGCCGCGGCGGCGCGACTTGCGGCCGTGGGCGGCGGAACGACCTTGAGCGGAGGCGATGGCGGCACTGCGCGCTCGGCTGCCGGTGCCGCGTCTCGTCCCGGCATGCGCGGAGAAGCCGGGCCCGGCGGGTTCGCTGTCGGGCCCCTGGCTGGCGTGGGACGCGGGCCGCGGGC
Organism: Hyphomicrobium sp.; assembly: GCA_035445405.1. Lineage (GTDB taxonomy): Bacteria > Pseudomonadota > Alphaproteobacteria > Rhizobiales > Hyphomicrobiaceae > Hyphomicrobium_C. The sequence goes on from DAOMQQ010000170.1 coordinate 5,615, forward strand.
GGCGGGCCCCTCGGAGGGCCGCGCGTCGTCCTTCAGTCGGCGGAGCTGCTGCTCGCGGCGATCCCGTGCCGGGTCGACGGCGCGGCGCTCCCGACGCCAGGCGAGCGCGTGGCCGGTGACCAGAAGGAGAAAGATGGCGAGCGCCGCCGTCGTCGCCACAGGTCCGGGCACCCCGATGTGCTGGTAGAGCGCGACGGCGGCGGCGGTCGTGACCAGCCCCATGGCCACGACCAACACCGTCTGTGAGCCTGTCTGATTTTGCA
>DAOMQQ010000171.1:0-5700 GCA_035445405.1 Hyphomicrobium sp.
GCCGCTCGGGCTCGCGCCCTCGCGTCGACCTCTCCCCACAGGGGAGACGTTCCATGACCCAGGGCCTCATCGTCACCGGCACGGACACCGGCGTCGGCAAGACGGTCGTTGCGGCAGCCTTTGCCGGTGCGCTCGAAGCCACCTATTGGAAGCCGGTCCAATGCGGCCTCGAAAACGACGGCGACAGCGCGCTCGTACGCACGCTTTCGGGCCTCCCCGACGAGAGGCTTCTGCCCGAGGCGTACCGCCTCTCGATGGCCGCATCGCCTCACCGCGCCGCAGAGGCGGAAGGCATCGAGATCAGCCTCGGCAATCTGAAACTGCCGGACGTCGCGGGCCCGCTCGTCGTCGAAGGCGCGGGCGGCCTCATGGTGCCCCTCACACGCCAGTCGCTCATGATCGACCTCTTCGCCTCCTGGCGCCTGCCCGTGGTGCTCGTGGCCCGCACCGCGCTCGGCACCATCAACCACAGCCTGCTCTCGATCGAAGCGCTGAACGGGCGCAACATCCCGATCCTCGGCATCGTCTTCGTCGGCGACGAGGTGCCCGACACGGAGCGAACCATCGTGGAAATGGGCGGCGTACGCCGGCTCGGCCGCCTGCCTCACATCGATCCGCTCACCCGCGCGAGCCTCGCCGCGATCTTCGCGGAGAATTTCCGCATCGAGGACATTCTCTGATGGCGCGCACGACGATCTGGCACCCCTTCACGCAACATGGGCTCGAACCGCTGGAAACGGAGATCCTGCGCGGCAAGGGCGCATGGCTCGAAACGACGGACAACCGGCGCATTCTCGATGCGATTTCCTCGTGGTGGGTCGTCACGCACGGCCATCGCCACCCGGTCATCGTCGAGGCCATCAAGGCGCAGGCCGACCGGCTCGATCAGGTGATCTTCGCAGGCTTCACGCACCCGACCGCCGATACATTGGCCAACAAGCTGGTGTCGATCGCACCGCCCGGTCTCGCGCACGTCTTCTTCTCCGACAGCGGCTCCACCTCCGTCGAGGTGGCGCTCAAGATGGCGCTCGGCTATTGGCGCGGCATCGGCGAGCCGCGCACACGCATCGCGGCCCTCGAGCACGGCTATCACGGCGACACCATTGGCACGATGTCCGCCGGCAGCCGCGGCGTCTTCAACGCCACCTACGAGCCGCTCTTGTTCGATGTCGTGCGCATCCCGTTTCCCGACGCCGGCCACGAGCAGGCCACCCTCGACGCGCTGGAAGCCGCCTGTCGCGAGGCGCCGCTCGCGGCCCTCATTGTCGAGCCCCTGATCGCGGGTGCCGGCGGCATGCGCATCTACAGCGCCGCGACGCTCGCCGAGATGAAGCGCATCTGCGCCCATCACGGCGCGCTCCTCATCGCTGACGAGGTCATGACGGGCTGGGGCCGCACCGGCACGCTGTTCGCGTGCGATCAGGCGGGGATCTCGCCCGATATCATGTGCCTTGCGAAAGGGATCACGGGCGGATCGCTCCCGCTCGCCGCGACGCTCGCCTCGCCCGCCGTTTACGACGCCCACTTTTCGGAGGACCGCGCGCGCACGCTCTTCCATTCGTCGAGCTTCACCGCCAACGCCATCTGCTGTGCGGCAGCGCTCGCGAACATCACGATCTGGGAAGAGGAGCCCATCCTGGACCGCATCGCTCGCGTTGCCGAGATGCAGCTCTCCCACGTCGCGGCCCTGGCGGACGATGCACGCTTCGAGAACCCGCGCTGCCTAGGTACCATCGCCGCGATCGACCTCCGCGTGCCGGACGGCGGCTATCTCGCTTCAGCTGGCCTCGCGCTCCGCGCGCACTTCCTGAGCCGGGGCGTTCTGCTGCGTCCGCTCGGAAACACCATCTACGTGATGCCGCCCTATTGCGTGACCGCGAGCGATCTCGCGCTCGCCTACGGCGCCATTCGCGACATTCCGCCGGACATCATCTCCGCGTGAGGAGATACGCCGTCTCGTCGAGCGACGTCACGCCCCGCGCCTTGAGGTTCTGGCTCTCGTCGAGGCCGTCACGCGTTTCGGCGACCGCGATCTCGTGCGTCTCAACGAACAGGGTGTCGACTTGCTCGCGCGGGGTGGAAAACGGCGGCCCGTTGATCTGCCCGTCGGGATAAGCGAGAGACACGAGCAGGATCGGCACCTTCGTCGGCAGCAGGGTCAGCAGCGTTTCCGCGTAGCGGATCTGCAGGCTCGGCGGGAACGCGACGAGCGCGGCACGGTCATAGACAGCCGCAACGTCGCGAACGGCCTCCGCCGGAAGCTCGAAGATATCGCCGCACCAGATCGTGAACGGTCCCGCGGACCACACGGCGAGCGTGCCTTCCGGCCGCACGTCGGCCACGAGATCTTGCTCGCGGAAGAACGCGTCGACGGCGAGCGGCGACAGCTCGCAGCCAATCACGCGATGCCCCTGCGCCGCGAGCCACACCATGTCGTGGCTCTTCCCGCACAACGGAACGAACACCGCGCTTTGCGGCGCGAGGCCGAACGACGGCCAGTAACGGGGCAGAAAGTCGTGCACCTTCTCCCGATGAAAGCCGATCTCGTCCTTCTTCCAGCGCTCGATCCAGAAATTGGTGTCCAAAGCCGCCTCCACTCGCTCAGATCCGGAAAGCTCGTCCCCGCTCGGGCGAGGACGGAAACGCGGACAGGGTTTGGCGTTTCAGCTTCTGTAATCCGCGTTGATCGACACATAGTCGTGCGTCAGATCGCACGTCCAGACATGTGCCGTCCCCTCGCCGACCCCGGCATTGACGCGGATCACGATCTCGCGGTTCTTCATATACTGCGCCACGGTCGCCTCGTCGTACTCGGCTGCACGCTCGCCGTCGCGCGCCACGCAATGGGGGCCGAACCAGATCGCGAGCTTGTCGCGGTCCGCCGCCTCTCCCGCCTTGCCGACGGCCATGACGACACGGCCCCAGTTGGGGTCCTCGCCCGCAATCGCCGTCTTCAGGATGGGCGAGTTCGCGCACGAAAGCCCGATGCGCCGCGCGGCGGCCACATTCTCCGCGCCTTCGACGACGAAGGTCACGAACTTGCTCAAGCCCTCGCCGTCCTTCGCGACCTGGATGGCGAGATCGCGCATCAGATCGTGAAGCGCCTCCGAGAATTCGGCAAGCGCCGGATCGGCAGCGCCCGTCACGCGGGCTTGCCCGCGCGCCTCGGCGGCGCCGGTCGCGAACAGAAGGCACGTGTCGCTCGTCGACGTATCGCCGTCGATCGTCATCGAGTTGAACGTCGTGACGACGTGCTCCGAGATGAGCGCCTGCAGCGCCTCCGACCCGATGGCTGCATCGGTGAAGAGGAAGGCGAGCATCGTCGCCATGTCGGGCGCGATCATGCCGGCGCCCTTGCAGATGCCGTTGATCGTCACCTCGACGCCGCCGATCCGCGCGGTGCGCGTCGCGAGCTTCGGATAGGTGTCGGTCGTCATGATCGCGCGGGCGGCAAGCTCGAAGGCGTCGGGCACGGCATCCCGCACGAGCGCGTCGAGAAGATGCGCGAACTTCCCCGCATCCAGCGGCTCGCCGATGACGCCCGTGGACGCGACGAACACCTCCGCCGACGCACAATCCGCAGCCTTGGCGCCAGCATCCACCGTGATGGCGACCGCCTCGCGGCCCTTTTTGCCAGTGAAGGCGTTCGCATTGCCGGAATTCACGATCAGAAGACGCGCAGCACCGCCTTTGAGGTGCTCACGGCACGTCAGCACCGGGGCCGACGCCGTTTTGGATTGGGTCAGAACGCCGGCCGCAGCCGTCCCCGGGTCGAGCACGGCGACCATCAGGTCCGTGCGGCCGCGATACTTGATCCCCGCCTCCGCAGCCGCAAATCGCACGCCCGCGACAGGCGCTAGGCGCGGCAAGCTTTCGGGAGTGAATGGCGAGCGGGTCGTAATCTGGCCCATGGATGGCTCCGGCGGGAAAAGGAGAGCGATAGCGAGAGGACGAGACACAATCGGGCCGCCCTTTGCAAGCGGCCCGACCGACGAGTTGAAGCGTCAAGACGCAGGAAGCTACTGCGCTTCCTTCTCGAGCTTTTCCTGATCCTGCTTTTTCTGAAGCTGCTCGTTCATCTGCTGATCGAACATCTGCTGGCGGGCGGCTTGCGCAGCCACCTCTTTTTCCACCTGCTCGCGGATCTCGCCATCCACGTATTCGATCGTGGCCTTGTCCCGCAGCTCTTTCGAGACCTGCTGGCCCTTCTGCTGCTCCATGGCGTGCGAGATCTGGCCTTTGACCTCCTCGAAGGTCGGCACCGGCTTCACGCGGCGATCCTCGACCTTGATCACATGCCAGCCGAACTGGCTCTTGATCGGCTTCGAGACCTCGCCTTTTTCGAGCGAGAACGCAGCCTCGTCGAACTCCTTCACCATTTGCCCTTTGCCGAAATATCCGAGCTTGCCGCCGTTGGCCTTCGATCCGGGATCCTTGGAATGCTCGGCCGCGAGCTTGGCGAAGTCGCCCCCGTCGCGGACTTGGTCGGCCAGCGCCTGGGCCTGCTCCTCGGTCTCGACCAGGATGTGGCTCGCCTCCACCTCTTCCTCGGGGGTGATTTCCTTGACCTTCTCATCATAGAGGCTGCGGACGAGCCCCTCACCCACCGCGTCCTTGACGGCCTTCTGGTAATAGGCGTCGCGTTTGGCGCGCGTGTTCCAATAGGCAAGGCGCCGCTCGAAATCCGGCCCGCTCGTCAGCTTCTCGCCATCGGCGGCGTTCGAATAGAGTTGCATCTCGATCAAAAATTCGAGCAATAGGCGGCGCCGGTTGGGAAGCGGGATGTTGGCCACTTCGGCCCCCACTTCGGCTTCCGCGAGCGCGAGATCGGATTCCCGGATCTCCGTCCCGTTGATCTTGGCCAGAACCTTGTCCTCGGCACGCACGGAGCCGGCTTCCGTCAGCGCCCCCACGAGGATAAGCGCCGGAACGACAGCAAAACGGGCAACATGGGTCAGTTTCACGGGATTTGGCTCCTGCCGGATCGAGGCTCGAAGGGCGTCGGGTACGGCAACGAAACGCCGGCCGAAGCGAAAAGGATGCGCGAATGCGAAATCGCGGCATCCATAGACCCGGCACCCGGGAGCTGCCAAGTCAACAATTGTGGCGCCTTGCAGGCATCTCCCGCAGGCATCGCCGACAGCCGGGACTTGAGAAGAGTGTCCCGTGCTCGTTGACAATTCAGGGGCGGAATCCTTATGTCTGCGCCCGTATGGCCGCTTGGCTGGACTGGCACATCCGCGATTTCCAACCCACACGGGAAGCGTTGGCAAACGGCAATCGAAACAGGAAAAAACGCGAATACGCGCGCGACGCCAATATGCCGCGCACTTTGCCAAGTCCCTGATTTAAGGAACGATTGAATGCTTTCCCTCGACTCCCTCGGCACCTTTGCCTCGAAGATTTTCGGCTCGTCAAACGACCGGCGGGTGAAGGGCTACCGATCCCGAGTCGAAGCCATCAACGCGATGGAGCCCGAGGTCGCCAAGCTGACCGACGACGAACTGCGCGCCCGGACGGAAGATTTCCGCCGGCAGTATCGGGAGGGAACGTCCCTCGACAAGCTTCTGGTGCCCGCTTTCGCGACCGTCCGCGAAGGGGCCAAGCGCGCCCTCGGGCAGCGCCATTTCGACGTGCAGCTCATAGGCGGCATGGTGCTCCACGAAGGCAACATCGCGGAGATGAAGACGGGCGAAGGCA
>DAOMQQ010000172.1:0-5669 GCA_035445405.1 Hyphomicrobium sp.
CGGATTTTGCAGCGCCGCCCAGGAAGTCCCGCCGCGAGACCGTCGTGGAGGTGGGTTTTTCGGCTTTTCGCGCCGGTGCGCGTTCTTTTTCAGGGCGCGCGGGCTCGAGGCGCGTAGGGTGGCCGATGGGGGCGTGGGTTTTCATCGGGTCACTCATTTTTTTGCAATGCAAAAACCCCAAAAAAGGGGAGCCGTCCGCGCCGAATAAAAGTGGTATACTTCAACGATACTTCGTGCTCGTCCGCCGGCGGCGCGCACGGCGGTGGACCAGTCTGACATATGTCACGCCATCGGCAACCGAGAGCTGTGTCTTACGCGAAATGTAAAGGAGAGGCGTCTTTCGGACAGGATTGCGGCGCTCCGATGTGATCGCCCCCCGTTTCGGCGGCTTTTCTAATGTTCGATCTTGCTTGCTTTGAAAGCTATTTTGAAGATGCTTATTCGAAACGCGACTGCAGCAGCGAGGTGCAGTGGGCCATGAGAATTCTGCTGATCGAAGATGACAATGAGACGGCTGCGTTCGTGGGAAGCGGGCTCCGGCAGGCGGGTCATACCGTCGACGTCGTCGAGAACGGCAAGGACGGCGTTCTGCTCGGGATTCAGGACGACTTCGACCTCGTTATCCTGGACCGCATGATTCCCGGGCTAGACGGTCTGTCCGTCGCGCGGACGCTTCGGAGCAGCGGACAGTCCGTTCCTATTCTCTTCCTGACCGCGCTCGGCAGCATCAACGACCGGGTGCAGGGGCTCGACGTCGGCGGCGACGACTACGTGGTGAAGCCGTTCGCCTTTTCGGAGCTGCTTGCGCGGGTCAATGCGCTGGGCCGGCGCTCGCCGCTTCGGGACGAGCACGAAAAGCTCTGCGTGGCGGATCTCGAAATGGACGTCGTGCACCGGATCGTGACGCGCAACCATCAGCAGATCAACCTGTTGCCGCGGGAATGTCTGCTGCTCGAAATCCTTTTGCGCAACAAAGGGCGCGTCGTGCTGCGCACCATGCTGCTCGAACGCGTGTGGGGTTTTCGTTTCGAGCCCAAGACGAGCGTGGTCGAGACGTATATCTCTCGCCTGAGGACAAAGGTCGACAAGCCATTCAAAACGGCTCTCATCCACACGGTCCGGGGATGCGGCTATTCCATTTATGAAGCCTGACCTCGCGCTGACCCGTTTTCATGCTCATTTGATCGCGGCAACCGGCTGTCTGCTGGTTGCCGTCATGAGTTTTCTTTTCTCGCATTTTTTCATCGAATCCCACGAGCATCTGGCGGCGCGCGTGCAGGAGCGCGTTCAGGACGTGGTGACGTCTCTGACCGACTACGAGCGTAAAAACGGGCTCGACGGCCTCGTGCGCTTCGTGCAGGCGGGGGCGGCGTGGCACGATCCCGATGCACCGTTCGTCTCGATCCGCAATGCCACGGGCCAGATCATCCTTCACACGTCTCAGGACATCACTCCGGACGCGGCCTGGAGCGCCGCGGCTCTGTCCATCCGGTCGGGGACGGCCGGATGGGGCCTCTCCGCACGCTTCTTTCACGTGGGGTCCGCCGCCCTGTCGCACGGCGGGGAGCTGCTGGTCGGACAGAGCGAGGTGAAGGGCGCGCAGGCCCGGGATTGGGCAGTCGGTGGCTTCGTCCTGCTGACCTTCGCGGCACTGGCGCTCATGTTCCTGGTGGGGCTCCTGTTTTCGGGGCGGTCGCGCTCCCGCGTCGAGGATATGACCTCGACGCTCTTTTCCTTTGCAGCCGGCGAAATGGACCGGCGCGTGCCGATGTCGGGGCAGTCCGACCGCCTGGCGGATCTCGCGTTCGCGATCAACGGGACGCTCGACTACGCGCAGCGGCTGCTCTGGAACCTCAACTACATGTCGGCCGACATTGCTCATAACCTGAAGAAGCCTCTGACGCGGCTGCGCCAAAGGCTGGAGCTGGTCAGCAAATGCGAGTTCGCGAACCCGGACCTTTCACGCAAGATCGACGAGGGCATCCAGGAGATCGACTCGCTCGTCGTGATCTTCGAGGCGCTGCTCAACATCGGGCAGCTGCAGTCGGGTGACCGGCGCTCGCGGTTCGTTTCCGTCGATATGCCCGCGCTGCTTGCGCATATTGCCGACATCTACGAGCCGATCGTCGCCGATCATGGCCACCGGCTCGAAGTGTGCATCGTGCGCCAGCACGTGCCGCCGGTGAGCGGCGACCGTGAGCTATTGATGGAAATGATCATCAATTTCCTCGAGAACGCGATCCAGTATACGCCGGAAGGGACGACGATCACGATCGGCCTGCAGGAGCTTCGTACGGGGTTCGACGTGTCGATCAGCGACAACGGACCGGGCGTTCCGGACGGTGAGATCAAGCACCTGTTCGAGCGGTTCTATCGCTTCGAAGGTACGCGCGCGAAGCCTGGGCATGGGCTTGGAATACCGTTCGCGGTGGCGATCGCGGAACTGCACGGCGCATATGTGGAGATCGGCGACAACACGCCGGGCCTCAACGTCGTCATCCACTTCCCGAACGACCCGTTCAGCCGCTCGCAGCTCGGTCTCCGGCTGCGCTCGGGCCTCAACCTCCCGTCGAAACCGCAGGTTTCGGCGCGAGTCGCCGAGCAAATTTGATTCCTGTCAAAATTGTAAGGGAGCTTCGAGGCGGGTGAAAGATTGCCCCCTCATGCTGCCCATATTGTCGCATCGACTTATGTCCGATCTCTTCAGGTGATCGTACAGCGTGGTCGATCGGCGATGGCGCGTTTCTCATGAACGGTCTGCGGCTTTGGCTGTGGAGCGAACGGAGGGGCGTTGCGACTGTAAACCGGCGGACTAACGCCGGCACGACAAGACGACTAGGGACGTAACGTACTCGAAGGGGAGGCTATCGAATGGCCGAAACTTGGAATGGCCACGCGCATTCCGCGCGTGAAGGTGTTGTCGATCACGTCGACGACGCGACATCGTTTGCGCAGCCGTGGTCCGGCGTTGCGCGGTTTTCCCTTTTGGCCGTGAGCCTCATTGCGGGTGCGGCCGGTGCGGTCGTTTTCGCAGCGGGCGTTCCGCTCACGACGGCGATGCTCTGGATCCTGATCCCGGCCGCGTTCGCGGGCGGACTTCTGTCCACCTGGTCGCCGTGCGGGTATTCGAGCGTTTGCCTGCTGCGTCCGAGCGGCGAGTATTCGCGCGCCTCGGTCATGGCATGGATGCCGACCCTCATCGCGCATGCCGTGGGCTACGCGCTCGGTGCGCTGGTCCTCGGCGGAGCGCTGGGCCTCGCGGGTTATGCGCTCGGGCTCGACGCTTATTTCGCCTACACCATTCCGGTGTTTGCCGTGCTGCTCGTCGCCTATGGCGCGCATCAGTTCGGCTTCCTCAACGTGCCTTATCCGCAGCGGCGCTGCCAGGTTCCGCACGATGCGCGCCAGCGTTTCCCCAAGTGGGTGATCGGCCTGCTCTACGGGTTCTCGCTGGGGCTCAACTACCTGACCTACGTTCAGACACCGCTGCTCTACGCCGTGACCGGTGCGGCCCTCTTCTCGGGCTCGATCACGTTCGCCATCGCCATCTTCCTGGTGTTCAACCTCGGGCGCTTCCTGCCTCTGGTCGTCAACGCCCTGCCCGTCACCGACCGTGCCGTCACGGCTTGGCTCGCTCGGCGGCAGGAGGCGGCGGCCATGACGGACGGCGCTCTCTTGGTTGCCGCCGGCGCGGCGATCCTGACGATGATCGTCGCTTAAGGCTTACACGTCTCTTTTCACTAAAAACAATCGCGGCCTCATGGAGGAAACAATGACGCACGCCCATAATCCGTCGGAAATGCTGAAGAGGTATCGTGCTGCCCTGATCGGCAGTGTCGCGACGCTCGGTCTGCTGGCCGGCAGCGCAGCCTATGCCCAGGAAGGCCCCCGCGGCTCGGAGCTGCCGAAGCAGCTCGGCTCGGAAGCCACGTCTGAGCTCGAAGACAATCCGGTCATCCTTTCGGCGCCGGAGCCGGACGCACGTCGCATCTACGTCACCGACCCTGCCCACTTTGCGGTCACGACGCAGCATTTCACCGTCGATGGCAACACCGGCAAGGTGCTCGGCATGGTGGACGGCGGCTTCCTCGCCAACCCGTTCGCTTCGTCTGACGGCAGCTTCTTCGGCATCGCCAGCACGGTTTACTCGCGCGTGGCGAAGGGCCAGCGCGACGACTACATCGAGGTCTACGATTCCAAGACGCACGAAGTGATCGCCGACATCGATATTCCGGAGAGCCGGTTCCTCGTCGGCACGTATCCCTGGATGACGACGCTGACGCCGGACAGCAAGTCGCTGCTGTTCTATCAGTTCACGCCGTCGCCGCAGGTCGGCCTCGTCGACATCGAGAACAAGAAGTTCGTGCGCATGCTCGATGTGCCGGATTGCTATCACATCTTCCCGTCGGGCAACGACACGTTCTTCATGCATTGCCGCAGCGGCACGATGGCGAAGGTGACCTTCGACAAGGAAGGCAAGGTCGACATCAAGGAAACGGAAGTTTTCCATGCTGAAGACGAGTACCTGATCAACACGCCGGCGTTCTCGCTCAAGGCCGGCCAGATCGTGTGGCCGACATACGAGGGCAAGATCTTCCTCGTCGACGTCTCGTCGGGCGAAGCCAAGTTCGGCCAGCACTTCGATGTCTTCACGGAAGAAGAGAAGAAGGACAACTGGCGCGTCGGCGGCTGGCTGCCGGTGGCTTACCACCGTGGTTCCGGGGAGGTGTACCTGCTCGGCGACCAGCGCGCGAAGTGGACCCACAAGTACTCGAGCCGCTTTGTGTTCGTGCACGATATCAAAACCGGAAAGCGGATCCGCAAGATCGACTTCGGCCGTGACATCGACTCGATCGCCGTGAGCCAGGATGACAATCCGCAGCTCTACGCGCTCTCGACGGGCGAAAAGACCCTCTACATCCTGGAAGCCGCGACGGGCAAGGAACTGCATACCGTTCCCGAACTCGGTCACGGTCCGCAGGTCATCATCGCTCACGATAACTGATCGAGGCCTCTCATGTGGCTCCTCTCCGATCCACTGGTGACGACCTTTCTTCGGTCGTTCCTCGCTCTCCTGTTCGCCGGCGCAGCTTTATCCAAGCTGCGCCACCAGGAGGAGTTCGTGGGTGTGGTCCGCAATTTCCGGCTGATGCCGGAGGCGCTTGCTGCTCCAGTCGCTGCGGTTCTGCCGTGGCTGGAGCTGGCGGTTGCTGCGGGATTGCTGGTTGATCCGGCACTCCCGTATGCCGCCGCCGGGGCGAGCGGACTGTTGGTGCTCTTCGCGATCGCGATGGCCATCAACGTCGCTCGCGGACGCAAGGCCATCGACTGCGGGTGTTTCCGCACGGGCTACAAGCAGACCCTTAGCTGGTTCCTCGTCCTGCGCAACGTTGCGCTGGCTGGCGCCGGGTTGGTTCTGCTCGGCCTCGTGGACCCCTCCCGCGCGGCGACCTGGGCCGACATTGCAACCGGCGCCTTTGCCGCCTCGGTCGCGATGCTCCTTTACATCACGTTCGGTCTTCTCGGTGGCGTTGCAGCCACCGCGCGGAACAACGGTCATCTTGCTTAGAAAAGGAAACGCGCAATGGCGATCGAATTCCTGATTGCGTCAAACGTTCTGCTCTGGCTCACGCTTATCGGTTGTGTGGTCGCCTTGTTCGGGATCACCA
>DAOMQQ010000173.1:0-5648 GCA_035445405.1 Hyphomicrobium sp.
CGCCGTACGCATCGACGAGGGCGCTGCCCGCAAGCAACTTGCACCGCCATGCCGCAACCGACTGCGGCCGGTCGTCGGGCGAGAGGCGGAGCGCGTCGTCGATCGCTTCGAGGAAGCTTTCGCGATAATGCCCCGTGCTGGCTTGGATGGCGGGTACGAGGTCGTCCGCCAATTGACGCGCGGTCGCTTCCGTGGGGCGCGCACCCGCCACTGCGCGGTAGAGCGTGGCGCCGAAGGCGTAGATGTCGGTCCAGGGTCCGTAGCGATCCGCGGTCGAGACGTACTGTTCGGGCGCGGAATAGCCGCTCTTGAACACGAGCGCGGACACGAGCTGGGAATGCTGCTTGATCTCGAAGCGTGAGGCGCCGAAGTCGAGCAGGATCGGCACGCCGTCCGCGCCGCGCACCATGATGTTCTCGGGCGAGATGTCGAGATGCCACGTCCTGTTCGCGTGCACGAGCTCGAGCGCGGAGAGGAGCGGCGCCGCCACGAGGTCCAGCTCGTCTTGCGTGGGCGGGCTGTCGAGACCGCGCAGCCATGTCTCCAGCGTGCGGCCCTGGATCAGGTCCAGCACCATGTAGGCGGTGTCGTTCTGCTGGAACACGCGCCGCACGCCGATGATGTTCGGATGATTGAATTGTGCGAGCAGGCGCGCTTCGTCGAAGAATTTCTTGAGCGCCCACCGGTAGTCGTCTTCCGCGTTGGCGCGGCCGGTGAACTTGAGCCCGCCGTTCTCGCGCCGCACGAGATCCTCGGGAAAGAACTCCTTGAGAGCGAACTCCTTGTCGAGCAATGCGTCGTTGATGCGATACGTGATGCCGAACCCGCCGCGGCCGAGAACGCCCGTGATGACGTATTGATCGATTCGCGTGCCGGGCTGCAGCACCGCGTCGTTCTCGCCCTCCATGGATTGGCGTCTCCCCTCGCGCGGCATCCTGGCCGCCGCGCCGTCACAATGCCCCATTCGAATGATGTCGGAAAGGGTTGCCCGAAGCCTGTGCATCCGGCACATGAAGGTGGCGCGGGTTGGGAGATCGCGCGTCGGCCGTGGGCGGGCGGGGCGCTGATATTGAACGCCCCGAACCGGCAGCGTAAGATGACGATCCAATCCCTATGACGACACCTGGAGACGCGAGCATGTGGCGCCCCGCGAGGCAGCGCAAAGCTGTTGTGGCGGTCGGCTTCGCGATCATGGCCCTTCTCGGGGCGGTCGGTGCCCACGCGTCCGAAGTGAGGCTTCTCGCTGAGTGCGGGCCACCGAGCCAGGCCAACGGGACGCGCACGCTCGCGTGCGGGCTCCGCGCGACAGGACCTGCCGAATTCCAGGCCGTGACTGCGCGAATCGAGGGCGAGGCCGCCGATCTCGAGATGCGTTTCGAGCCGTTCGACGCCGAGCGCGACGGGTCGACGACGGCCTATCTCGTCCAGACGCTGCCGGCCGCGCGGCGTGCAACGCTTGGCCAGATGGCCGATGCGGTCGCGACGATTGCGGACCGTCGCGAAGGCCAGCGCCGCTTTACCGCCTACACCTTTGCGGAGGGCCTGACCGCGGTCTCGAATTCCGGCGTCTCGCGAGATGCGTTCGTGCGCCAGCTCATTGCCATCGGTCCGGCGAGCGGCTCCACCCATCTCTACGCGTCGGCGCGCGCGGCCGTGGAGGCGCTCGCCAAGGAAACCGGAGCACGCAAATCGCTGGTGATCCTCGCCGACGGAACCTCGGACGACACGGACGTCACGCATGACGAGGTGGTCGAGGCCGCGCGCGATGCGGGCGTAACCATTCACGTGCTCGGCTACTATGACGACGCCCGCCAGCGCTCGAAGTTTGAAGCCCTCTCGCGTCTCGCCGAAGAGACCGGCGGCTATGCGGCTGAGGTGAAGCGCGGCGCCGGCGCCAAGAACGACTTTACGAAAGAGATCGTGACCAGTCGCTTCCTGACGGACATCGTCGAGAACGGCGGCATGGTGACGTCTGTTTTGAATGGTCCGGCGGGGATACGTAAGGTCGCCTTCACCGCGACCCTCGCGGGCGACAAGAGTTTGTCGGCGGAAGCTGAGGTGACGATCCCGGCCGTCTCTGCGCCGTCGCCGACGCCAGCGCATGTGGAACTCGCCGAGCCGGTTGCCACGCCCGCTCCCGCGCTGGACCCGGAACCAGAGACCGTCGAAAGCGAAAGCGGGAGCTGGCTTCTCTTTCTCGCGCTGGGCGCACTCGGAGCGCTCGGTATTGCGGGCTATATGGTCTTCGGAAAGGACCTGTTTCAATTCGTGCGCTGGTGGATCGAGGCCGAGCCGCGCGCTGTCGAAAATACGGGCTGCGATACGGCGGCACGTGCCCCCACGCGACAGACGCCGGCACTGCCGGCTCCCACGCCCACGGCCGCGCCGCGTCCGGCACGTGCAAGCACGCCGTCGCGACAGCGACATCCCGGCGGCGAGCGGCGCGCTGTTGTGTATGGCTGGCTCGAAGCGCTCGATGGCGACGCGGCGCGCCACCCGCTCCGCTCGACGGACGTGCGCGTGGGGCGGCATCGGGACAACGATATTTGCCTAACGAACGATTCGATTTCCCGGCGTCACGCAGCCGTGCGGTACGATGCGAAGACGCGGCGCTTCACGATCACCGATCTCGGCGCGGGCAACGGCGTGATCGTCAACAAGACGCGGTGCACGTCGCGGGAATTGAACGACGGCGATACGGTGGAGCTGGGCGAGGTTCGTCTGCGCTTCCGCGCCGAGCCGGGATTTCAATCGTAGACGAGACGCGTCAGCTCGAACGCGCGAGCAGCTTACGCGCCGCCGCGTCCGGGCTCGTGCGCCCCGAAAGCACCTCGTCCGCAAGCCCGTCCATCTCGCGCCCGCTGTCTTCCTTGACGCGCCGCGCGACGACGTCGGCCGCCGCGCGCGCGATGAGATAGCGCGCACGCCGGCGCCGCCGCGCCATGGGGCCCGCTTCCTCGCCGCGCGCGCCGACTTCACGGACTTTCTCCACCAAGGCCGGCACGCCGTCGCCCGTCGTCGCCGTGGTCTTGAGCACGGGAACCGCCGAGCGGAGCGAACGGATCGACAGGGCGCCGAGAAGCTGTTGCAGCGTGAGCTCCGCACCCTCGCGATCGCCCTTGTTGACGACCATGATGTCGGCGATTTCGAGCAGTCCCGACTTCATCGCCTGGATGTCGTCGCCAAGCCCGGGCGCGGAGATCACGACCCGCACGTCGGCGACTTCCGCGACGTCCATCTCGTTCTGACCCGTTCCGACGGTTTCGAGCAGGACGAGATCGAACCCCGCCGCGTCGAGCGCGTCGATCACTCGCACGGCCGCCGGTGAAAGGCCGCCGAGATAGCCGCGGCTCGCAAGCGAGCGCACGAACACGCCGTCGTCGTCGAGAGCCGCCGTCATGCGGATGCGGTCACCGAGGATCGCGCCACCCGAAACCGGGCTCGACGGATCGACCGCGATCACGCCGACCGTGCCGCCCTGCGAGCGGACATGCGCAATGACGGCGTTGACGAGGGTCGACTTGCCGGCGCCCGGGGGCCCCGTGAACCCGACGACCAGCGCGTTGCCGAGATGAGGCTGCAACGCTTCGAGCAGCGGAGGCGCGCTCGTCGAGAGTTTTTCGAGCTCCGTGACGGCAGCGGCAATGGCACGGCGTTCGCCTGCACGCAGGCGCGCGACGAGGTCGGGGATCGCCTCGAGCTTCAGCGTCGAGCGCGGCATCGGTGGCGGGGCGGTTTCGGTCATGCTGTCCATGTCCGCGCTGATACGCGGGAGGCGCGCAAGTGGCAAGCCTCCGCGCCGCCACGGCCCAGTCCTGGTGTGGAGACCTCGGGTGGAAAGGAGGTGCGGCACGGCCGCTTCAGAACCACAGGCCCGGCCAGCGGTAGCGGGGGCGCATGTCGCCCGGCCCATAGCCCACCAGGCTGACCATCGGCTGCTCCACGATGACGAGGGGGGCGTGCCAGGCGGACCCGCTCGAAGCCGTTTTGAGCGCCAGCAGGCGCTGGATGCGATCTTCCGTCTCGGGGTGCGAGCGAAGCAGCGAAGGGTGAGGGACGCGCCGCCCCGGCACCGGGAACATCAGGTCCTCCCAGAAGTGCCCGGTATAGGTTTCGAGCCGCCGCAGGGCCGAAGCGAGCGCCTGCGGGTCGCCCGTGAGGGCCGCGGCGTCCGCATCGGCCTGGAATTCCCGGGCTCGCGAAAGGCCGAGCTGGAGCAGGCTGGAAAGCGCCGGCGCGAGGTAGAGGGCAAGCACCACCCACCAGGAAATTGGGTCCTCGCCCGTCAGAAAAGCGAGGCCGTTGTAGAGCGCCAGCCCGAGCGCGGCATAGCTCATGAGCTGAAGGACGCGGGTGATGACGTCGGCGAGCCCCATCACGAGGAGGTCGTTGTTGCGGATGTGGGCCACCTCGTGCGCCAGCACGCCGGCGGTCTCGGCCAGTGTGAGCCGCCGCAGCAACCCTTCCGTGACCGCGATGGCGGAATGATCGCGCGAGCCGGCCGCGAAGGCGTTGAGCGTCAAGCTCGGGATCACGTAGAGATCGGGCCGCCGCGGGAGCTCGGCCCGGTAGGCGAGAACGTCCATGAGGCTCGCGAGCTGGCTGTCGTCCCGCGGCACGAGGGTCGCCTGGTAAAGGCGCATCACCGCGTCGGGGGGCATCCGGATTGCCACGCCCGAAATGAGCACCAGCAGGGCCGGGGCCGCGAGAAGCCCGGCCGCGCCCCAGAGCAGCACCGCCGGCACGGTGACCAGCACGACGAATCCGGCCAGCAGCAGAACAGCATGGGGCAGATTCGGCCCACGGATCGCGTCCACGTACGAGGCAGCGCCCGAGATCGATGGCATTTGACCCTCCGCATCGAGGGGGCTCGCTCGGCGCGAGACAGGCGGGATAACCGAGCAGGTATCGAAAGATTTCGCCCGGAAAAGCGTCATTCGTATGTTAAATGGCGCATTCCGGCAGCCGGTTGCGGCGGGGCAGCGTGAGCTTTTCGCGCGAAGAGCCCAATCTCTCGCGACTTCTTGCGTTTCGATGCCCGCAAGGTGTTGACCGGGAATCCACAAGTGTATATAGGTGCGCCCACTCTCACGGTAGGTGGTAGGCCATCTCCGCGCGTTTTCGCGCTTCAGGCCTAGACGCTGCCGTCCAAAAGCAGAGGACATTTTCGGACCAAGATCGCTGGCAAGCCGGAAGGCGAGCCGGAGGATCCTCTGGTTTTTTCCGTGCCAGGCTCCCGGGGCTCCGGGGCTCGGCGGGCTTTGTTTGGTGCACGCATTCTTTTGAACAGCGGTGCGCGGACAAGCCAAAAAACGGCAACCAACCGGTGTGGAACCGGTCGAGAAGGCGGAACGTCGAATGCCGACGATACAACAGCTGATCCGGAAACCCCGGAGCCCGAAGGTCTACCGCGAGAAGTCGCGCCACATGGAGGCGTGCCCTCAGAAGCGGGGCGTCTGCACGCGCGTCTATACGACGACGCCGAAGAAGCCGAACTCGGCCCTTCGTAAAGTCGCCAAGATCCGGCTCACCAATGGGCACGAGGTCATCGGCTACATCCCCGGCGAAGGCCACAACCTTCAGGAGCACTCTGTCGTGCTCATCCGTGGCGGCCGCGTGAAGGACCTTCCCGGCGTCCGTTACCACAT
>DAOMQQ010000174.1:0-5628 GCA_035445405.1 Hyphomicrobium sp.
TCGCGCAGGCTGCTCAAATCATGACGAATCGTCATTATGTTCTCTAAATGTTCTCGTGTCCAGGCCAGTTAGATGTGGATGGCTGAGATTGTGTGTGAAGGGTGCGCGGAGCCGAGCGGCAGACGCAACCCGGCGGCCCGAAGCGTCGCAAGACGAAGGGCGGCGTGTTTTCAGCGGGAACGGAAGCTGACGATGCGCCGCTCAGTAGCGGCGGCGCTCCAGGCGGCGAAGCTGGGGCAGATCCATGAGGTCCAGATAGGGGCTCGTGCCCGGCGCGTAGTCGTCGGCGTACTTCCAGCCGTTCTCGCACCAGGGATTGCCGTAGTATCCGAACGGGCCGTTGTAGGGTTTGCAGTCGTCACGCACGGCTGCTTCCTTATGGACGCGCTTCGATTTCCCCGAGCGGGCTTCGGCATCGGCGGAGACGGTCAGGGTCATGAGGCCGATCGTGGCGGCCGTGGCTATCGCCTTGAGGATCATTGCCGTTTTCCTTTGCCAGATGCGAGAGGCGGCGCCGATACGAATCGGGCCACGCGCGTTCCCCGCATGTAATACCGCCAACGGCGATCCCTCAAGACCTGACACCGTTGCCGATCCCTCCAGGTCAGGTCTGCCAGATATCCCGCCTGATATTGCCTGGGCTGACCTTGTGCAATTCGTCGCACCCGTCCCTGATTGGGTATGCCGCGACGTCGATCGAACCGCTGCCGCAAGCCCCTGTGAAGAGGGCGCTTCGGTTCGGACGCCGGGGCAGCAAAAGCCCGAACGGGCGGGAACGATAACATATTGGGAGTTGAAACGATGAGGAGAGTTTTGATTGTGGCTGCAGCCGCGCTCATTCCGGCGTCTGCCGCTTTTGCCGATTGGGCCGGGCATTTCAAGACGCTCGACACCGACGGCAACGGTGCGGTCAGCCGCACGGAGTTCGAGGCGGGCGTGAGCAAGCTGGGCCTCGACCCGGCGCCGACCTTCACCACCATCGACCAGGACGTGAACAACCGCATCGATTCGGACGAGTGGGCCGCTGCAGAGAAGCAGACAACGGCCTATCAGGAGTCCTGCAAGTCGACGACCGCGTCCTGGTGCGAGTAGTCACAAGACAATCTTTCGGTTCCTGCAACCCATCTCGAAACCCGGAGGGCAACGTCCGGGTTTCGGGTGACGCACTGGCGGCGCGCCCCTGACGCCGCTTTTATGCGGATGCGATCACCCATCCGCTCTCGATTGTCCCGTCCGGGCGTGCTCCTGCGGAGCGGGCTCTTTTGGGGCTGGGCGCCCACGATCTTTGGCAGCGGGCAAAGGTGGGTGGGCGCCTTTTCCATGCACGGTGAATGGCAGTCTATTTTTTTGCCCGCTTCTCCAGCCACGCCTTCATCTGCGCGATCTCTTCCGTCTGCGCCTTGACGATCTCCTCGGCAAGCTTGCGCGTCTCCGGATCCTTTCCGTACTTCAGCACGATCTCGGCCATGTCGATCGCGCCTTGATGGTGCGGGATCATGCCTTGCATGAAATCCGCGTCGGGATCGCCGGTGAGGGCGGCATTCATGCCGTGGTGCATCCGGGCATTTGCAGCTTCGTAGGCGAGTGTGGCTTCGCTTTTCGGCTGGGCCTTACCGGCGTGATCGTGGTGCGTCCCGTGGTCGTGGTGGTGATGACCGTGATCGTGCCCTTCGGCCCAAGCGAGGCCGGCGGCGAGCGCGGTGGCGGGAAGCAGCAGGAGGATGTGACGTTTCATTCGGTCTCCTTGGGCCGGGTCGTCATCTCTCGAGGCGCACGCGGTTGAGACGCAACGCGTTGGCGACGACGCTCACAGACGACAGCGACATGGCGGCGGCCGCAATGATCGGTGACAACAGGATGCCGAACACCGGGTAGAGAACGCCGGCGGCAATCGGCACGCCCGCGGCGTTGTAGACGAACGCGAAGAACAGGTTCTGGCGGATGTTGGCCATGGTGGCGGCCGAGAGCGCACGCGCGCGCACGATGCCGTTGAGGTCGCCCCTGAGCAGCGTCACGCCGGCGCTTTCCATCGCCACGTCCGTGCCGCTTCCCATGGCGATGCCGACGTCGGCGGCGGCTAGCGCGGGGGCGTCGTTGATGCCGTCGCCCGCCATGGCGACGACGCGGCCCTCACTGCGAAGGCGCTCCACGACCTTGCTCTTCTCCTCGGGCAGCACTTCGGCCTCGACATTCGAGATGCCGAGCGTGCGGGCCACGGCTTCGGCCGTTGTCCGCTGGTCGCCGGTCAGCATGACGATGCGAATGCCGGCGTGCTGCAAGGCGGCGATGGCCTCGGGCGTCGTCGGCTTCACAGGGTCGGCAATCGCGAGGATGCCCGCGGCTTTGCCATCGAGCGCGACGAAGATCGCCGTTGCGCCGTCGCGGCGGAGATCGTCGGCGGGGCCGTCGAGAGCGGCCGTGTCGATGCCGGCGTCCTGCATGATGCGGCGGTTTCCGATCACGAGGGCGTGGCCTTCGACGCTGCCGACGACGCCCTTCCCGACGGGACTGTCGAAGCTTTCCGGCTCGGCGAGCGGGATGTTTCTCTCGTGCGCCGCCGCCACGATGGCGGCTGCCAGAGGATGCTCGCTGCGGCGCTCCAGGCTGGCCGCGAGGCGCAGCAGCTCCGTCTCTTCGATCCCGCCTGCCGCATGGATCTTCACGACGCTCGGCTTGCCTTCGGTGAGCGTGCCCGTCTTGTCGACCAGCAGCGTGTCGACCTTCTCCATGCGTTCGAGCGCTTCCGCGTTCTTGATCAGCACGCCGGATTTGGCGCCGCGTCCGACGCCGACCATGATCGACATGGGCGTCGCGAGGCCGAGCGCGCACGGGCACGCGATGATGAGCACCGAGACGGCCGCGATGAGGGCGTAGGTGAACCGCGGCTCGGGCCCCCACGTGGACCACGCGAGGAACGCCAGGATGGCGACGGCAATCACCGTCGGAACGAACCAGCCCGAGACCTGATCGACGAGACGCTGGATCGGCGCGCGGCTGCGTTGCGCCTCGGCGACCATCTGCACGATGCGCGAGAGAACGGTGTCGCGGCCGACCTTATCGGCACGCATGACGAAGCCGCCGGACTGGTTCGTGGTGCCGCCGATCACGGTGTCGCCCGTGCTCTTGGTGACGGGCATGGATTCGCCGGTGACGAGGGCTTCGTCGATGGTGCTGCGGCCTTCGAGGATTTCGCCGTCGACAGGGATGTGCTCGCCCGGACGCACGCGCAGACGATCTCCCTCGGCGACCTCTTCGAGTGCGATGTCCTCGTCCGTCCCGTCGTCGCGGATGCGGCGCGCCATCTTGGGCGAGAGGTCGAGCAGGGCGCGGATGGCGCCGCTCGTGCGTTCACGCGCGCGCAATTCCAGCACCTGGCCGAGCAGCACCAGCGTCGTGATGACGGCGGCGGCTTCGAAGTAGACGGCGACGGACCCATCGTGCGCGTCGCGCATGCTCGCCGGGAACAGGCCGGGCCAAAGGGTTGCGACGATGCTGTAGATCCACGCCACGCCGGTGCCCATGGCGATCAGCGTGAACATGTTGAGGTTGCGGGATTTGACGGAGGCCCAGCCGCGCTCGAAGAACGGCCAGCCCGCCCAAAGAACGACAGGGGTCGCGAGCGCGAGCTGGATCCAGTTCGACGTCGCGCGGCCGATGACGTGGTGAAGCCCGACGAGGTGGCCGCCCATCTCGAGAACAAAGACAGGGAGCGTCAGCGCGAGCGCGATCCAGAAGCGCCGCGTCATGTCGGCGAGCTCGGGGTTCGGCGCGGCGTCGGCCGTGATGAATTCCGGTTCGAGGGCCATGCCGCAGATGGGACAGGCGCCGGGGCCCTCCTGGCGGATCTCGGGATGCATCGGGCAGGTGTAGATGGTGCCGGGCGGCGGCGGCGGTGCGCGCTCGTCCTTCGGTGCGAGATACTTTTCGGGGTCGGCGGCGAACTTCGTGCGGCAGCCGGCGGCGCAGAAATAATATGTGCGGCCTTCGTGGGTGTGGCGATGCTTGGCCGTGTGCGGGTCGACCGTCATGCCGCAGACGGGGTCCTTCGCCGTGTGGGGATTGCTGGCCTCGGCGCCGCCGGGCTTTCCGTGCGGGCTTCCTCCGCAGTGTCCGCAGCAGGAGCCATGGTTCTGGGGTTCGTGCTGGGTCATGGCGCGTCCTCGTTTGTACAGATACCCTCCGGGGGTATGCGTTGACAGATATACCCCCATGGGGTATCGGTCAAGCATGGTCAAAGCTTGCAAAGCGTCGCGGCTTAAACGCCTCAACCGCATAGAAGGTCAGGTGCGCGGTCTCGCCCGGATGGTGGAGGAGGATCGGTACTGCATCGACATCGTGACGCAGATTGCGGCCGTGCGGGCCGCGCTGCGCCGGGTGGAGGAGGATGTGCTGCGCGATCACGTTTCCCATTGCGTCGCTCACGCCATGGCGAGCGGGGACAAGGCCGAGCAGGACCAGAAGATTGCCGAATTGATGGACGTTCTGGCGCGCAGTGCGCGCTGATCGTAGGCTCGGATCTGCGGGGCGCTGCTTGCCCGGCTCGGGAGGATTGCCATGGTCGCCAGCGTGCGTGTTTGGGATCGTCGCCGTGTGCTCGGCTTCATCGGGGCCGGTGCGCTGGCCGGGCTTTCGCGCGGAGCACGCGCCGACACGCTGCCCCACGCGATCGTCTTCCGCGATCCGTCTTGCGGATGCTGTCACGACTGGGTCGAGCACCTGAGGGCAAACGGCTTCACGGCGACGATGCGCGATACGCCCCGCATGGCCGCGATCAAGGCGCGGCTCGGCGTGCCGCGGTCGCTTGCCTCGTGTCATACGGCCGAGATCGGCGGTTACGTGATCGAGGGGCATGTGCCCGCGGATGCGATCAAACGCCTGCTCGCGGAAAAGCCCGAGGCGCGGGGGCTCGCCGTGCCGGGGATGCCGATCGGGTCGCCGGGCATGGAAGGCGGAACGCCCGAAACTTACGAGGTCATCCTGTTCGGCGACGGCGCCGAGTGGAGCTACGGCACCTTCCGCGAAGACAAAGCCGTCTGAGCGGGCGCAGTGCGTCGCGCTATCGCCTCTCGGGATTCGGCGTATTGATGCCGATCAAACCCGTGTGCTCCGTCGTCGTGCAAACTCGGTACGCCGGTGTGTCTCTACGCATGGCCAATGACAGGCGCAAAAATGCGCCAGGCTCATGGGAGAACCGCAATGGAGTGGCCTCTTTGCCGCCTCGTCGAGCGGCGGGCGAACCGGATGACCGTCGTGATGGACAGGCTTGGCGTGGATGCGCTGAAGCTTGCGCGGCGTGACGGTGGCTGCGCCTACGCCGAGGCGCGGACGACCTGCCTGCACTGCCCTTACGCGCAAGACTGCCTGAACTGGCTGGATGCAGATCCGTCGAGTTCGGAGCGGCCGGTGTTTTGCCCCAACCTCGAGCTGTTCGAGAGTTGCCGCAAGACGTGATCGCGGATGGGTCGAAGGCTTGGAGCGCGTGTTTGCGTCAGCAGACTTCGCAGCCGTTTTTGCGAACGCTGTCGGCGTGCGCGCCGAGCTGTGCGAGGAGATCGTCGGGTGCGCCCGCGACACCCTGATGCCCGACGATGTAAAGCGGCGTGACGTTGACGCTGAGCTGATTGGCGA
>DAOMQQ010000175.1:0-5597 GCA_035445405.1 Hyphomicrobium sp.
GTGACCAGCCCCATGGCCACGACCAACACCGTCTGTGAGCCTGTCTGATTTTGCATCATGATCCCGTCTTCTCCGCTACTCTTTGCGCGCACGTCACCCGACTCCGCCGCGCGAATCGCTGGGATCAGAGTCACGGCCTTGTGGCCCTAAGGCAATGTACTGGGGCGCGGGTATCACCAGCATTTCGTGAGGCCGGAGGGCTGCTTAGGGAAGAGCGTGGCGAGAATGCATCGGCCCGGCTGCCGGGGTTGGAAAAACTCCCCCTGGGGAGAGCCGCAATGGCGCCACGGTCGAGCCCAGAGGGAACCCGAATCGGCGAGCCGTTTAGATGTCGTTAGGCGAATCGGCATGGTATCGTCCTGTCCGGGCCGCTTCGCTTCCGTCCGGCGTACGAAGGAGACCACGACCCGATGTTGATGAGTGTGATTGCGCGCTGCGCCGAGTCCGTTGCCACGCCCGAAATCATGGGTTCTCGCGTTCTCATCTCCGGCCTGACGCCCTCATCAGGCTTCGATATTGCCCGCACTTTCGCCGATCATGGCGCGCGTCTGGTCGTCCAATCCCCGGACGAGAGCCCCGAGATCATCGAGCTTGGCGCCGTGCTTGCGGAAAACGCGGCGGAGATCCGCCTGTTCAACGATCCGCTCACGAGCGACGAGGACGCGCGGCGCCTGGTGCAGGCCGCGGTGCAGGATTTCGGCGGGCTCGATGCGGTCGTCAATCTGGTTTCCGTCGAGCCGCATGCGATCGCTGCTCTCGAGACGATGGAAGATGTCGAGGGGCTGGTCGCCGAGACGTTGCGCTTGCCGCTGCTGCTCACGGAATATGCCGCCAACCGCATGCGGCTCGTGTGGACCGAGGGCATGGTTCTCAACGTGGTGCGCATTCCTCCGTCCCGCAGCGGCCGCGCCATGATGTTTGCGGACGTGCTGCGTGCGCGCCTTGCGGACATGACGCGGGGTCTTGCGGAGGACTGGGCGGATGCCGGCATCCGTGTCAACGCGATTGCGCCTCCTTCCTCGGTGGCGACGATGAGCGGGGATGCGGCTGCATCGGATGCGGATCTCGCGACCGTTGCGCTCGACCTTGCAAGCTGCAAAGCCCGCAGCGTGACAGGCCACGTGCTCGATGCCGAGGGCGCCGCGCGTCGCTGGTGCTGAGACACACGCCCTCCGCTGGCATCCCCGCCAAGCGAGGCGAAGCCGAGCGCCGAGCCGGGACCCAGGAAAAGCGTCTATCGCGATATTTTTCCGAGCGCCTTCGGCGCGCTTTTTGCGCTGGGTCCCGGATAAGGCTCCGGCATGCTCCTTCGCCTTTCCGGGATGACAGCGGGGGAGCTTACTCCGCCGGTGAGGGGGCGGGCTCGGCCGCGGGGGCGTCCTCGGTCGCCTTCGCATCGCCCACGAAGCTCAGCACTGTCGGCACGACGAACAGCGTCAGCAGCGTGCCGAGGCTCAGTCCGCCCACGATGACCCAGCCGATCTGCTGGCGGCTTTCGGCGCCCGCGCCGTCTGCGAGCGCGAGGGGGACCGCGCCCAGCACCATGGCGCCCGTCGTCATCAGGATCGGACGCAGGCGCAGCGTGGAGGCCTCCACGACGGCCTCGACGCGCCGCATTCCCCGTGCCGCGAGCTGGTTGGTGAACTCCACGATAAGGATGCCGTGCTTCGTGATGAGGCCGACGAGCGTCACGAGGCCGATCTGCGAATAGACATTGAGGGACCCGCCGACAAGGTAGAGCGCGCCGAGCGCACCGGCCATGGAGAGCGGGACCGTCACGAGGATGATCAGCGGGTCGCGGTAGCTCTCGAACTGCGCAGCCAACACGAGATAGATGAAGGCCAACGCCATGACGAACACCATGGCAAGGCTCTGGCTGGATGCGCGGTAGTCGCGGCTCTGGCCGTTGACGTCGGTCTGCGTCGTCTGCGGCAGGACCTCGTCCACGACGCGCTCGATGTGATCGAGAACCTCGCCCAATGCGTAGCCGGGCGAGATGCTCGCAGAGATCGTGACCGAGCGGAGCTGGTTGAACCGCCTGAGCTCCTTGGGCGCGATGTCCTCCACAACCCTCACGATGTTGGACAGCTGGATCATCTCGCCCGTCGGGGAGCGCAGGAAGATCGTGTCGAGCGCGGCGGGTGTCGAGCGGTCGGGAATGTCGAGCTGGACCATGACGTCGTACTGCTCGCCGTTCATCTCGAAGCGCGTCACCTGCCGTCCGCCGAGCAACGTTTCGAGCGTGCGGCCGACGACGTTCACGTCGAGGCGCAAGTCCGACACCTTGGCGCGGTCCATCTCGATGCGGAACTCGGGCGTGTTCAGCTTGAGATCCGTATCGAGGCTTTCGAGGCCCGGATAGGCCTCCAGCCTGTCGAGGACCTTTCTCGCCATCTCGTCGAGCTCCTCGTAGTTCGCGGAGGATTGCAGCACGAATTCCACGGGCTTGCTCGATCCGCGCTGGCCGAACGCATTCGGATTGGGAACCGCGGCGAGCACACCGGCGATGCGGCGGACCTTGGGGCTGATCTCGCGGGTGATCTCCTGCTGCGAGCGCTGGCGCTCGCTCCAGTCCTTGAGGGGGGCGAAAATCAGGAAGCCGGATACCTCGGGATTGCCGTCGATGACGAGGCGCGAGCTGATCTCGGGCACGTCGGCCAGGATCGCGTCGGCCTGGGAGCTGTAGCGGCTCGTATAGGCGAGCGTTGCGCCCTCGGGGCCGCTGCCGCGCACGCGGATCACGCCGCGATCCTCGACCGGGGCCAGCTCGGACTTCAGGTTGACGAAGAAATAGGCGCACGAGCCCGCGACGGCGACGGCAAGCAGAATGACGACGCTGCGATGCGCGAGGGTCGCGTGGAGCAGGCGGCGATAGCCGGTCTCCACGCCGTTCAGCAGGCGCTCGATGAACATGAACACGCGGCCGGGCTTCTGCTGATGCTTCAGGAGGCGCGAGCACATCATCGGCGTCAGCGTGAGCGCGACGAAGCCGGAGATGATGACGGCGCCCGCGAGCGTCAGCGCGAATTCGAGGAACAGGCGGCCCGTCTTGCCGGGTGCGAACGCGATGGGCGCGTAGACGGCGGCGAGCGTCAGCGTCATGGCGATGACGGCAAAGCCGATCTCGCGCGTGCCTTTGACCGCAGCGTCGATGGGCTTCATGCCCTCTTCGATGTGGCGATAGATGTTTTCGAGAACGACGATGGCGTCGTCGACGACGAGGCCGATCGCGAGCACCATGGCGAGCAGGGTCAGCGTGTTCACGCTGAAGCCGAAGGCGAACATGAGCGTGAACGTCCCGATCAAGGATATCGGGATGGTGACGATGGGGATCAGCGACGCGCGGGGCGAGCGCAGGAAGAAGATGATCACGATCACGACGAGGACGATGGCCTCCGCGATCGTGACGTATACCGCCTGGATCGACCGCTCGATGAAGATGGCATCGTCGTTGGCGACGTGCGCCTTCATGCCGTCCGGCATCGTCTCGTTGATTCTGGGAAGCAGGTCGCGGACGGCCTTGGAGACGTCGAGCGGGTTCGAAACGGCCTGTTTGATCACGCCGACCGCGATTGCGGTTCCGCCTTCGAAGCGGCTTTCGCGGCGTTCGTCGAACGCGCCAAGCTCGACGCGCGCGACCTCGCCCAATTTGACCTGGTGATTGCCCGAGACCTTGATGATGATGTTGCGGAATTCCTCCGGCGTCACGAGGCCCGTGCGGGAGAGCACGCTGAACTCCCGGTTCGCGCTCTCGATCCGCCCGGACGGCAGCTCGACGTTCTGGGCGCGGAGCGCGTTCTCGATGTCCTGCACGGTCAAGGCGAACGCGGCCAGCCGCTCGCGGTCGATCCAGATGCGCATAGCATATCGCCGCTCGCCGTAGATCGTGACGTCGGCCACGCCGTTGAGGTTCTTGAACTGGTCGATGACGAAGCGGTCGATGTAGTCGGTGATCTGCAGCGGGTTCAGAATGGGCGAGTTGAACACCAAGAGCATGATCGGCTGGGCGTCCGCCTCCACCTTGGCGATGACGGGCTCGTCGATCTCGTCCGGCAGGCGCCCGCGGACGCGCGAGACGCGATCGCGCACGTCGCTGGCCGCGACGTCCTGATCGACCTCGGGGCGGAAGCGCACGCTGATGCGGCTTTGCTCGGAGCGGCTGGAGGAGTCGATGACGTCGATGCCGGGGATGCCGGCGATGGAGCCTTCGAGGATCTGCGTGACCTGGGATTCGATGATTTTGGCCGAGGCGCCCGGATAGCGCGTCTGCACCGAGACCACGGGCTCGTCGACGTTCGGATACTCGCGCACGGACAGGCGCGAGTAGGAGACGAAGCCGATCAGAACGACGACCAGGCTCAAGACCGTTGCAAACACCGGGCGGCGGATGCAGAGCTCGAACAGCCCCATCAGGTCCCCCGTGCGCGGGGCTCGCGCGAGCCGGTCACGATCTCGACAGGGGCGCCATCTCTGAGCTTCTGCTGGCCGGCCACGACGACGACCTCTTCCGCCAGCAGGCCTTCGAGCACCTCGACCTTCCCGTCCCTGCGGTTTCCGAGCGTGATCTTGGTTTCACGCGCCTGCCCGTTTTCCACGCGGTAGACGAACTTGTCCTGGCCGCGGGGAACGATGGCGCTTTCGGGCACGACGACGACATCGCGCTTGATCTGGCCTTCGATGGAGATCCGGGCGAACAGGCCCGGACGCAGAAGCAGATCCGGATTTTCGAGACGCGCGCGGATGTTCAAGGCCCGTCCGTTCACATCGAGGTGGGGATCGATCACGTAAATCGCCCCTTCGAACGTGCGATCGTGAAACGCGTCGACGGTGATCTTGATTTTCTGGCCGGTCCTTATCTGGGACAGGAAGAGCTCGGGCAGCTTGAAGTCGATCTTGAGGGTGTCGATCTTCTCCAGGTTGACGATGGGGTGTCCGGCCGCGACGTACGCACCGGGAGATACGCGGCGGATGCCGGCCACGCCGCTGAAGGGCGCGCGGATCGTATGCTTGTCGAGGCGGACCTTCGAGAGCTCGAGAGCTGCGCGCGTCGTCTCGGCGTTGGTTTTCGCTTCGTCGCGCGCGCGTTCGGTCACGTTGCCGGACTCGGCCAGGCGGTCGGCGCGCCTCAGGTTGCTCACGGCCAGCTCGTAGCGCGCCTGCACGTCCGAGACTTCGGCGAGGGCCAACGCATCGTCCAGCTTCACGAGCACGTCTCCCGCTGCGACGGGCTTGCCCTCGGAGAGGGGGATGTCGGTGACGCGGCCGGCGATCTCGGGACTGATCTGCACCGACTCGTCCGATTGAAGCGTGCCGATGGCGCGCAGGTCCTCGGTCGAGGTGGTGGCCATGGAGATGGCCGTTTCGACCGCGACCCCATCGGGCGGACGGGCCTCCGGCTGGGGGGCGCTCGGCGTTTGCGGGGCTGCGGCGGAGTTCGAGACAAGCTGACCCAGGCGCTCGGCGAGCGCTGACGGGCTTTCGCCCGACCAATGCAACGCCGCGCCCGCCGAGACAATCAGCAAGGCACTGACCACCAACAAGACTTTCAACATTGTCGGCACCCTATCCCGGTGGTCGGAGGCTGTCACGTGTTGGGC
>DAOMQQ010000176.1:0-5594 GCA_035445405.1 Hyphomicrobium sp.
CAACGACAAATCCTTCGACGTATTTCATGAGGTCTCTCCCTGATGCGGCCTGGCCATCGCACGCCCAATGCGCCGCGAGGGTTGCCGTTCCCCAAGGACGGGCGAGGCGCACCCGATCCGACACCGGGCGGCACACGGCCGAACGCGCGCGCACCGAGAGCGGGAACGGCCGCTCAAAGCGCCCGAGGCACTTACTTTACTTATTGCGTGAGGATGAGCGAACGGAGCGCGAACGGCAGGGCCGTGGCGATGGTACCGCCTCCCCGGTTCGAACGGGGGACCTCTAGATCCACAATCTAGCGCTCTAACCAACTGAGCTAAGGCGGCCCGGAATGAAGCGTGCTTATAGGAGCGCGGCCGTCCGGCTGCAACCCTCATTCCTGATCCGGGCGACATATTGGCCGCGTCGACGTTCGCCGCCGCATCCCCGATGCCACTTTCGGCCGCAACGACCAACGACAAGGGCGAGCGGCTTGACGGCCGGGGTCCTGGCCGCGATGGTCTCGCGCCCATGACACCCAGCACCCCATCGTCCGCACCTCCGCAGCCTGCCGGCCCCCTCGCCCCTCTCCAGCGGCTGCTGGACCGGCGGCATGCGCGCTCGCGCGCCGCGCCCGGATGGGGCCCCGCCGTCAGCCTGGCGCTTGCGGTGCTGGCGCTCCCTGTCCTTGCCGTCGTCTATCTTGCGGCCACGCCCGACGAAAACGTCTGGCCGCATCTCGCGAGCTCAGTTCTGCCGGAGTCGCTGCGTCAGACGCTGCTTCTCGGGCTCGGCACCGCCGCCGTGACGCTGGTCGCCGGGACGGCAACGGCATGGCTCGTCACGATGTATCGGTTTCCAGGCCGGGCCACGCTCGACCGTCTGCTCGTGCTCCCGCTCGCGATCCCGACCTACATCGCGGCCTACTGCTACGCGGACCTTCTCGATTACGCCGGGCCTCTCCAGACCAGTCTCCGGAGCTTCTTCGGATGGTCCACGCCGCGCGACTACTGGTTCCCGTCGATCCGCTCGCTCGGCGGGGCGATCCTCGTGATGTCGGCGGTGCTCTATCCGTACGTCTATCTCGCCGCCCGTGCCACGTTCGTGCAGCAATCGGTGTGTGCGCTGGAGGTTGCGCGCACGCTCGGCCGCAGCCCCATGGGCGTTTTCTGGGCCGTGGCGTTGCCGCTCGCGCGGCCGGCGCTCGCAGCCGGCGTCGCGCTCGTGCTGATGGAGACGCTGAACGATCTCGGCGCCGTGCAGCATCTCGGCGTCGAATCCCTGTCCGCCGCGATCTACGCCACGTGGCTGCAACGCTCGAACCTCGGCGGAGCCGCGCAGCTCGCGACCGTCATGCTCGGCCTCATCGTGGTGCTGCTCGCGGTGGAGCGGATCGCGCGAGGCGGCGCCAAGGTGCACCACACCACCGGCCGCTACCGGGCCATTCCGTTCCACGACATCCGGGGCTGGCGCGGATATCTGGCGGCGTTCCTATGCTCGATCCCGTTCCTCATCGGCTTCGTGGCGCCGTGCCTGCTGCTCGTCCATTACGCTTTCGGGCACGCGGCTGCGGCGCTGGCTGGCGGCTTCCTGATGGCGGCGTGGAACAGCATCCTGCTCGCGACGCTGGCCGCCGCCGTCGCGCTCGGATTTGCGCTGCTCATCAGCTATGCGCCGCGCGTCGCGCCTGGGCCTGCGACGCACTTCGCAATCCGCTCGGCAGGGTTCGGCTATGCGTTGCCGGGCACCGTGCTCGCGATCGGAGTCTTGATCCCGCTCGCCACCCTCGACAACAGCGTGGACGCGATGTTCCGCAGTGTCTTCGGCGTCTCGACGGGCCTCGTTCTCTCCGGGTCCATCGCAGCCCTGGTGTACGCCTACGTCATTCGCTTCCTCGCGGTCGCCCTCGGCGGTCTCGAAGCCGGCCTCGAGCGCATTTCTCCGAACCTCGACGCGGCCGCACGCGCGCTCGGAGAGACGGCGGGGTCCGCGCTCTTCCGCGTGCACCTGCCGCTCCTGCTGCCGGCGCTCGGAGCCGCGGGGCTTCTCGTTTTCGTCGATGCGCTGAAGGAATTGCCGGCCACGTTGCTGCTCCGCCCCTTCAACTTCGAGACGCTCGCGACGCACGTCTATGCGTTCGCGGCATTGGAGCAGATCGAGGCCGGAGCGCTCGGCTCGCTGGCGATCATCGCGGCGGGCCTCATCCCGCTCGTGGTGCTTCACCGTGCAATCGCAGGACGCGCGGGCAGCACATAAAAATCCGGAGCGGCCGCTGCCGCCCCGGATCATTTCAGGCATCCGCTCTTTGCGCCGCTACTGCTTCACGCCTTCCACATGGAGGTCGAGGTAGACCTCCTTGCCGGCCGGGCCGAGGTCGAACGTGATGCCGTAGTCGGCGAGGGTCAGCGTCGTCGTTCCCTTGAAGCCGGCGCGCTCGCCGCCCCAAGGATCGCTGCCCGAACCGACGAACTCCGCGTCGATGGCGATCTCCTTGGTGACGTCGCGCAGCGTGAAGTCGCCCACGATCTTGGCTTTTCCTTCGCCCGCGGGCTCCACCGACTTCGACACGAACGTCGCCTTCGGGAACTTCGAGACGTCGAGGAAGTCTTCGTTGCGGAGATGCTTGTCGCGCTCGGCGTGGTTCGAGTTCACGCTGTTGGTGTCGATCTCGACGCTCACCTTCGACGCTTCGGGCGCGCTCGCGTCATAGCTGAACGTGCCGCCGAAGGTGTCGAAGCGGCCGGTCAGCCAGCTAAAGCCAAGGTGATTGACGCGGAAGTTGATCGAGGCGTGGGCACCCTTGGTGTCAATGGCGTAATCGGCCGCAGACGCAGGCGTCGCAACCACGAGGGCGGCGACCAGCGCAAGAGGGCTCAAGCGATGCAACATGGACGTATCCTTTCTGATCGGGAAAATTCTCAACGTAAGTTCAAACTCCAGAGCGAGATCAGTTTCAATTGAATCGGGATCACCTCTGTCTCTTTGGTGAGACCGATGATTCACGCTTCAGGCTGGCGGGGCCTGAAGCGATCATGGTCCCTTTAGTTAGACCGATGATTCACGCTTCAGGCTGGCAGGGCCTGAAGCGATCATGGTCTAGGCGGGCCGGACCACATGCGGGTGAGGGTCGGCTTGCGGTCATAGAAGTGATGCTTCAACGCAGCGAGCGTGTGAACGACGGCGAGAGCGATCACCGCGTAAGACAGCCACACGTGCACGGCGCCGGCCGTGCTTTCCAGGCCCGGGTTGGTGCCGGGCGACGGAATCGAGAACCAATCGAAGACGTGGATCGGGCGGCCGTCGGCCGTCGACATGAGATAGCCGGTCACGACGATCGCGAAGAGAAGCACGTAGAAGGCCCCGTGGGCGACGCGCGCTGCGATGCGCTCGAACGGCGGCAGATCGTCATCCGACGGTTTCACATTCGCGACGCGCCAGACGACGCGCGCAACGAGGGCAAACGCCAGAAGCATTCCGATGCTTTTGTGCCAGTGCGGGGCGGTGTGATAGTAGGGATCGTAGTAGCCGAGGCCGACCATCCAGACGCCGAGCCCGAAGAGGCCGAATATCACGAGCGCGCTCACCCAATGCAGCAGACGGCTCACGAGGCCATAGCCGACCGTCGTATCGCGCATCATTTCAGATCCCCACACTCGAAGCGCGCCTGCGGAGCCGCGCGGCTCCGCTCAACCTTCCGTGCTAGGTATTGTCGCGCCGCACGCGTTTCAAGACGACCACGCGGCGAGAGCACGGTCATCTTTGCTCTATGTCAGAACGCTCCATGTCAGAACGCAATGTGGCCGCAGGCGGTGCGCCTGAGGCCACATTGACGATCACGCGTGGGGCCTCGGATTAGAGACCGAAGTAGATCCCAAGCCGCGGACGGCGGTGGTAGCGATAGCCATAGTATCCCGGACCGCCGTAATAGTAGCGTGGGCGATAGTGGCGACGATGGCCGTAATAGCCGCGATGACGCCAGCCGCGCCGATAACCACGATGCCTGTGGCGATAATAGCGCCGCCTCACCTCATGAACGCCAGCATTGTCCGTGGTCGCAAGTTTGTTCGCGATTCCCGCGGCGCCGCTGGCCGGCATGGCCTGAACGGGAGCTGCAGCAAAGAAGGCCGCACCGGCTCCGAGCATGGCCACAGCGATGAGCTTTCGCATGGCTTTTCCTTTCTACGGTTATTCCCCTGAGCGTCTACGTATCTCCATCCGGAATGGATCCATCAAATGCGCTCTGAGTAGGGCGAACGCTGACCAATCCCGGTTGTTTGCGATGCCCACAGGTCCCCTCGCGCTGCACAACGGGTTATGCAAGTCATCGACCGCATTATGCCGAAGCGAGAGATATTCCACGGACACCACCTCTTGCTGACTTAAGCAAAAACTCCCCTTGAGGGTTCCCTAAGAAGAGTCGGTTTGTCACATCACATGCAACGCCTGCACGAAGGACACGTGCACGTGTGCACACAATGAAACGCGTCCTAGATGAACCTAACGTGAAAGATCGCGATTTCCGTCGCGCGGAATAAAAAAGCGGACCCGAGAGGTCCGCTTTTTCCGTATCCGCCAATCCTGCTCTGCTTAGTCAGCCCTGACTAGAGCGGGATGTTGTCGTGCTTCTTCCAGGGATTTTCGAGCGTCTTGTTGCGAAGCATGTTGAGGGCGCGGCAGATGCGCCGGCGCGTGCCGTGGGGCAGGATCACCTCATCGATGTAGCCGCGCTCGGCCGCCACGAACGGGTTGGCGAAGCGGCGCTGATATTCGTCAATGCGGGCCTGGATCTTCTCGGGATCGGACAACTCCGACCGGTAGAGGATCTCCGCCGCACCCTTGGCACCCATCACCGCGATTTCGGCCGTCGGCCACGCGTAGTTCACGTCGCCGCGGATGTGCTTCGAGCTCATGACGTCGTAGGCACCGCCGTAGGCCTTGCGGGTGATCAGCGTAACCTTGGGGACTGTGGCTTCCGCGTAGGCGAAGAGCAGCTTGGCGCCGTGCTTGATGAGGCCGCCGTACTCCTGCGCGGTGCCCGGCAGGAAGCCCGGGACGTCGACGAACGTCACGATCGGGATCTCGAAGCAGTCGCAGAAGCGCACGAAGCGGGCGGCCTTGCGGGAGGCGTCCGAGTCGAGCACGCCGGCGAGGACCATCGGCTGGTTGGCGACGATGCCAATCGTGCGGCCCTCCATGCGTGCGAAGCCGGTCACGATGTTGCGCGCGTAGGCCTCCTGGATCTCGAAGAAATCCGCCTCGTCCACGACCTTCAGGATCAGCTCCTTGATGTCGTAGGGCTTGTTCGGGTTATCGGGGATCAGCGTGTCGAGAGAGTAGTCGGGACGGTCGGGGCTGTCGGACGTCGGCAGCACCGGCACGCCGGACTGGTTGCTCGAAGGCAGGAAATCCATCAGGCGGCGCATCTGGAGCAGCGCCTCGACGTCGTTCTCGTAGGCCCGGTCGGCGATGGAGGATTTGGTCGTGTGGACCTTGGCGCCGCCCAGCTCCTCGGCGGTCACGGTTTCGTTGGTCACCGTCTTCACGACGTCGGGGCCCGTCACGAACATGTAGCTCGTGTCCTTCACCATGAAGATGAAGTCGGTCATGGCGGGCG
>DAOMQQ010000177.1:0-5583 GCA_035445405.1 Hyphomicrobium sp.
ATCAGTTGGAGAACGCGGCAAATCTTGCCGAATCGGGGGGCAGTTGGTGTATCGAACAGAAGGATTTGACGCCGCTCCGTCTCGCCGCGGAGCTCGGCAGGTTGTTCGCCGATCCCGGAACGCTTGGCGACGCTGCGGCCAAGGCGAAAGCGGAGGGGCGCGCCGATGCCGTCCGGCTGCTGGCGGATCTCGTCGAGGAAGTCGCGGCCGCTCGCCCCGCGTAATGGCCGGGCAAGCCACGACGCCGACGATAGATCGCTTCAAGGGTCGCTCGGGTGAAGCCCTCGTTTCGAGAGCGCGTCCCCGGAGCTGAAATAGGAACGCCATCCATGCAGATGCCCCGCGACATCGGGCCTTTCCACATCATCGGCATTGGCGGCATTGGCATGAGCGCCATTGCCGAGATCCTGCTGGCCAAGGGCTATCAGGTCCAGGGCAGCGACCAGAAGGAATCCGCCAACGTGCGGCGCCTGCGTGCCAAGGGCGTGCGGGTGTTCGTCGGCCACGATGCGGTGAACCTGATCGGCGCCCGCGTCGTCGTCATCTCGACGGCGGTCAAACCCGGCAATCCGGAGCTCGAAGCCGCCCGCGCGAAGGGGCTCACCATCGTGCGCCGCGCCGAGATGCTGGCCGAGCTGATGCGCCTTTACGCGACCGTCTCCGTCACCGGCACGCACGGCAAGACGACGACCACCTCGATGATCAGCACCCTGTTCGAGAGCGCGCGTCTCGATCCGACGGTGATCACGGGCGGCATCATCAACGCCTGGGGATCGAACGCCCGTCTCGGTCAGGGCCGCTGGATGATCGTCGAGGCGGACGAGAGCGACGGGACGTTCACGCGCCTGCCGACCGAGATCGGCGTGGTCACCAACATCGATCCCGAGCATCTCGACTATTTCGGCTCGCTCGAGAACATGCATGCCGCCTATGAGCGGTTTCTGCGCAACATTCCCTTCTACGGTCTCGCGGTCGCCTGCATGGACCACCCGGTCGTGCGCGAGATGATCGAGCGTCTGGGCCTGATGCGCGACGGCCGCCGTTTGCTCACCTACGGCACCCGACACGATTCCGATCTCGTGCTGCGGGCGCTTCGCGTCGAGGCCGGCGCCACCGTGATCGACGCCGACCTGAGCGGAAACGTGAAGGGTGGGGCGCGCGCGTTGCGCGGCTGGACGCTGCCGATGCCGGGCCATCACAACGCGCTGAATGCGCTCGCGGCCATCGCCGTCGCGACCGAAGCGGACATCCCCGACGAGGTGATCCGCGCGGGTCTTGCGGCGTTCTCGGGCGTGAAGCGTCGCTTCCAGCTCACCGGCACGTGGAACGGCGTCCAGATCTACGACGACTACGCCCATCATCCGGCCGAGATCTCTGCCGTGCTCGAAGCCGCGCGCACGAGCGCCCGTGGCCGCGTGATCGCCGTCGTCGAGCCGCATCGCTATACGCGCGTGCGCGATCTCTTCCGCGAGTTCTCGTCCTGCTTCCGCGCGGCCGACAGCGTGATCGTGGCCCCGCTTTACAGCGCCGGAGAGCAGCCCATCGAGGGCATCAGCCCCGACACGCTGGCCGAGGGCATCCGCAACATGGGCCACGTCGCCGTCGCCGTCGTGCGCGACCCGCGCGAGCTGGTCGGCCTTGTACGCCGCCATGGCCGCCCTGGCGACATGGTGATCCTGGTCGGTGCCGGAAACTCCACCGAATGGGCGCACGCGCTGCCGGAATGGCTGCTGGCGAGCGAGCCGCGCCGCGCGGGACATGCGCTGTGATCGCCTCCAACCCGAGCCGGAGAGCCCGTGACGTATCCTGACATCACGCCCGACCTGAAAGCGGCGATGCCCGAGCTGCGCGGCCGCCTCGCCGCCAACGCGCCGATGGCCGACATCACGTGGTTTCGCGCCGGTGGGCCGGCGCAAGTGCTCTATTTCCCGGCGGACGAGGCCGACCTCGCCTACTTCCTGAAGCGCAAGCCGAAGGATCTGCCGACATTCGTCATCGGTCTCGGCTCGAACCTGCTCGTGCGCGACGGCGGCGTTCCCGGCGTGGTCATTCGCCTGGGTCGAGGGTTCGCAAGCATAACGCCGGAGGACGGACATCGCCTTCGCGTCGGCACCGTGGTGCCGGACGTGAAGGTCGCGCGCGCGGCGGCGGAGGCGGGCATCGCCGGTCTCGCGTTCTATCGCGGCATTCCGGGCTCCATCGGCGGCGCGCTGCGCATGAACGCAGGCGCGCACGGGAGCGAGACGAAGGACGTGCTCGTCGAAGCGCGCGCCGTCGATCCGGACGGCAACGTTCACGTGCTCTCGCGCGACGACATGGGCTTCACGTATCGTCATTCGAGCGTACCTGCCGACTGGATCTTCACCGAGGCGCTGTATCAGGGCACGCCCGGCGATCCGGCGGACATCCTGGCAGCCATGGACGAGGTCGCCGAGTACCGCGAGCAGAACCAGCCCATCAAGGAACGCACCGGCGGCTCGACTTTCAAGAACCCGCCGGGCCATAGCGCTTGGAAACTCGTCGACGCCGCAGGCTGCCGTGGTCTCCGCGTCGGCGGTGCGACGGTGTCGGAGAAGCACTGCAACTTCCTCATCAACGACCAGGGCGCCACGGGCGAAGACATCGAGCGCTTGGGCGAGACGGTGCGTGCGCGCGTCAAGGCGGCGTCCGGCGTCACGCTCGAATGGGAGATCATTCGCCTCGGGCAGCCGCTGGAAGGCCGCCCGGTCGGCGAGGCCCTGGCCGACACGGTAGCATCATGACGGATAAGCTTGGCGCGGCCCCTCCGCGCACGGTCTCGCACGTCGCGGTCTTGATGGGCGGGCTTTCCGCCGAGCGCGAGGTCAGCCTCAATTCCGGCAACGCCGTCGCGGGCGCGCTCGAAGGCGAGGGCTACCGCATCACGCGCCTTGACGTGGATCGCGACATCGCAAGCCGCCTTCGCGACCTCCGCCCCGACGTCTGCTTCAACGCCCTGCACGGCCGCTTCGGCGAAGACGGATGCATCCAGGGCATTCTCGAAACGCTCGGCCTTCCCTATACGCATTCGGGCGTGTTGCCCTCGGCGCTCGCCATGCACAAGGAGCAAGCGAAGACGGTGATGCGCGCGGCTGGCGTGCCGGTGGCGGACGCGAGGCTCGTCACGCGCAGCGTCGCGGCGACGGAGCACGTTCTGCCCCCGCCCTACGTGTTGAAGCCGCCGACGGAAGGCTCGAGCGTCGGCGTCGTCATCGTCCCTTCCGGAGCCGTGCGTCCACCCGATGCGATTCGGGCCGGCGGTCCGCCGGAGGAGATCGTGATGGTCGAGCGCTACATCGCCGGCCGCGAGCTCACCTGCGCCGTGATCGGCGATTTCGTCACCGATGTCATCGAGATCGTCCCGCGCGCGGACCTCCCCTACTACGATTTCGAGGCCAAATACGCGCCCGGAGGCTCCCATCACGAGCTGCCGGCGCAACTTTTACCGGATGTTTACCAGTTGATCCGGAAATACACGGTTGCAGCCCACGCTTCGCTCGGCTGCCGTGGCGTGTCGCGTGCGGACTTCCGCTTCGACGATACACCGGGCGGCACCGGGGAGCTGATCTGCCTTGAGGTCAATACCCAGCCGGGCATGACCGGAACCTCGCTCGTACCTGAGCTTGCCGCCCACGCGGGCTGGTCGTTCGGCGAGCTTGTGCGATGGATCGTTGAGGACGCGAGTTGTTCGAGATAGGCCAGAGCCGGACAAGACGTATCGAGGCGCATGATCCGCTTCTCGACACCCCCGCTTCTGACCTCGCTCTCCCTCTCCGCCCCTCGGCCGGGTCTCGGCCGTTTTCCCCGCTGCGCTCGCGCCGTGCGCGCCTTCTTGCCGTTGCCCTCGTGGCCGGTCTCGGCATTGGCGCCATGGAAGAGGCCGCCCGCCTGTCGGGTACGCCGGAGCTCGAGCGCCTCGCGCGTTTCGCAGGCTTCGGAATCGATCAGGTGTCGCTCGAAGGCCATCGCATGAGCTTCGACGGCGAGATCTTCGATGCGATGGATCTCGGCAACGTGCGCACCTTTGCCGGCCTCGACAGCGCAGCCGTC
Source organism: Hyphomicrobium sp. (assembly GCA_035445405.1). Lineage (GTDB taxonomy): Bacteria > Pseudomonadota > Alphaproteobacteria > Rhizobiales > Hyphomicrobiaceae > Hyphomicrobium_C. The sequence continues at coordinate 4,069 of DAOMQQ010000177.1, forward strand.
AAGGCGCGCATCGAGCGCTTGCCGTGGATCGACACCGCCGAGCTGAGCCGCGTCTATCCCGGCCGGCTCGAAGTGCGCGTCTCCGAACGCAAGCCCTACGCGTTATGGTCGCGCGCCGACCGCCGCTATCTGATCGACAAGACCGGCCGCGTGCTCGCCGCCGTAAGCGGCGAAGCCTTGCCGGACCTTCCGCGGTTTGCAGGCGAAGGCGCGGCGAGCGAAGCGGCGGGCCTGATGGAAACCGTGGCCCGCTATCCCGCAATCGCGAGCCGCTTGGCCGAAGCCGAGCGCGTCTCCGAGCGCCGCTGGACACTGCGCCTCACCAACGGTTCGACCTTGGTGCTGCCGGCCGACAACGAGGTGGGCGCACTCGAGATGGTGTCGCGGGATGCCGATCTTCTCGCGCTCGTCACCGCCGGCGGCAATGCGCTCGATTTCCGCGGGCCGGGACGTGTCGCGGTCCGCAATGATGAAAACGGCAGCGGAACCGGGCCCGGCGCGGCGCCCGGCGCCGGCTCTTGAGGCGGAGGGAAGAGACGAGATGAGCCGCGAACGCAGATGGGGCAGCACAGCGCCGAAGCACGTCAAAGGCGTGCTCGACATCGGCACCAGCAAGGTGGCTTGCCTGATCGCGTCGGTTGAAGCGGGCGAGAGCGAGGGCGTTGCCGTGCCGCCGCGCATGCGCATCCTGGGCGTCGGCCATCAACGCGCCGAAGGCATCAAGGGCGGCGTCGTCATCGATCTCGACCGGGCTGAGCAGGCCGTGCGCGCCGCCGTCGCCCAAGCTGAGCGCATGGCCGGAGTGGAGCTCACCGAGGTTCATCTGGCGGTGTCGTGCGGGCGGTTGAAGTCTCACAATTTCGCGGCCCGCGCCGAAATCGCGGGCGGCGTCGTGCGCGAGGGCGATCTCGCGCGGATGCTCGATGCCGGCCGCACGTTCGCCGAGCAGGGCGGCCGCTCCCTCGTCGACATGAACGAAGTCGCGCTGCGCATCGACGGCGTTCCGGGCGCGCGCGATCCGCGCGGTCTGGCCGCCCGCGAGATCGCGATCGACCTCCATGCGGTCACGGCCGACGAAGCGCCCCTGCGCAACCTGCTGATGGTGGTGGGGCGCTGCTATCTCGAGGTGGCGAGCCTCGTCGCGGCGCCGTATGCAAGCGCGCTTGCCGTCACCAGCGAGGACGAGCGCCGTCTCGGCGTTACGGCCATCGACATCGGCGCCGGAGCCACGAGCTTTGCCATGTTCGCCGAGGATCGCTTCGTGCACGCGGGCGCGGCCCCCCTCGGCGGCGCGCAGATGACCTTCGATATCGCCCGCTCGTTGCATACGCCCCTTGCCGAAGCCGAGCGAATCAAAGCGCTTTATGGCACAGTGATCGGCGCGCCCTCGGATGAGCGCGACGTCTTCTGGTATCCGGCTGCCGGAGAGGAAGACGCCGTGATGCATCAGATGACGCGAGCCGAGCTTGCCGATGTGGTTCGTCCGCGCGTGAAGGCCATCGTGGACCACATTCG
>DAOMQQ010000178.1:0-5559 GCA_035445405.1 Hyphomicrobium sp.
TCGAGGATGGTGTTCACGATGGCGCCGAAGAGCGTGACGTTCATGGCGCGGCGCGCGTCGCCCGCGGAGCGCAGCACGGCAGCCGACGTCATGGCCACCGTGAGTGCGGGCAGCGACGGCATCAGGATTTGCAGATAGCGCGTTGCAAGGTGATGCGCGTGTCCTGTCGCGCCGAGCACGGACAGCAACCAAGGGATGGCGACATAAATGGCGGCGGCTACGAGCGCGGCTGCGACGAATGTTGCGAGATGTGCATTTACGGATAAGCGACATGCTCGTAATCTCCTGCCGGCGCCAAGCGCGCGCGAGACGAGAGAGGTCGCTGCGATGGCGAGGCCGATACCGATCGACGTGGTGAAGAAGAGGATCGAGCTTGCGTAACCGACGGCAGCTAGCACCGCCTGATCGTCGAGCCAGGATAGGAAGACGATGTTGGCGAGGTCGCTTAGAAAGATGGCGCCGAGGCCGACACCGCCGGCCCCGCTCATCACCAGGATATGGCGGAGCAGCGAGCCGGTGACGAACTTCGGCGGCGCATCGGCGCGCGATGATGCGGCGGGTCGGGCTTCCATTCGGCTGTCCTCGTCGGACGTGTTGGGGGAGACTTTCGAGGCTGGCGGGATCGCACGCTCAAACGTGATCATTTGGATTGAATAGGGATCACGCTCTCTGTTTTGGGGCCGATGTTCGCACTCGAGGCCGATCGGGCCTGGCCTCTCGTGATCATGATCTAGATTCGCTTGCGTGCCTTTATTGCGGCGGCGAGCGTGCCCTCGTCCAGATAGTCGAGCTCGCCTCCGATCGGGACGCCCTGCGCGAGTCGGGATACGGCAACCCCGGTCGGTGCCAGTTGTTCCATCAGGTAGTGGGCGGTGGACTGTCCTTCCACGGTGGCATTCAGCGCCAGGATCACTTCCTTCACGTCATCCGATCCGGCCCGTTCGATCAGCCTGGCGATGTTGAGGCGATCGGGGCCTATTCCGTCGAGCGGCGACAGGTGGCCGCCGAGCACATGATAGGTTGCGTTGATCACTGCCGCCCGTTCGAGCGCCCAGAGATCGCCCATCTCTTCCACGACGACGATGACCGAGCGATCGCGGCGCTCGTCCCTGCAGACGGTGCACGGGGCGACGGTGTCGAGGCTGCCGCAGACAGGACAGGTGACGATGGTCTCGACGGCGGCGGCGAGTGCGCCGGAGAGCGGAACGAGCAACTCCTCGCGGCGCTTCAGCAGCGCAAGGGCGGCCTTGCGCGCTGAGCGCGGACCGAGGCCCGGCAGGCGTGCGAGAAGCTGGACGAGGCGCTCGATTTCGGGGCCGGCGATCCTTTTCGACATGCGTGGGTCTTTGCTGATCTCTTTGCCGCGCACGATATCTCGTGCGCATCTCTTTTGCGGCGTGTGGCCGGCAGGGCTTTTCTCCGGCTGCCTTCGGCGCGTCTTTCCTGTGCCTGCCTCCGGCTGGTCTCTTTTGTGCCTGCCTTCGGCCGGTCTTTTCTATGCCTGCCTTCGGCAGGTCTCTTTTGTGCCTGCCTTCGGCAGGACGCACTAAGCATGCCGGACGGGGCTTGTCACCTGGACCGGACGATGTGCGACGCGTTGCCTAGCGGCGGAGAGATGCGAGACCGTCTTTCGACAGAACGGCTTCTCGCCGATAGTCGCTCGGAGACATGCCGAAGCGCGCCTTGAAGCGGCGGCTGAAGTGGGAGAGGTCGGAAAATCCCCACTTGAATGCAATCTCGCTGATGCTGCGGTGGTCCTGCTGGGGATTGGCGAGCGCGCGGCGGCAGCGCTGCAGGCGGCGCTCTGTGATGTAGCGCTCGATAGACGAGCCCTCCTCTGCGAGGAGCGTGTTCGCATAGCGGACGGAAATGCCCGCTTCGGCGGCGATTCTTTCCGGCTTTACACCCGGCTCGATCAGGAGCCGCTCGATGGTTGCCTTGAGACGCAGCAACGCGACGGCCCGCGGAGAGGACAGCGAGGCGCCTTCCATCCGCTGATGTGTGGAGAAGGCGAGCGCGATGAGGTCGAGCGCCTGCTCCGCGACGGTGAGCCCCGCGATGGGATCGAGCGTTTTCGACTGGTGCGGCAACATCTCCACGAAGCCCATGGCGAGCGCGGCCGCGGCATTGCCCGGCGCGATGGCGCACGCCGTCAAATCGCCGATCTGGCCGAGGCGCGCTTCGATCTTGGCGCGGGGAATCTTGACGACGAGATTTTTGTTGCGCCCTCTCAGCGAGATTTCGAACTCGCGGACGGGGTCGAGGAGATAGAAGTTGCGGGTGTTGATGACGCTGTCGCGGCCGTCCTGAGAGATCGCGACCTCTCCGCCGAGATGAAGGCCGAGTAAGAGATCGTCGCAGTCGGTGCGGGCGGCATATTTCTCCGAGCGGCGCACTGTGGCTGCGTCCGCCTCGTAGTTTGCCAGGACCAAGCCAGGAAGGCTTGCAATCTCGATCTGCCCGCTGAAAGACGGCCCGTCCATGAGCTGGACGTCATGCTCGACGTAGCCTCGTGTCGCGACCTCTCGCCAATAGCTCAATCGCTCCCGAGGGTGCACGCCTGCTGTCGAGTAGATCACCGAAGATGCCGCCTTCCGCTCGATTTCCCATTCGGTCAACAGATCGTGCCGCGTCGTGCAAGCGCGCGCCCTGCACGGCCGTTAGTACAGTTTCTGGGCTGATGAGTCGACGGAGTTTTCCGGGTTTTCAGTCACCTGGCAGCCCTGGGTGACGCGCAGGACTACTCTTGCGGGTAATGAATCTGAGGGGCAGCTATGACGCGAAAGACGGTAAACTCGGAATTGGGGACCTCTCCCCTTCATATGCTTCACCGTGCCGTTCAGGCGGTGACCGAGATTTATCAGGCGGAGATGGCCGAGCACGATCTCACCGCTCGTCAATATGCGGTTCTCGCCACTCTCGCGACCGCAGACGGCATGAGCCAGAGCCAGCTCGTGGAAGCCACGGGTATCGATCGGTCGACGATGGCGGACATCGTGCGCAGAATGCTCAAAAAGGGCATTGTCCAGCGCAAGCGCGATAAGGACGATGCGCGTGCCTACGAAGTGAGGATCACGGAAGAAGGGGCCCAGCTATTCCGTGCCGTTTCGCCGATCATCCAGCGCATCGAGGGCAAGCTCCTGTCCGCGCTCAAGGGCAAGCGAGTGGACGAGTTCGTTCAGAACCTCGGTTTGATCGTGGGCGCTGTCGACGCCGCACCCGCAGCGAACGGGCATTTTGCCGAAGCTCGAAAGTAAAGGACGCGGGCGGGCGGCGATTGTCGAGCCGCCTCTCGTCTTTCTACCCTGCCGGCGCTTTCAACGCATCTTCCGACGATGGCCTGGGGCTCAGCGAGAGCTTACGGCAGGCTCGCATAAGCTCGCGGCGGCACCCTAGGGTCAGCCGCCGGCATGATTCGCGGCCTCCGTGGCTTGCCGCGTAGGTCCCTTCGGCTGTTTCGCCCTGACGAAATCCGTGGGGTGCCGGCGAGGTCTTGGACCGACGCTTCGGAATGCCGGCGATGATTTCGACCTTTCTTTCCTACCGGTTCTACATGGCGGACTTCAGCAAGTCCGTTCAGCGGACGCTTGCTGACCCTATGGTCGCGCGCGAGCAGGACTACTATCGCGCGAACATCGGTAAAGTCACCTCCATCGACGACTTCCTCAAGGATCAGCGCCTCTATGCGTACGCGATGAAGGCGCATGGTCTCGAGGACATGACCTACGCCAAAGCCTTCATGCGGAAGGTGCTCGAAAGCGATTTGACCGACGCCAACAGCTTCGTGCGCAAGATGGTCGATCCGCGCTACGAGGCGTTTGCACGCGCCTTCAATTTCACGCCCGATGGCCGCGTGGCGGAGGGCGTCACTATCGTTCAGGACAGCGGAGACCTGGAAGCCACGGTCGGCCTTTACTCCGAGCAGCGGCTGCGCAAGGGCAACGCGTCGATGGCGGAGACGGAGTACTACGCGGGGTGGGTTGCCACGCTGACCTCGGTCGATCAGCTCGTGAACGATCCCAGGCTCTTTGCCTATGCGCTGACGGCGTTCGATATCGATGCGAAGATTGCATCGGAGCCCTTCATCAAGGCCGTGCTCACGAGCGATCTCAGCGATCCCAATAGCGTCGCCAATCAAATAGACGATGTACGCTATCAGCGGCTCGCGGCGGCGTTCTCGTTCGAGGCCGACGGCAGCGTGGCGGCGGGCGGGGCGCAGACGCTGGAACAGCTCGCACGGACCGTCGAGCTCTACTACGAGGAGACCGGGGCCAGTGCGTCGCCGGCTGCGGCGGCGTTTAGAACGACCGTATTCGACACGCTCGCGGGATCGATCACGACCGTCGACGATTTTCTCGCGAAGCCGATCTTGCGCGACTATGCGCTCGTCGCAGTCGGCCTCGATCCGATCTACATTTCGGATGCGATGGTTCGGGATGCGCTGACCAGCGACCTGGCCGATCCCGACAGCTTTGCGAATTCCTCGGATGCCTACCGCCTTCTCGCGTCGCTGTTCAACTTCAACACGAGCGGAGAGCTCGATCCCGGCGTGCCGATGCAGACGCTGGAGCAGCGGGACCTCCTCGTCGACGGGTACTTTGCCAATTACGAGAACAAGGCGCGAGCAAGCGAAGATCTGCATACCAGCGACTATCGGTTCATGATCGAGCTCATGACGTCGGTCGACGACGTCATGAGGGACCAGCGCGTCTATACCTACATCATGCGCGCCTTCGGGCTCGACGCCGCGCAAGAGCCTCCCTCGAAGATCCGGCAGGTTCTGCTGAGCGACGCCACCGATCCCTTCAGCTATGCCAACCAGTTGCGGGATTCCCGCTATAGCGCGCTGGCGGAGGCGTTCAATTTCGGCCTCGACGGCAAGCCGCAGGGGCCGCTGCGCGCCCAGTTCAACTCGTCCGTGAGCGAGACGGTTGCCCTGTACACGGCAACGGTCGGCGAATTCCAGCATCAGAAAGACGCGGGTGAAGCGGAAAGCAAGTATTACAGCGAGACGATCGAAACCATCGAGACGGTGGACCAGTTGCTCGCCGATCCGCGCCTCGTCGCGTATATCACGCGCGCGTTCGGGATGGAGCGCGAGCAGCTCTCGCCGCAAGTGCTGAAGCAGATTTTGACGAGCGACATCGACGACCCGGCGAGCTTCGTCAATCTCAAGCCGAACACGCGATTCCGCGCGATGGCGGCCGCGTTCAACTTCCAGGCGGATGGAACGGCAAAGCGGGTGGTGCTCGGCCTCGCTCAGGATTTGAATGCCGTGCGAGAGACGCAGGATCTCTACGTTCGGCAGACAATGGAGCAGAGCGCCGGCTCGCAGAACCCCGGTGTGCGGCTGGCTCTCTATTTCGAGCGGAAAGCATCGAGCATTACGTCCGCCTACTCCATTCTCGCCGACAAGGCTCTGCTCGAGGTGGTGATGACGGCGCTCGGACTTCCCGATGCCATCGCGCAGGCTGAGGTCGACACGCAAGCGAAGCTCATCGCAAGCCGGCTCGATTTCGCCGACTTCAAAGATCCCGCGAAGGTCGAGAAATTCATTTC
>DAOMQQ010000179.1:0-5554 GCA_035445405.1 Hyphomicrobium sp.
GGTGCGACAAGTCCGCGACATCCTGAACAAAGCTCTTTAACGGTCGCGCGATTATCATATATTCCGGCCATCCAGCGGCCGGGTTCTCGAATGGCGGAGAGCGTTCCGGCGGCGCTGTTCGGCTAGACCATGATCGCTTCGGACCCTATCAGTCCGAAGCGTGAATCATGGGTCTCTATGACGTTTTGCGGCGGATGCTTTGAGCGGGAGGCAGCCATGACGCATGATCGCGCCAAGAGCGGCGAGTGCGATCCCTTTCCTGATTTCGGCCTCAGCCGGATGGGTGACGACAGACTCCGTGAGGAATGCGGGGTCTTCGGTGTTTTTGGGCATCCCGACGCCGCGGCCATTACCGCTCTCGGCCTGCACGCCCTCCAGCATCGCGGCCAGGAGGCCGCAGGCATCGTCAGCTACGACGGCAAGCAGTTCCACGCCGAGCGCCACTTGGGCCTCGTCGGCGACAACTTCAACAAAGCCAACGTCATTCACCGCCTGCAGGGCTCCATGGCGGTCGGCCACAACCGCTACTCCACGACCGGCGAGCCCGCTCTCAAGAACGTCCAGCCGCTCTATGCCGACATCGACACGGGCGGCATCGCCGTCGCCCACAACGGCAACCTGACGAACGCGCTGACGCTGCGCCGCGAACTCATCAGCTCGGGTGCGATCTTCCCCTCGACCTCCGATACCGAGGTCATCCTCCACCTGCTCTCGCGCTCCAAGCGCCGCGGCATGGTCGAGCGCTTCGTCGAAGCCACCCGCCAGATCGAAGGCGCTTGGTCCCTCGTCTCTCTCACCAACGACATGCTGATCGGCGCGCGCGATCCCGTCGGCATCCGTCCGCTCGTCATCGGCAAGCTGGGCGAGGCCTGGGTGCTGGCCTCCGAAACCTGCGCGCTCGACATCGTCGGCGCGGAGTATGTGCGTGAGGTCGAGAACGGCGAAGTCGTCGTCATCACCGAAGCGGGCCTCGAAAGCCACCGGCCCTATCCGCCCCGGCCGGCGCGCCCCTGCATCTTCGAATATATCTACTTCGCCCGCCCCGACAGCATCATCGGCGGCCGCTCGGTCTACGACATCCGCCAGCACATGGGCGTGGAGCTCGCCCGCGAGGCGCCCGCCGACGTCGACGTGATCGTGCCGATCCCCGATTCCGGCGTGCCCGCCGCCATCGGCTATGCGCGCGAATCGTGCCTCCCCTTTGAGCTCGGCATCATCCGCAACCACTACGTGGGGCGCACCTTCATCGAGCCCGAGCAGCAGATCCGCGCGCTCGGCGTCAAGCTCAAGCACTCTGCCAACGCCGGCGTGATCCGCGGCAAGCGCATCGTCCTGATCGACGACAGCGTCGTGCGCGGCACCACGTCGAAAAAGATCGTGCAGCTCATGTACGAGGCGGGCGCACGCGAGGTGCACATGCGCATCTCGTCGCCGCCGATCACGCACTCCGACTATTACGGCATCGACACCCCGAGCAAGTCCTCGCTTCTCGCCGCCAACTACGACATCGAGGGCATGCGCGCCTTCATGGGTGCCGACAGCCTCGCATTCCTCTCGGTGGACGGCATCTATCGCGCGGTGGGCTACGACGGCCGCGACGCCCACGCGCCGCAATTCACCGACCACTGCTTCACCGGCGAATACCCGACCGATCTCACCGATCAGAATGGGCAGGCCGGTGCACGCCAGCTCTCCCTGTTGGCCGAGGTAGGGTAAACCGAAAGCCCGCGCCGCCGGAAACCCTTAGAGCCGTCCGTTTGCCTTTAGGCAAGCGCCCTCCAATCGCGCCCTTCTCTTTCGCCCGGCGGAGCGGCTACACTCGCTTCGCGGAACGGCTCTCAGTGTCCGCTCGATCGAGTTTCTAATCGTCAGGTCGTCATGCCTCAGCGCCAGCACCAGCGTTTCAAGGATCGGATCGCCCTCGTCACCGGCGCCTCGCGCGGTCTTGGCCGGGCCATCGCGCTCGCGCTCGCGAGGGAGGGCGCCCACGTCATCATCGCCGCCCGCTCGACGGGTGCGCTCGAGGATCTCGACGACGAGATCCGTGCCGCGGGCGGCGCAGCGACGATTGTGAGGCTGGACCTGAGGGCGCAGGAGAAGCTCGACCAGCTCGGCCCCCTCATCTATCAGCGCTGGGGCAAGCTCGACATCCTCGTCGCGGCGGGCGGCATTCTGGGCTCGCTCTCGCCGCTTCCTCACGTCACCGCCGACGCCTGGGACGCCGTCATCGACATCAATCTGTCGGCCAACTGGCGCCTGATCCGCACCCTCGATCCCGTGCTGAAACGCTCGGACGCGGCCCGCGTGCTATTCGTAACGTCGGAAGAGGCCAAGGGGGAGCTCGCCTATTGGGGAGCTTACGCGGTGTCGAAGGCGGGCCTCGAAGCGCTCGCCCGCACCTACGCCGCCGAATGCGCCAACACGCCCGTGCGCGTCAGCCTGCTCGATCCCGGCCCGATGCGCACCGGGCTTCGCGTCAAGGCGTTCCCCGGCGAGAACACGGACCTGCTCACCGATCCGGCCGATGTCGCAAGCTTCGCGCTTCCGCTCCTGCTCCCGGATATGAAAGAAAACGGTAGCCTCGTCCGCTACCAGCCGGAGACGAAACGTCAGCCCAAACGTGCCGAGCGTGAAAGTACCTGACCGCTCCTGTCATCCCGGAAAGGCGAAGCCGAAGCCTTATCCGGGACCCAGCGCAAGGCGCGTCGAAGACGCAATATTTCGCGATAGAAGCTTTTCCTGGGTCCCGGCTCTGCGTTCCGCTGCGCTCCACTTGGCCGGGATGACAGTGGAGAGATAAACGCCGGCTCGGATCAAACCTCGATCACCATGCCGTCGTAGGCTGGCGCGACCGTCTCGGGCAGCTCGCGCGTGAGCGCCGCGTAATCGAGATCGCCCGTCATATGCGTGAGGATCGCCCGCTTCGCCCGCAGGCGCTCGATGTGCGACAGCGCCTGGTTGACGGAGAAGTGGCTCGGATGCGGCGTGTAGCGCAGCGCGTCCACGATCCAGAGATCGAGGTCCGACAGCAGCGGCTCGGATTCGAGCGGCAGCGCGGAGACATCCGGCGAGTAGGCCACGCCGCCGAAGCGGAACGCGAGCGTATCGATGTCGCCGTGGAACTGGCGGATGGGCAGCGCTTCGATCGCGCCGCCCGCCCCCTCGATACGAACCGGCGCTCCATGTTCGAGCGTGTCCATCGTCAGGATCGGCGGATAGGTCGAGCTGTTCGGCGTCTCGAAACAATAGCTGAATCGGCGCACGAGGCTCTCGGCCGTCACTGCATCCGCATGGCACGCGACGCGCCGCTTCATCGCGTAGGCCACCATGCGCAGGTCGTCGATCCCGTGCGTGTGATCCGCGTGATCGTGCGTGAATAGCACAGCGTCGATGGCTTCTGCCCGCACCGAGAGAAGCTGCTCGCGGATGTCCGGCGGCGTATCGATGAGCACACTCGTCGTGCCCTTCGGCCCGCGCTTTTCGACCAGCAGTGCGCAGCGCGTCCGCCGGTTTTTCGGATTGGTGGGATCGCACTTGCCCCACATGGACCCAATCCGCGGCACGCCGCCCGAGGACCCGCAGCCCAGGATCGTGAAGCGGTAGCTCATGCGCTCGTGCTCTCGGCGCCGACGGGCCGGCGCGCCTTCGTATAGAGGCGGAAGAAGTTGCCTGTTGTCGCGTCCGCGATCTCCGCTTCCGACAGGCCGCGAATGCGCGCGAGTGCGGCTGCCGTATGCACGACGTACGCAGGCTCGTTCGTCTTGCCGCGATACGGCACCGGCGCGAGATAAGGCGCGTCCGTCTCCACCAGCAGCCGGTCGAGCGGGAGCTTGCGCGCAAGGTCGGCGAGCGCTTCCGTCTTCTTGAAGCTGATCACGCCCGAGAACGAGACATAGAGCCCGAGGTCCACCGCGCCGAGCGCAAGCTCATGCCCGCCCGTATAGCAGTGCAGCACGGCCGGAAACGCGCCCTTCGCATGCTCGTCCTTCAGGATCGCCAGCATGTCCGCGTCCGCCTCACGGCTATGGATCTCGAGCGGCAGCCCGGTCTCGCGCGCGGCGGCAATGTGGTTGCGGAAGCCCTCGGCCTGAGCGTCCGGCGTCGAGTGTTGATAATGATAGTCGAGCCCGGCTTCCCCGATCGCCACCACCTTCGGGTGCTGCGAAAGCCGCACGATCTCGGCCGTCGGAATGTCGAGCTCTTCATGCGCGTTGTGAGGATGCGTGCCGACCGAGCAGTAAACGTCGTCGAACCGCTCGGCCACCGCCAGCACCCGGTCGAATGTCCGGATGCGCGTCGAGATCGTCACCATCGTGCCGACGCCTGCCGCCTTGGCGCGCGCCACGACGCCGTCGAGATCCGGCGCGAAGTCGGGAAAATCGAGATGGCAATGATGATCGACGAGCATGTGCGTTACGTCTCGGACTTCGGAGCCTTGCCGCCCTTCTGCGGCTTCTGGTTCGGCTGGGCCTCGGCCTTCGCCGCCTCCTCCGGATCGACATAGCGCGGGAACACGCCTTTGGGTTCGGGGATCGCCGTGCCCGGCGCGAGCCGCCCGGCGGCGCCGAGCTTTGCGAACACGCGATCCGCCTCGTCGAGCGCGAGCAGATCCAGGAGCTTCGCCGACAGATCCGGCATGGCCGGCTGCGCGAGAATGCCGAATTGGCGCACGAGCTCCGCCGTCACGTAGAGGATCGTGCCCATGCGCGCCGGATCGGTCTTCTTCTTCGCCCACGGCTCCTGGGCTGCGAAATAGCCGTTGGCCTCGGCGATCACCGCCCACACCGCGTTGAGGTACGGCGTGATCGCCTGCCGATCCATCGCCTCGCGCGCAAGGCCGTAAAGCGCGTCCGCAGCAGTAAGCAGCGCCTGGTCCTCGGCCGTGAAGTCGCCCGGCTCCGGGATCTTGCCGTCGCAGTTCTTGAAGATCATCGACAGCGAGCGCTGCGCGAGGTTACCGAGGTTGTTGGCGAGATCCGCGTTGATGCGGTTCGCGATCGCTTCCGGCGAATAGTTTCCGTCCTGGCCGAACATCACTTCGCGCAGCAGGAAATAGCGCAATTGATCGCGTCCGTAGGCGCGGACCAGGTCGAAGGGATCGACGACGTTGCCGACCGATTTCGAGATCTTCTCCCCTTTGCTGAGCACGAACCCATGCGAGAAGATCCGCTTGGGCAGCTCGATCCCCGCCGACATCAGGAAGGCGGGCCAGTAGACCGCGTGAAAGCGCACGATGTCCTTGCCGATGACGTGCACGTCGGCCGGCCAGTAGCCGGCGCGTTCGCCCTTGGGCGTGTTCAGGAGGCCCGTCGCCGTGATGTAGTTGGTGAGCGCATCCACCCACACGTACATCACGTGCCCCGCCGCATCCGGAACCGGGATGCCCCAATCGAGCGTCGAGCGCGAGATCGAAAGGTCCTCGAGCCCGCTTTTCACGAAGCTCACGACCTCGTTCTTCCGCTCCACCGGAAGAATGAAATCCGGGTTCGCCTCGTAGTGCTTGAGCAGACGCTCCTCGTAGGCCGACAGCCGGAAGAAGAACGTCTCCTCCTCC
>DAOMQQ010000180.1:0-5541 GCA_035445405.1 Hyphomicrobium sp.
GGCAAAGGTTCGAGGTCACCCGCCTCAGCCAGGGCCGGAGGCCATAGGGCCCCAGATCCAAAGTTTCACCCGCGCGCCAGAGCCTCAGCAGCGCTTCCTGGGCAATGTCCTCGGCTTCCGCCTCGTCCTTCAGCATGCGGCGCGCGAGGATGACGATGGCGCCCAGATGGCGGTCGACCAGCATCCTGAATGCCTGCCGATCCTGGCGGCCGACGCGCGCCAGCAGCGCACGGTCCTCCGCCGCGTCGGGCCACGGGCCCTGGCGTACGTCGCCTCCCGGGCTCCCTGGCGTCGACCCCTTCGGTCCGGTTGGCCCCGACCCCACCATCGCCTCGTCTACTCTCATCCGTCCCTTGGGCAGCGTCACGCTTTAGGGCTCCCGCAGATGTTCATGTCTGCGGAACGGCCCGACCCTTCAAAATCCGTCGCGAGCTATTGTACCAGCTCGGAAAATCTTGCCGCCACCCCGGCGAGGGTTTCGCCCAGCTCCGCTTCGAGGGTCGCGAAATCCGGCGCATCGCCCGCACGCGCGAGCAGGGCCTTGAGGCCGCTCGGTGCCGTTGCGGGGTCAAAAGGCTCTTCAAGACAAAGCCTTAGAACTTGCGTGAGGTTGTGGAGCAGGCGCGTGGCCTGGGTCAGGCGCGCGGCATCCGCGCCCGAAAGGACGCCTGCCTCCGCGAGCTTCCGGTAAGCGGCGAGCGTGTTCTGGTCGAGCACCTCAGGATGCCCGGACGCGTGAACGAGTTGCAGATGCTGGGCGATGAATTCGAGATCGACGAGACCGCCGCGCACCTGCTTGAGGTCCCAGATCTTGTCCGTCCCCTTGTCGGCGGCAATGCGCGCACGCATCTCCTGCACGTCCTTGGCGATCACGGCGCGGTCGCGCGGGCGCACCAGTGTATCGCGAATGGCGGCCTCGACGGCGTCGCGCAACGCGGGCGGCCCGGTGATGACGCGGGCGCGCGTCAGCGCCAGGTGCTCCCAGGTCCAGGCTTCGGTGGCCTGATACTCACGGAATGTCGAGAGCTGCGCGGCGACGGGGCCTTTCTGTCCCGAGGGCCTCAGCCGCATGTCCACCTCGTAGAGCGTTCCCTCGGCCGTCGGCGCGGAGAGATGGGCGATGAGGCGCTGCGTGTAGCGGGCATAATACTGGCTCGGCGCGAGCGGCTTTTCTCCGTCCGACTGCGTGGCCGAGGGATCGAAATCGTAGACGACGATGAGGTCGAGGTCGGAGGATGCGCTCAGCTCCCGGCCGCCGAGCTTGCCCATGGCCACGACGACGGCACCACCGCCCGGCACACGGCCATGGACGCGCACCATCTCCTTTTCGACGTCCTCGACCATCGCCGCGATCAACCGCTCGGCGAGCAGCGCGTAGGCGTTGCCGGCCTCGCCTGCATTGATCGCGCCTGAAAGCACCTTCACGCCGATCAGGAACGCCTGCTCGCTCCCGAGGACGCGGGCCCGATCCAACACGTCCTGCGGATCGATGGCATGGGCGAGCTCCGCGCCGATGGCCTCGTCCAGCTCTGCCACCGAGGGAAGCGCCCGGAACGTGCGCGGATCGATGACCGCATCGAGCAGGCGACGCCGTCGAGAGAGGATGCGCGCAAGACGGGGCGCCGTGCCCATCATGTCGGCGAGGAGACGCATGAGGGGCGGCTTGGCCTTGAGCAGAGAAAAGAGCTGGACCCCGGCCGGGAGCGCGGCGAGGAAGCGGTCGAAGGTGGCGATCGCGCGATCCGGGTCGGCGGTCTCGGCGAACGCCTGCACGAGGAGCGGCTGGACCTCCGTCAAGAGCTCCCGCGCGCGGGCGGTGCGCACCGCCCCGTAGCGTCCGTGATGCCAGCCGCGCACGATGGCGAGCGCATCGGAGGGGCGCGCGTAGCCCATGCGCGTCAACGCTGCGACCGTGTCCGGATCGTCCGTCTCGCCGGCGAAGACGAGGTTCGCGCCGGCCGCCGTGAGCTCGGGCGCACTTTCGAACAAGCGCGCGTAATGCCCCTGAACCGGCACGAGCACGGCGCGCAGGGCTTGCGCGAACGCGGCCCCATTTTCATATCCTGCAAAGCGCGCGAACGCTTCGAGCCGCACGGGATCGACGGGCACCACGTGGGTCTGCTCGTCGGCGACCATCTGCAGTCGATGCTCGATCTCGCGCAGATAGAGATAGGCGGCGATGATCTCGTCCGCGACGGGCTTTTCGATCCAGGTCAGCGCAACGAGGGTGGCGAGCGTATCGAGCGTGCGCCGGGTGCGCAGGTTGCGCTGGCGTCCGCCCGCGATGAGCTGCTGTGTCTGGACGAAGAACTCGATCTCGCGGATGCCGCCGGGGCCGAGCTTGATATTGTGGCCCGCCACGCCAATCCCTTCGCCGAACCCGCGAAACGCATGGATCTGCCGTTTCATGGCGTGGATGTCGGCAATGGCCGCGTAGTCCAGGTTCCGCCGCCAGATGAAGGGCGCAAGCTCGGCGAGGAATGCCTCGCCCGCCTCGATGTCGCCTGCGCACGCACGCGCCTTGATGAGCGCGGCGCGCTCCCAGTTCTGGCCGAAGCTTTCGTAATACTGCGCGGCCGCATCCGTGGAGAGCGCGATCTGCGTAGCGCCCGCGTCGGGGCGGAGGCGCAGGTCGGTGCGGAACACGTAGCCCGCGGCCGTGCGCTCGTCGATGAGGCGGACGAGATCGCGCGTGAGGCGCACGAAGAACGTGGGCGCTTCGAGGCCGGGTTTCAGACGCGCCAGCGCGCGCTCGTAGAAAACGATGAGATCGATGTCGCTCGAATAGTTGAGCTCGAACGCCCCATACTTGCCGACGGCAAGCACGATGTATCCGGATCCCTGCTCCGGTTGCGACGGATCCTCGGGGAGCCAGTCGCCTTTGGCCGCGGCCAGGCGGAAGAGGAAGCGCACAGCGCCTTTCAAGGCCGCGTCGGCGGCTTCGGAGAGAACGCGCGTCACCTGCATCACGCCCCAGACACCGCCGAGGTCCGCGAGCGCCGTCATGAGCGCCACTTCCGCCTTGTAGACGCGCAGCGCCGTCATGGCCTCCGTCATCTCCCCGATTTCGGACAGACGCGCGGCGAGCGTCTGCGTCAGCGCTTTGAAGCGCTCCTCCGGGCTTTCGCGCAGGATGGCCTCGAAACGATCCGGGTTGCGAAGGATCTCGCCTTTGAGATACGGCGAGCCCGCAACGACGCCTGCAATCAGAGCACGTGCAGGCGGTTGCTCCAGCAGGGCCACGAGGCCGGCACGCGCCTCGCTCTTCCCCCACTCCGCGAGCAGAGGCGCGAGGCTTTCGCCGCCCGCCGGATCCTGCGGCAAGCGGCTCGCGGCATCGATGCGCGCGATCAGCGGGCCCTCGGCCGCTCGGTCTCCCGGCATCTCTTCCCCCTTGGATTTGCGGCGCGGCTAAGCTGGCGCTGCGCGTTGTTTTTTGACCAGGGGAAGCGTTACCACAACCCTGAGGCCCGGATCATTATCCTCGAGCCGCACGGAGCCGTTGTGGAGCCGCGCGACGGCCGCGACGAGGCTGAGGCCGAGGCCCGTGCCGGGCTGGGTCCGGCTTTTTTCCAGGCGGACGAAGCGACGAAGCGCGCGGTCGCGATCCTCCGCCGCGATGCCGGGGCCCCTGTCGGCAACGGAGATCTCCGCGGCGTCTCCTCGGTCGGTCACCCGCACGGCCACGGCCGTGGTCGTCGCGGGATCGGGCGCCCGCTCCTCGGCCGCGCATGCCGCGTACCTGGCCGAATACTTGATGGCATTGTCGACGAGGTTGGCGACGGCCTGCCCGACGAGCTGCCGGTTGGCGCGGATGCTCATTCCGTCTCCGGCCTCGATCTCGAGCGCGAGGCCCGCTTCCTCTGCGACGGGCTCGTAAAGCTCGGCGACGTCGCACACAAGGCGGCCGAGATCGAAGGCCTCCGCACTCTCCTCGACTACGCCCGCCTCGAGGCGCGCGATCAGAAGCAGCGCGTTGAACGTCTTGATGAGCTCGTCGGCCTTCTCGATCGTGGATTCGAGCCCCTCGCGATATGCGTCCGCGCCGCGATTGTCCCGCAAGGCCGCCTCGGCGCTGTTGCGCAGACGGTTGAGCGGCGTTTTCAAGTCGTGCGCGATGTTGTCCGAGACCTCCTTGAGGCCGCTCATCAGCTGCTCGATACGATCGAGCATCGCGTTGAGGCTCTCCGAGAGCGTATCGAGCTCGTCGCGGCTTCCGCTGACGGGAATGCGCCGCGAAAGGTCGCCGGCCATGATAGAGCTGGTCGTGGCGTTGATCACCTCGATGCGGCCGAGCACCGAGCGGCCGATCCAGAGCCCGGCGATCAGCGCAGCGAGCGCGAGTGCGCCGAAGCCCCACAGGAACGTGCGCTTGATCCTGTCCGCAAGGGCCACCTGATCCTCGACGTCGCGGCCGATGACGAGCGAAAGGCCCGATCCCGTTGCGATCGGAATGCCGACGCCGAGCCGGGAAACGCCGGGCGTGTCCTTCGGCCGATAGCGAAACACGCCGCCACCGGTTGGATTGGCCGCAAGCTCGGGCGGGATGGCCGCGACGTTTCCGGCGATCTTTCCGCCCGCCGGGTCCCACAACAGATAGAGCCCCGCGCCGCCGACACCGCTTCTCAGACGGACGGTGTCCGCCACCGTCCTCGCGTCGGCGCCCGCGAGCGTTCGCGTCAGCTCGGTCGCTTCCGCACGCAGCTCTTCCACGACGTGATCGGTCAGCACCATATTGGTCTGCCAGAACAGCACGCCCACGATCAGCGCCGAGACCAGAAGGAAGCCGGCCGCGCTCATCGCCGCAAGGCGGAACGCCTGCGTGCTCATCAGGCGCACGATCACTTCAGAGACTGCCGTCACGGACCATGTACCCCGCACCCCGCACGGTGTGCAGCAGCGGCTTGTCGAACCCTTTGTCGATCTTCGAGCGCAGCCGCGAGACGTGGACGTCGATGACGTTGGTCTGCGGGTCGAAGTGATAGTCCCACACGTTTTCGAGCAGCATCGTGCGCGTCACAACCTGGCCCGCGTTCTTCATGAGGTATTCGAGCAGGCGGTATTCCCGCGGCTGAAGCTGGATCTGTTCGCCAGCCCGCGTTACGCGGTGGGAAAGACGGTCGAGCACAAGGTCGCCGACCGCATAGCGCGTCTCCTGCTCCTCGGGAACGGCGCGCCGCCCCAGCGCCTCGATGCGGGCCAGAAGCTCGGTGTAGGCATAGGGCTTCGTCAGGTAATCGTCGCCGCCTGCGCGCAGGCCCTTCACGCGGTCGTCGACGTCGCCAAGCGCGGAGAGAATGAGCACCGGCGTACGGCTTCCCTCGGAGCGAAGCGTCTTGACGACCGAGAGACCGTCGAGGCGCGGCAGCATCCGGTCCACGATCAGGATGTCGTAGGCGCCGCCCTGCGCCATCGAGAGGCCCGTTTCCCCGTCACCGGCCGTGTCGGCGGAGTGGCCGCTTTCCTTCAGCGACTTCTGCAGGAACTGCGCCGTCTCGCGGTCGTCTTCGATCACCAGGACGCGCATCGCTCTCCTCGCTC
>DAOMQQ010000181.1:0-5330 GCA_035445405.1 Hyphomicrobium sp.
ATCGGGGACGAAGCAAGACGGCATGACGGGTGAGTCGACGATCGACTATGAGGGTCTGGCCCAGGAGGCGATGCGCGGGGTTGTCCGCAAGGTGCTCGCCCGCGTTGCCAAGTCCGGCCTCATCGGTGATCACCATTTCTACATTTCCTTCGAAACCGAAGCCCCTGGCGTGACGCTGTCGAAGCGTTTGCGCGAGAAGTACCCGCGCGAGATGACAATCGTGCTTCAGCATCGGTTCTGGGATCTCGTCGTCAGCGAGGACCGCTTCGAGGTCAAGCTCACCTTCGACGGCATTCCCGAGCGGCTCGTCGTGCCGTTCTCGGCCCTCAAGGTGTTCTTCGACCCATCCGTGCGGTTCGGTCTTCAGTTCGAGGATCCGGAGACGCGTTCGGAAGAAGCCGACGCCTTCGAAAACCTCACGCCGCGGGCCGGCACGGCGCGTTCGGGCAGCACGCGCAAGCCGTCCCGCCGCAAGCCTCAGGTCGTCGATGCGTCGGGCGAGAAGCCGCTGGCCGGGATCGATGGCGACGAGGGGGCGGCCGAACCGACGCCCCTGCCGGCCAATATCTCGCGCACCGCCAACGCCGCCGGACGGCGCTCCAAGGCTGCATCCGACGAGGCGGAGAAACCCGCGTCCGAAAACGCAGCCAGCGATGACGCTGGCGAGACGGACGAAAAGCCGGCCGGCGCCGAGATCGTCAGCCTCGATAAATTCCGCAAGAAGTAGCCCGCGGGCTCCGCTGGGTCATCGCCGCCCGAGCGGATGCTCGAAGCGCTCGTGAACCCACGCGCGCGAATGCCGCCGGTAGGGCCGCTCGAAATAGACGTAGTCGTCGTAATAGTAGCTGCGGCGCGGCGCGTAATAGTAATAGCCGGGATAGCCGTAATCGTACGCGGAGTACCGCGGCACGATGTAGACGGGCGGCGCATAGAACCCGTAATAGCCGCCATACCACCCGCGATGGCGCCACCGGCGATGGCGCACCTCCTGCACGCTGTCTGCGGACGCGGCAGCCGCATCGCCTGCGGCCAGCCTCGCGGAGGGAAGCGGAGCCGCGCCCGCGCCCGGGGCGGCCAGGACGCCGCCTGCGACGAGAACGGTGAGGGCGAAGAAAGCGGCGATGCGTGGGCGCGATGTCGTCATGACACGTCTCCCAAAAGCTGGCCGGCTTCGGGCGGCCAGGAGCCGATACGAGAAAGCCTGACAATAAGATGCGGCCGTTGGCGAAAGTTCCGATCTCTGCCGTTCAGCCTAACGAATGGCTAAGAACAGGATGAACGGCGGTTCAGGAAGATGAACCCTAAGTGACTGAAATTTTTTCGTTTTTTATGGACGGAAAGCGATTGTCGCCTGCGTTCTTCCCTTTGCAGGCCCGAGAAACACCGCTTCCCCTGAGCGGCCGGGCAACCAACAAAGAGGAGACGTAAAGCTCATGAAGATGACGACCATTCTCACCGCCGCCGCTGCTGCGATCATGCTGACCTCGGGTGCCGCGATGGCGCATCCGGGCAAGGGCTACAGTGGCCCCGGCTACAAGCCCGGCTACAGCAAGCAGATCAAGCACCACCGCGGTGCAGGCCCGGCACAGCGCGCCGCCATCGCACGTAGCGCCGCCAATCTCGCCGCCCTGAAGCGCCGTGCCTGGCGCGACGGCAGGCTCTCGACCATCGAGAAGGTGCAGATCCGCAGCGCGGAGCGCCGTCATGCAGCTCTCGTTCAGCGCGTTCACCGCTACCGCTAGACCATGATCGCTTCAGGCCCTATCAGCCTGAAGCGTGAATCATCGGTCTCACCAAAGAGATAGAGCGTGATCCCGATTCAATCGAAAATGATCACGCTCGAAAGGGCGACGCGCCTCGCTTCTGCCAACGCTGCGACGACGGAAGGGCCGCTTTTGCGGCCCTTCTCGGTCGTCCATGCCGAGAGATCTGCTGCGATCAGGCAGCCGCCTGCGGCACCGGTTTGAGAAACGTGTCGGACCTGTAGGTCCTGAGAAACGCCGCGAAGTCTTCGATCGGGAGCGGGCGCGAGATGAGGTAGCCCTGCACCTTGCCGACGCACCCGGACTTGACGAGCAGGTCGAGCCGCTCCTGCGTTTCGACGCCTTCCACGACGATCTCCCGCCCGAGGGATGCGATCATGTCGAGCGCGTGAACCAGCATCTTGGCCATCAGGCTCTCGCTCGGCGCCATGGCGAACGAGCGGTCGAGCTTGACGCCGTGAATGGCGAGCGAGGCCACGCGGTGAATGCTCGAATACCCGCTGCCGAAGTCGTCGATGTACGTGCGGATGCCTTTCTCGGCCAGCGCCTCGATTTCGCGCTGCGCGTGCTGGATGCCGAGCGCGTCGCTCTCGACGATTTCCAACGCCAGAGGAAAGCGGTCGCTCTCGTCTGCAAACGCAGCAAAAACATCGGCGAGTTTTTCGCTATCGAGATCGCGGGGAAACACGTTGAAATTGATCTGAAGCTGCTTGGCGCGAGGAAGCGTGTTGGCCAGCTCCTCGTAGGCGCGCTCGGCCACCATCTTGGTGAACGCGAGCGTGTTTCCCGAGCGCGCGACGATGTCGATGAACTTGTCGGGATAGACCAGCGAGCCGTCCACGTCGCGCCAGCGCGCAAGAACCTCGCAACCGGAGATTTCGCCGCTTCTGAGGTCCATGATCGGCTGGTAGGCGCAGACGACGGAGTCCTTGCTCAGGCTCCGGCGGAAGCGCGCTTCGAGCGACCAATATCTGTTGAGCGCGCGATGCACAGCCGAGGCAGGCCAGATCGCGTAGAACGCGATGAGGCCGAACGCGAGCGCGATCTCTATGCGCCAGTTCAGCATGGCGTCGCTGAAGCGCGCGCCGGCTGCCACGCAATAGGGATGACCGTCGCCGCAGACGACCTGAGGCAGGGGCGCATTCGGACGCCCCTCGCTCGCGCTCTCGGCATGAGGATCGGAGAAAAGGCCGCGCGCGCCGTCGAGGTGCCAGACGCGCGCATCCGTCGCTCTGAGAACGAGCTCCTTTGTCATCCACGACGGCGAGGTCACCTTGAGGTCCTGTGCCGGCACGACGATTGCGAACGGCTCCTGCAACACGATGGTCGCCATGATGTCCGGCAAGCCAACCTGGTCGAGGCGCTTCTTGACCCACACGGATATCTCGTCGGGGAGCGTGAAGTCCGGAGCGCCGAGGGAACGGCTGGTCGTGATGTCGGAGAGGCTCGTGGAGCACATCACCGTGCCGCCTGGCGCATACATGAACTTGTTGAGGCCGTCCGGCAGGAAGGCGACGCGGCGGAGCTGCTGCAGGAAAGGCCGGCTGCAAGGCGAGGCCGTCACGGTGGACTGCAGCTCCTTGAAGGCGGCCGTGACGTGGCCGTGAAGCGTGTCGAGGTGCGCGAGCTCGGCGGCGGCCTCGCGGCGAAGCGAGGCGTGGAACTCGGCCCGTGCGAACCAGAGAGCGGCGGCTAGAAACGCGAGCGTCGCCGCAAGCCAAAGCGCGAAGCCCACGAGGCGCTCGTGTCGGTCGGATACGAAGAGATTAACGAAGCCTGACATCTGAGCTCAAGTTGAAGCGACGCGGGATGCATGTACGAATTCTGCGCAATTAGACGCACGATCGCGTAAATATTCAGAGAAGAAACGAAGTGTTAGGACGTTGCGCATGGCCTGCGGCAAGGTCGCGCCGCTTGCGCGGGCCCATCGCGCTTGGTCCGCGGCCGCGCCCCGTGCTAAGGCGACGCCCACCAAGTGCAATTCAATCCTGGGGCCCGCCATGACCGACAAGACCTCCGCCGCAAAGCCCGCGGTTCGCATCGAATCCGACACCTTCGGAGAGATCGAGGTCGCCGCCGACAGGTATTGGGGCGCTCAGGCGGAGCGAAGTCTCGGCAACTTCAAGATCGGCTGGGAAAAGCAGCCGGCGCCCGTGATCCGTGCCCTCGGCATCGTGAAGCGGGCCGCGGCCGAAACCAACGTGGCGCTTGGCAAGCTGGACGCGAAGCTCGGCGACGTCATCGTCAAGGCCGCCCAGGAAGTGATCGACGGCAAGCTCGACGACCATTTCCCGCTCGTCGTCTGGCAGACGGGCTCCGGGACGCAATCGAACATGAACGCGAACGAGGTGATCTCGAACCGCGCCATCGAAATGCTGGGCGGCACGATGGGTTCCAAAACGCCCGTTCACCCCAACGACCACGTCAACATGAGCCAGTCGTCGAACGACACGTTCCCGACGGCCATGCATATCGCCTGCGCCGAGGAGGTGGCCCACCGCCTCATCCCGGCGCTCCGGAAGCTGCACGGCGCTCTGGCTGACAAGGCCAAGGCATGGGCCGACATCATCAAGATCGGCCGCACGCACACGCAGGATGCGACGCCGCTGACATTGGGCCAGGAGTTCTCCGGCTATGCGCAGCAGGTCGAGAACGGGATCAAGCGCATCGAGATGACGCTTCCTGCCCTCATGGAGCTGGCGCAGGGCGGCACGGCTGTTGGAACGGGCCTCGCGTCCCCGAAAGGCTTTGCCGAGAAGGTGGCTGAGCAGATCGCGGCCATCACCAAGCTGCCGTTCACCTCGGCCCCGAACAAATTCGAGGCGCTCGCCGCGCACGATGCCATGGTGATGACGCACGGCGCCATCGCGACGGTCGCCATGAGCTGTTTCAAGATCGCGAACGACATCCGCTTCCTCGGCTCCGGCCCGCGCTCGGGATTGGGCGAGCTTGCGTTGCCCGAGAACGAGCCGGGCTCGTCGATCATGCCGGGCAAGGTGAACCCGACCCAGTGCGAGGCGTTGACCCAGGCCGCCGCTCACATTCACGGCAACAATGCCGCCATCGGCTTTGCCGGCAGTCAGGGCCACTTCGAGCTCAACGTCTTCAATCCGATGATGGCCTACAACTTCCTGCAGTCTGTACGCCTGCTCGCCGACGCGGCCGTTTCCTTTACCGACAACTGCGTCGTCGGCATCGAGCCGCGCCTCGACAACATTGCGAAGGGGCTCGCGAACTCGCTCATGCTTGTGACGCCGCTCAAGGAGAAGTACGGCTACGACCGCGCCGCAAAGATTGCCAAGACAGCGCACAAAAACGGCACGACTCTGCGCGAGGAAGCCGTCAAGGACGGCATTCCCGCCGAGGACTTCGATGCCATCGTGCGCCCGGAGAAGATGATCGCTCCCGAGTAACGCGCTATACTGGCCGCGTCACATCCGGGAAGCGCCGACATGTCCGCCGAGATCGTTAATCTCAGGAAAGCGCGCAAGATGCGCGACCGTGCCGCCAAGGAGCAGCGCGCAACGGAAAACCGCGTCAAGTTCGGCCGCACCAAGGCCGAGCGCG
>DAOMQQ010000182.1:0-5281 GCA_035445405.1 Hyphomicrobium sp.
CGCTTGCCGCCGTGCGCCAGGGCGTGCGCCAGATCCAGGGCACGCTGAACGGCCTCGGCGAGCGCTGCGGCAACGCCAACATGACGACGCTGATCCCGACCCTGCTGCTCAAGAGCGATTTCGCCGAGCGTTTCGAAACCGGCGTCACGCCCGAAGCGCTCCGCACGCTCACGCATGCAAGCCGCGTTCTCGACGATCTCCTGAACGAAGCGCCCCGCCGCCAGGCGCCCTATGTGGGTGAGGCCGCCTTCGCCACCAAGGCCGGCATCCATGCCTCCGCGATCCTGAAGGAGCCCGAAACCTACGAGCATGTGCCGCCCGAGGCCGTCGGCAACCAGCGCCGCCTTCTCGTCTCCAAGCAGGCCGGCCGCTCGAACGTGACCGCCTCGCTCGAACGCCTGGGCCTCGCCGCCGACAAGGACGATCCGCGCATCCAGGCCCTTCTCGACGAGGTGAAGGCGCGCGAGAGCGCAGGCTATGCCTACGAAGCAGCCGAAGCCTCGTTCGAGCTTCTCGCCCGCCGCTACCTCGCGGACGTCCCGCGCTATTTCTCGGTGGACAGCTTCCGCGTCATGGTCGAGCGCCGCCACAATGCCTTGGGCGAGCTGGTGACGGTCTCGGAAGCCACCGTGAAGGTTTTCATCAACGGCGAAACCGACCCCCTCTGGTCCGCCGCCGAAGGCAACGGCCCCGTCAACGCCCTCGACGGCGCGCTCAGAAAAGACCTCGGCCGCTACCAGAAACACATCGATAGCATCGAGCTGGTCGACTACAAGGTGCGCATCCTTACGGGTGGCACGGAAGCCGTCACGCGCGTCCTCGTGGAAACGATGGACCACACGACCGGCGAGCGCTGGCTGACGGTCGGCGTCTCTCCCAACATCATCGATGCGAGCTTCGAGGCCCTTCTCGATTCCATCAACTATAAGCTTCTGAAATCCGGAGCGACCGCGGCATAGACGGCCGCAAGCAAGGAAAGCGTCATGCGCGTTCTGATCTCTTCGGCCCTGGCGGCCGCGCTTGCGGCGATAGCGGCACAAACCGCCACGAGCGGCGACGTCAAGAGCTACACCGCGCCGGAGGCACGGACGTCTGCGCCCGGCCCCCTCGCCGCACGTGACGTGATCGAGCGGCTGTTCAAGGCGGATCCCGGTACGGCGCCTGACCTCAGCGGGCTGGACCTCGCAAACCTCGATCTCGCCGAGCTCGACTTCAAGCAAGCGAACCTCTCGGGAAGCAATCTCTACGGCGCCGATCTTTCGCGAGCGAACCTTGCCGGCGCAAACCTCGCGGGCGCCCGCCTCGACCGCGCCAAGGTCACCTCGGCCGACTTTACGGGTGCGGACCTGACCGACGCGCACATCCTGCGCCCGACGATCTTCACAACCCTCGACCCCACGAAGGCGGAAACGCTGCGCTTCATAGGCGCGCGCCTCGTGCGCCTCCGCTCCGACGGCTGGCTGGACGGCACAGACTTCTCGGGGGCCGATCTCACCGGCGCCGTGTTCGGCGGCGGCCACGCGCACGAGCAGACGCTGTTCTCGCCGACGAGCCTCATCAGCGCGAACTTCACCGGCGCGATCCTGAAGGAGGCCAAGTTTCCGAGCGCACATTTGAAATATGCGCGTTTCGTCGACGCCGACCTTACGGGCGCAAATCTTCGCGGCGCGCATCTTCTGGGCGCTGACTTTACGCGCGCCAACCTCGCAGGAGCGGACCTGACCGGCGCCAACCTGGATGGCGCGGATTTGCGCGCCGCCCGCGGCCTCGATAAGGTCATCGGCCTCGAGGACGCGCTCAACGTCGACACCGCGCGCTTGACAGGCAGCCGTTGAGCTCGGCACGCTTTGGGATATTTCCCTTGAATCCCCAGACACAACGGGCAAAACAGAACCGGAAGGTGCGCGCCCGCGTACCGCCGAGCATGGGACAAGTCTTCATGCATCATGGAAACCGCCGTAGAGACCATCTCCCGTCGGTCGGGTTCCGCGTTGTCCTCGCGACAGCCGGGCTCGCGTTCTGTGCTGGAGCCGCGGCACAAGACGTTCCGAGCTATCTCGGAGCGGAGCCTGCGGAGCAGGCCGCCCCCACCACGCGTCTCACCGCGCGCGCCGTCTTCGAGCGCATCTTCAAGGCTGCACCCGAAACGCGCCCCGATCTCGCGAAGACGGACATGACGCGTCTCGACCTCGCGGAGCTCGACTTCAAGGCAGCCCTCCTCACCGGCTCGGACCTTTACGGCTCGGACCTCTCCCGGGCGACGCTGGCCGGCGCGTCCCTCGTCGGCGCGAAGCTCGACCGCGCGACCATCACGGCAACCGACTTCTCCAACGCCGACCTGACCGACGCACGCATCATCCGCCCGACGATCTTTACGACCCTCGAAGTCATGTCGAGCGAGGTCCCGAAGTTCACGGGCGCCAAGCTCGTGCGCTTCCGCTCCGACGGCTATCTCGACCGCGCCGACTTTACCGGCGCGGACCTGACCGGCGCCATCCTCGGCCGCACGGCGGTGCGCGAGACTTCGGTGAATGCCCCCGCCAGCCTCGTCAGCGCCAACTTCACGCGTGCAATCCTGAAAGACGCGACGCTGGCGAACACGTCCCTCAAGTATGCCCGCTTCGTGAACGCGGACCTCAGGGGCGCGAACTTGAAAGGCGCCGACCTGATCCAGGCCGACTTCACCGGCGCCGACCTGACGGGCGCGGACGTGACGGGGGCCAACCTCTACGAGGTCGATCTTCGCACCGCCCGCGGCCTCGACAAGGTCATCGGCCTCAAGGACACGCTGAACTTCGAGACCGCCCGCCTCGCCGCCAAGCCGTAACGACGCGCGGCGTCTTCCCGCCACATAGCCCCATCGACGCCCCACGCGGGGGACGCTATGTCCTCTCCCGGACGCAGGCCCCGCTTCTTCCGGAACACCTTTGACCCGATGTCGGATCTTCTCAATTTCTCGTCGCTTGCCGACGGCACGATCGTGTCGCCGTTTTCCCGCCTGCGCACGCTTCTCGACGGCGTCACGCCCGGCAACGACCGCACCATCGACCTGACGCTGGGCGAGCCGCGCGAGACGATGCCCCCGTTCGTCGGCGCCAAGCTCGCCGAGGCCGAAGCGCTCCTCGCCAAGTATCCGGCCATCAAGGGGTCGGACGAGCTCCGCCGTGCCATCGCCGACTGGATCGGCCGCCGCTACGGCCTTGAAGGCGTCGTCGACCCGGCCCGCGAGATCCTGCCCTGCAACGGCTCGCGCGAGGGACTGTTCTATGCGGCCTTCCCAGCCGTCGCCCGCAAGGATCTGAAAGGCCGCCGCCCCGCGGTCCTGATGTGCAACCCCTACTACCAAGCCTACCTTGGCGGCGCGCTCGCGACCGGCGCCGAGCCCGTCTTCCTCGACGCGACGGAAGAGACCGGCCACCTGCCCGACCTCGCGGCCCTCGAAGCGGACGGCGACCTTCTCGCCCGCACCGCCGCCATCTACCTCTGCTCGCCCGCCAACCCGCAAGGCGCCGTGGCGGACTTGACCTACATCGCCCAGGCCCTTCGCTTGGCGCGCGATCACGACATCATGCTCTTCTTCGACGAGTGCTATTCGGAGATCTACTCCGGCACGCCTCCGCCCGGCGCGCTCGAAGTTGCAGCCAAGACCCCCGAGAGGTTCCGCAACCTCGTCGTCTTCAACTCGCTCTCCAAGCGCTCGAACCTCCCCGGCCTGCGCTCGGGCTTCATGACGGGCGACGCCGATTTCCTCGGACGCCTGTTCGAGGTCCGCAACCTGATCGGCCCGCAGATGCCGGGACCCGTCCAGCATGTCTCGGCCGCCGTCTGGGCCGACGAAGCCCACGTCGTGGCCAACCGGCGCGCTTACGTCGAGAAATACGACGTGGCCGACGCGGTGCTCGGCACCCGCTTCGGCTACCGCCGCCCGCCCGGCGGCTTCTTCCTCTGGCTCGAGACGAGTCAAATTGGGAACGGCACTCATTTCGCCCTAACCTTATGGAAACGTTTCGGAGTCAAGGTCATCCCTGGTGCCTACCTGGCTCAGGCCGGCTCTCGTGGAACCAATCCGGGCGAAACGTACGTGCGGGTTGCTCTGGTTCACGATGCCGGGACGATCAGGGAGGCGCTCGAACGCTTCGTCCATGTTTCTGCGTAAGAGACGTTCGGCCCATGCCGTCCATGACTGGTTCCAACCCCCAGCGCCTTCTTCCGGCTTCCCTTGAGGCGCGCCTCATCGGAACGCTCGGCCGTGGCCTGGGCGTGATCCTGCTTCTGGTGCTCGCGGCCATCTGGGCGAGCCTCGTCTCCTGGTCCGTCACCGATCCGAGCCTCAGCCACGCCACCGGCGGCCCCATCCGCAACGCGCTCGGCGCACCCGGCGCCATCATCGCCGACCTGTTGCTCCAGACGCTCGGGTTGGCAGCCGCCATCGCCCTGCTTCCGCTCATGATCTGGGCCTTCGAGATGACGCTCTCGGAGCGCATCCCGGCCCTTTCGACCAAGCTCACGTTCTATCCGCTCGCCGTGCTCGCGCTCGCCGGCGCCGTCTCCGCGCTGCCCACCACGGCGTCGTGGCCGATCACGCACGGCCTCGGCGGCATCCTGGGCGATGTCGTCTTCGATGCCCTGTCGAGCGTGCTCCGTCTCTTCAGCACCGGCAGCGCCTCGGCCGCCGCAGCCATTCTTCTCGGCGGCGCAGGCTTTGCAGCCCTCTCCCAAGCTGCCGGCTTCGCGGGAACCTCGCTTCTTCGCTGGCCCGCCACGCGGCACGATGCCCGCGCCACGACACGCAACGCCGCCTGGAGCGCCCCGCGCGAACCCGTCTGGGCAACCGCGCCCGCCCGCGCAAAAAGCCTCGTCACCGCACTCGGCGCGCTACGTCCATCGAGCGTCCGCGGCGAGACCGCCAGCCGTCCCGCATCCGACACGCGAGAGCCTGTCCTGCCCGGCGCCGCATTCGCGAACCGTGCGCGCCCCGCCCGGCCTGTTTTCGACGACGGCCTCTCCGAGTTCGATCGCGACATTCCGGACGATTTCGCGGACGACGAGCCCGAGCCCGAGATCCACGCGCTCGACCCCGATTTCGACAATTCGAGCCGGGCCATCGCCGAACGGTTCGCACCCGCGGGCGCACGTCCCGCGCCGCGCGAACCCGTCGAGCGCGCGTCGGCGTCCGCCTTCATCGCGGGCGACGATCATTTCGCGCATGGCCGTGATGCGATCGCCTTCGAAGAACATGTGCTCCGTGCGGCAAAGGCCGATGCCCTCCGCGCCGAAGGAG
>DAOMQQ010000183.1:0-5269 GCA_035445405.1 Hyphomicrobium sp.
ATCACGAGGAAGCTGTGCTTGCCCTTCGACATCGCTGAGCTCCTTACGGCCAACGGCGGCATGACACCTGCTCGGATGAGTCGGCGCTAGTGCCAAAGCGCAACAATGCGAAATGCAACGCGGACGATTTTCGCGTTGCAGCCGCGCTTCGCCGCTGCAGCTCTGAGCGCACGGCGCCGGAGGGAGACATTCGAGCCAGGCCCCCAGTGCCGTCTCCAACATGCGCTACCGTGTTGTCGCCCGCCGGTCTCCGTGCGATAGATCGCGGCGCGGCAGCTCCTCCGGAACCACATGATCGAAAGCATCATCGCGGGCTATGCGCCCTATATCGCGCTGGCCATCGTCCTCCTGACATTCGCGGCGTTCCTGTTCGAGCGATTCCCGCCGGAAGTGACGGCCTCCGTCGGGGCCGCGTCCTTCATCGTCCTGGGCCTCGTCCGGCCTGCAGAAGCGCTTGCCGTCTTCTCGAACCCGGCGCCCCTCACCATCGCCGCGATGTTCGTTCTGACAGGCGCCCTCGTCCGCACCGGCGTGCTCGAACGCGTGGCCGGCGCTATCCTGGATTATTCCGGAGACAACCCGACGGTCGCCATCGTCATCCTGATGATCGGGATCGTGGCAATCGGCGGCTTCATCAACAACACGCCGCTCGTCCTGATCCTCATCCCCATAGCGATCCGCATCGCGAACAAGTTCGATATTGCATCGACGCGCCTGCTCATTCCGGTGTCGTACGTGACGATCCTCGCGGGAACGTGCACGCTGATCGGCACCTCGACCAATCTTCTCGTCGATGGCGTCGCGCGCGAGCACGGGCTCGAAGCCTTCTCTATTTTCGAGATCACGCCGGTCGGCATCGTCACGGTCCTGTCGGGATTGCTCCTTCTCGGAGTCTTCGGGCGCTTCCTTCTTCCCGACCGCCGCGACGAGAGCGCGGGCCTCGAAAACGGCGAAGTGGAGTTCTTGTCCGAGATCACCGTTCTGGCAGACGGCGCCTTCACGGAAGAGCCGATCGGGGAAATCGGGGCGCTCAAGCTCCCGGGCTTGCGCCTCATCGGCGTGAACAGGGGCGGCGACGTGCTTCGCGAGGACCTGGAGGAGATCACCCTCAAAAAAGGCGACCGTCTCATCGTCGCCGCGACGAGCTCGGAGCTTTTGACCCTCGCCGAAAGAAAATCGCTTCGGGTGGGGCTTGCCCGCTCCATCGCGACGCCGTCCGATCCCATTGTCGTGGAAGCCGTCGTCGCCCCGCAGAAGGCGTCCATCGGCCGGCGCATCGCCGATCTGGCGCTCGGGAGCCGCTTCGGCGTCCGGGTGCTCGGCGTCCACCGCCATCAGCACATCCCGGGCAGAAATCTTGAAAGCACCCTGCTTCGGCCAGCCGACCGGCTACTGCTGGAAGGCCCGGCCTCCGGCCTCGACGCAATGTCCCAGCAGGGCTTCCTCGTCTCCGTCTCCCGCACGGCCGGCCGCGCGTTCCGGCGCGCAAAGGCGCCCATCGCGCTCCTGGCACTTGCAGGCGTCGTGACACTTGCCGCGTTCAACGTCATGGACATCGCCACGCTCGCGATGCTGGCCGTGGTCGCGATCCTGGTACTTCGCTGCATCGACAGCGACGAGGCCTGGGGCGCCATCGACGGCGGCATTCTGGTCCTGATCTTCTCGATGCTCATCATTGGCGTCGGCCTGCAACGCACGGGCGCCATCGACGTCATCGTCTCGGCCATCAGCCCCCTCCTCGCCGGCCTCTCGCCGCTGGCTCTGCTAATCGTCGTCTATCTGCTGACCTCGACGCTCACCGAGTTGATCACCAACAACGCGGTCGCAGTCGTCATGACGCCGATCGTCCTCGGCATCGCGTCGCAAATGGGCATCGATCCGCGCCCTCTCGTCGTGGCGGTGATGTTCGGAGCAAGCGCGAGCTTCGCAACGCCGATCGGCTACCAGACGAACACGCTGGTCTACGGCGCGGGCAACTATCGCTTTTCGGATTTTATGAAGGTCGGCATCCCGATGAACATCATCGTCGGCATCGCGACCTGCTTTGCGATCTATTTCTATTACGGCATGGGCGCCTGAGCGCATCACAGGCTCGTTTACTCGGGACGCGCGAGCGTCTCCTCGAAGCACTGGAGATGCGCCCGCGCAATCTTCAGGATCGGCGTGTCGAGACCCTGACGCCTGGCTCGCGCAAGCATGTCGCCGATGATATGATCCGCTTCGGTTCGCCGCCCGTTCCGGACGTCGCGCAACATCGACGACGTGAACGTGGAACCCACCTCCGTAAGCACGCGCCGATAGGACGCCATGGACGCTTCATCGGGCGCGAAGCCCTCCGCACGGGAAACGGAGAGGCATTCGTCCAACAGCCGAAGGACGATGTCCTCGCCGTCATCGCTCGACACGATCGTGCCGATGCTCGCACGCATGAGGCACGTGATGCCTGCGAACGTCGCCAGGAACACGAACTTGTTCCACATGTCCTGGTGAATGTCGGCACTGAGACGCGCATCGACGCCAGCACCACTCAAGCGCGCGACGAAATCCTCGGCAACGGCATCGGACCCGCCCGTTTCCGCCCCGACGATGGTCGAAAAGAACGGCGTCAGATGCGCGACCACGCCGTCCTCTCTCAGCGTCAGCGCGCCATGCACGAGGCCGCCCAGGACCGGCACACCCGGAAACCGCCGACGCAACGCATCGAAATGCGCCACGCCATTGAGAAACGGCAGGATTCGCGTCTGGGGACCGAGCCCCGCAGCGACGACATCGAACGCGCCCTCCAACGCAGGGGCTTTGCAGGCCACGATCACGAGATCGGGCGAAAGAGCCGCCGGCGGGGTCCGAACGGCGGCAACGGCGCCCGAGAAGGTCCCGAGCGGGCTCTCGACGACGAGCCCATCGGCGGCCAGTTGCGCCTGCCGTGCCTCTCTCACGACGAATGTCACATCCACGCCCGCCGCGAGAAGCCGCGCCCCGACATAGCCGCCGACCCCTCCGGCACCGACGATCAGCACTTTCATTGCGGCGACGCCTCCGTTTCAGAGCTCGCGTGCGGCCCGGCAGATCCTCAAGACAGGGGAAAGCAGGGGTATCGCGAAGCCTCTTGTTTGTATCGTGATACGATATAGCATCGATCTGTCGCTTGGCGCCAATCCCGGACGCCCGCACGGAACTTGGGGATCGAAGCCTATGGCAAAATCGAAGGACCCGCGAACGATCGCAGTACGCAAGGGGATCGCCGCGGATACGAGCTTCGGTGCTGTCGCACCCCCGATCTACCTCTCGACCACATATGTATTCCCGGCGTTCGACCAAGCGGGCGCACACGACTATTCCCGCACGTCCAACCCGACGCGATCTCTCCTGGCCGAGACGCTTGCGGATTTGGAAGGAGGCCAGGGTGCGGTCGTGACATCGTCCGGCATGGCTGCGGTGGACCTTGCACTCAGCCAGCTCCGCTCCTTCGACCTGCTTGTGGCGCCGCACGACTGCTATGGCGGCACGCATCGTCTTCTCTCGGCACGTCGCGACATGAAGCATTTCGACGTGATGTTCGTGGATCAGGGCGACCCTGAGAAAATGGAGGAAGCCTTCGCGGCGTCGCCCACGATGATCTTCATCGAAACACCCAGCAACCCGCTGATGCGCGTCGTCGACATTCGCGCGATCGCCAAGCGCGCGCGGAGGCTGGGCGCGCGGGTCGCGGTGGACAACACGTTTCTCTCGCCCGCGCTGCAAAGGCCGCTGGCCCTCGGCGCCGATTACGTCATTCATTCGACGACCAAGTATCTCAACGGACATTCCGACGTTGTCGGCGGCGCGCTCGTCTGTGCCGAGAAATCGGAGGCGGAAACCTTCGCCGCCTGGGCCAACGTCGTCGGCACGACGGGATCGGCCTTCGACGCCTACCTGACGCTTCGCGGCATCCGAACGCTCTTCCCGCGCGTCGCCCAGCAGCAGCAAACGGCGATGGCCATCGCACGACACCTTGAAAGATGCCCAGCCGTCGCGCGTGTGCATTACCCCGGCCTGCCGACCCACGAAGGCCACGCCATCGCGAAAATGCAACAGGCCGGCTTCGGCGCCATGTTGAGCTTCGAGCTCGCCGGAGGCGCGACCGCCGCTCGGGCATTTGTCGAGACGGTGCGGATCTTCACCCTCGCCGAATCGCTCGGCGGCGTGGAGAGCCTGGTGGCGCACCCCGCCACCATGACCCATGCTGGGATGGATCCGGTGGCCCGCACGGCCGCGGGCATCACGGACGGCCTGATGCGGCTTTCGGTGGGCCTCGAAGCGGAGGAAGACTTGCTGGAGGATTTGGACGCGGCGCTCGCAGCGTGCAGAGGCTCACAGCCGCGGCGAAAAAAGAGAGCATGAACGCCGCGCCAGTCAATACTGTGGCTGTCGCTCAGTTTCGTGGCTGCGTGGTGGGCGCGACGAGTCTTTCGCCATGACCGACGAACTGTCCCCTGTGCGCAGCAATGCCGAGCTCGAGAGATTGGGCGATTCGATTTGCCCGGTCTATGAAGAGCGCCGCAGCCTCAGGCGTGCAGACGTCCCGTGCCACCTCCCGAAAAAGCGCGAGCCACCTGTCGAAATGCGCGCTGGAAATGTCGGAGAGATCCGCGTGAACCTTCATCGGCGAACCCTTGTAGCGCCCTGTCATCAGCGTGACCGACGACCAGAACGCACACAGCTTGTCGAGATGATGATCCCAATCGTCGATCGCGGCGTTGAAGATCGGCCCGATTACGTCGTCCGCGCGTACCCGCGCATAAAACGCATGAACGAGGTCGTGAATCACACGCTCCGTCACGCCGACGGCAACGCCCGGCGCTTTGGGATGAATATCGCGAACCACGGTCATGTAATTTTTCTTCTCCGTCTAACAGGCGTCCCGCTGGGGAGAGCATCAGCCCGATCATATGACGAGCATGAGCCCCAGCATAATCCACAGCGGCGCCGGAGCCGCAACCCACACGAGAGCGATCGCGAGGCTTCGAAGAAGTGTCGTCTGATGCGGGGCCATGGGCGCCGGCAGGGTCGGCTTCACGTCATTGACCATAGAAACCTCCCGACCCGATCCAATAAACGCTGAGTGAGAAGAACGTGGCGTACCCGACGATCATTCCCGAGCGGACGCTCAAAATGAACACATCGCCCACCGGATCCGGCCGGGCCGGTCCAGACTCTTCGGGGTCTTGATGAAACTGCCGGACAAGGCTTGCGAACAGAACGAAGAGCCCTAGCGTTGCGATTTCGGCGA
>DAOMQQ010000184.1:0-5207 GCA_035445405.1 Hyphomicrobium sp.
GGATCGGCGGCTCCTGCCACCACCAAGTTCACCACTGGTCTCTCTCCACCCTTTGTGTGCCGTCCCTAGGGCCCGTCTTTATTCCGAAGCGCGTCCGCCTGCATACGGCGAGCGGAGCGCACCGTATTCGTCATGCCGGCTGCGAAACCGACCACTACGAACACGATCAAAAGCCAAGGCGCCGTTCCGAGCCAGTCGTCCAGCACCTTGCCGATGAACCCGCCGACGGCAATGCCGACAACGAGCTCGATGGCGATCTTCATCGCCTGTCCGAGCGCCGTGCCCCGGCTCTTCGCGTCGGGCGTCGGCCCCTCCTTGGCGCGAGTCTCCGCCCGAACTTTCTCGAGCCGAGTCCCGAGATCGGAAGCGCGCTTTTTAAACGCCTCCCGGTCCTCAGGCGAGATCTCGCCACGTCCCGGACCGTCGTTTTCACCCGATGACGCCACGAGCTTCCCCTGTCCGCCAGACTGTGAGCTGAAACGGCCGGATTCCCAACGGCGCGCACCATAGCCGGAGACCAAGCCGTGTCAAGCAATGGCCACATTCGGCTGGGGGTCGCGAGGTACGGCGAATAGGCGCAGGGTGTATTTCGCTCACGGGTGCTGTTCCGCGCGCCCGAAGATGGGCGCGCGGGCACCCTCCGCGGGGGCGGCGCTCGCGCCGGGTCGCCTTGCTCCCACGGCCGCTACGCGGCCGAAAAAAGAGGGGCTTTGTGAAGAGAGGCTATCGGGTGCAAAGCTTGGGTCTGCCAAGACGCTCCCGGGCCGCTGCGCGGCCTGTTGGTTTTCGCTCGCGGGCCTGTTCGGACGACGCCCTTTCGGCGCCGTCCTGGCCCATCCAAGCGGAGCTTGGCTTCGCCAAGGCGCGGGGGCGCGACTCATCGCGGGTCGCCTTGCTCCCACGGCCGCTACGCGGCCGAAAGAGGGGCTTTGTGAAGAGAGGCTACGGCGGCGAAGCTTGGCTCCGCCAAGATGCTCCCGGGTTGCTGCGCGGCCGCTTGCGGGGGCACTGCGGGCTAATTGGAAAGGCGAAGATATCCCGGCTTACTCGCGAAGGGGATGTTTGGCCACGGAGGGGAGGACATGGCGAACAGGGCGACGCCGATGTCGGTGCGTTTGTCATCGTCTCCTCGGCGAGCGTGTATCGGGATGTCAGCGGGCGGTCACTCGACGAGGCCGGTACGAAAGGATTTCCGGATTTGCCCGTCCCCATTTCGGAGACGCAGCCCACGATTGCCCCGGGACCGCAGAGCTATTCGACCCGCAAGGCTGCGCTCGAGCGGACGATGCTCGACCGATCTACGCGACCGGTCACGATCCTGCGTCCCTGCGCGATCCATGGCCTCCACTCCTGCCATCCGCGCGAGTGGTGGTTCATCAAGCGTATGCTGGATCGGCGGCCGGTCATTCCGCTGGCCTTTGGGGGCCGAAGCCGATTTCACACCACGGCCGCCGCCAATATCGGCGCTCTTGTCGCGACGGTGCTGGCGTATTCGGAGAAAGAGAGCCGAATCCTCAATATCGCCGATCCGGACGTTCTGACGGCGCTCGACATCGGATCGCTCATCGCGGAGCGCATGGACTATCGTGGTAAAATCCTGCCGCTCGGTCTGGGCGGACGAACCGAGGGACTGGGCCTGTCCCCGTGGTCCATTCCCGGGCCGCTCGTTCTCGATACGCAGGCGGCTCTTGCGCTTGGCTACACGCCGCGCACGACGTACCGCGATGCCGTCGGCCCTCTTTGCGACTGGCTGCGGCGGCAAGAGACCATTGCGTGGGAAGCTGCATTCCCGGAACTCGCTGCCTATCCCTGGCTGCTGTTCGACTATGGGAGTGAGGATGCCGCGGGGTTGGGTGCAGCTTAAACTGCTTCGCGGAAGGATTTCGCGGTTTCGAGGTCGACGGAGACGAGCTGTGAGATGCCGCGTTCGGCCATGGTCACGCCGAACAGGCGGTTCATGCGCATCATGGTCATCGGATGGTGGGTGATGACCAGGAAGCGGGTGTCCGTCTCCTCCGCCATCTTCTCCATCAGCGTGCAGAAACGGTCGACGTTGGCGTCGTCGAGCGGCGCGTCCACCTCGTCCAGCACGCAGATCGGCGAGGGATTGGTCAGGAACACCGCGAAAATGAGCGAGAGTGCGGTCAGCGTCTGCTCGCCGCCCGAGAGCAGCGAGAGCGTCGCCGGCTTCTTGCCGGGCGGACGCGCGATGATTTCGAGGCCGCCTTCCAGCGGGTCGTCGCCCTCTATCATCTGCAACCTGGCTTCGCCGCCGCCGAACAGCGTGGTGAAGAGGCGCTGGAAGTGGCCGTTCACGCTCTCGAACGCTTCTTCGAGACGTTTCTTGCCCTCGCGGTTGAGTTGGCCAATGGCGCCGCGCAGCTTGGCGATGGCCTGCTCGACGTCGTTGTACTCCGTCTCCATCGTGCTCATCTGCTCGAGGAACGTGTTCAGCTCGTCGTCGGCCTGCAGGTTCACGCCGCCCAAGCGCTCGCGGTCCGCTTTGAGGCGCTGGAGCGTGCGGTCGGCGTCGCCCAGTGCGGGAAGCGCGGTTTCGGGCGCCAGGCCCGCCAATGCGAGGCAGTCGTCCGGGTTGACATCGAGCGCCTCGCGGATACGCCGCGCCTCGTCCTGACGGCGCGTGCGGGCGCCTTCGAGGCGCGTTTCCGTGCGGGCGCGGGCTTCGCGCGCCGCCGAGACGGCCGCCTGCGCTTCGCGCAGGGCTTGGGCGGCGGCACGCTGGGCGTTTTCCGCGCGCGCCAGCTCGTCGGCGGCGGCGTTGCGGGCTTTCTCGGCATCCGTCAGCGCGCCAAGCAGGCTTTGCCTGCGATCGTCGAGTGCCGGGATGATCTCTTCGAGCTGGGCGATGTCGTTTCTGGTTTTCGCGAGCCGCTCCTTGAGGGCTGCGATCTGCTCGGATGCGCTCTTGCTGCGGGCGGTCCAGCGGGTGCGGTCGGCGGCAATGGCTTCAAGGCGTTGCTTGCGTGTGGCGCGGTCGCGGACGTGGGCGGCCGCGTTGCCCTGCGCGGCGGCGAGCGCATTGCGCCGCTCCTGCGTCGCGGCCTGCACCTCGGGGAGGCGCGCGGCGGGATCGTCGGCGGCATCGAGGGTTGCGAGCTCAGCCTTGATGTCCGCGAGGCTGGCCAGGGCCTCTTCCCGGCCCGCTTCGGCGCGCTCTCGCCCTTCCGCGATGGACGCAAGGCGGGCTTCCGTCTCACGGGCGCGCCGTTCGATGGTGATGAGCGCGTCGCGTGTCGTCGCGAGCCTGGCCTGCGTCTCGCGCCAGAGCGTGCGCAGGCGCTTCTCCTCGGCGACGGCGGCGATGTGGGTCTTGCTGGCGTCCTCTTCGAGTGCGGTGAGCCGCTTGACGTCGGCGCGAAGGACGTCCTCCTGCTGAAGCATGTGGGCGAGGCGGTTGCGCTCCGCGAGGCGCTGGGCGGCAGGCGTCATGCCGCCGGCCGTGGCCGCAAAGCCGTCCCACCGCCAGAGGTCGCCTTCGCGGCTCACGAGGCGCTGGCCGGGCTTCAAAAGCGGCTGCAGGCGATGGCCGGCTTCCGCCGCAACGACGCCGATCTGATTGAGGCGGCGCGCGAGCTCCGGCGGCGCGCCGACGTGAAGGCTCAACGGCTCGGCTTCGGCAGGGAGCGGTGCGTCGTCGTCGGGCGGGGTGCCGATATGGCGCCAGCGCACGGGTGCGTCCTCGGCGGCCGGAGCATCCAGGTCGTCGCCGAGCGCGGCGACGACGGCGGCCTCATAGCCCGGTGCCACGCGGAGCGAATCGACCACGGGCGGCAGACCGTCCTCGCTCGTCGGCATGACGAGCTTGGAGAGCGTTTCGCGCTCCGTGACGAGTGTCGAGAGCGCCATGCGGGCTTTTTGCGCGGTCGCCGCTTCCGCGCGCGCGATTTCTGCGAGATCGCCGATCTTATCCTCGGCTTCGAGCGTCGTGGCCTCGATCACCGCGATTTCGCGCACGAGCATCTGGCCTTCTTCCGTGATGGCCGCGAGCTTGAGGGAATCCGGGGCTGCTGCGGCTGCCGCGTCCGCGTCGCGCTGAAGATTGGCGAGTTCGGCCTCGCGCTTGGCGATGGTGGCCTGGCGTTCGGCCGCGGCGGTTTCGAGCGATCTGCGCCGCGCGCGGACCTCGGCTGCGCGCTCGGTAAGCTCGGCGAGCTCGGCTTCCGCGGTTTCGAGGGCGGCGCGGGCTTCCGTCTCGGCGGCGTGAAGGCCGGGCTCGGCCGCGGCGGCCTCGCTCTCGGCGGCTTCGAGCATCACCACGTCGTCGTCGAACGCGGCGAGGATGTCTTCGGCTTCCGAGACAAATCCCGTCTCGCGCGCCAGATCCCGGTCGAGCTCAGCGGCGAGCTTTTCGAGCTCGGTCTTGCGCTCGGTGCAGCGGGCGGCTTCCTTTGCCAGCCCGTCGCTTTCGATGCGGATGCGCGAGAGCGCGGCTCCGCGTTCCGCCTCCGCTTCGCGCAGCGGCTGAATGCTTTCCGCGAAAAGCGTTTCCTCCGTGATGGCGCGCGATTCGTCCTCCGTCGCGCGGCCGAGGAGGGTCAGCGTTTCGGCAAAATTCCGTTCCTCCGTGTCGACGGCCGCCTGGGCGTCGATCCAGCTCAGATGGAACAGGAGCGCTTCGGCGCGCCGGATTTCCTCCGACAGGTCCTTGTAGCGCCGCGCCTGGCGGGCCTGGCGCTTCAGGCTTTCGATCTGCGAGCCGAGCTGGCCCATGATGTCGCCGAGGCGCGCGAGGTTGCTTTCCGCGCCCTTGAGGCGCAACTCCGCTTCGTGGCGGCGGCTGTGCAGGCCCGCGATGCCGGCCGCATCCTCGAGCACGCGGCGGCGCTGCTCGGGCTTGGCGTTGACGATCTCGGAAATCTGTCCCTGACGGACGAGGGCCGGCGAGCGTGCGCCCGTCGCCGCATCCTCGAACAGGATCTTTACGTCGCGGGCGCGGGATTCGCGCCCGTTGATGCGGTAGGCGGAGCCGGCCTCGCGCTCGATGCGGCGCGTGATCTCGATCACGTCCTGATCGTTGAACTCGGCCGGCGCCTGACGCTCGCTGTTGTCGAGGAAGATCGTGACCTCCGCGACGTTGCGCGCGGGGCGGGTGGTCGTGCCGGAGAAGATCACATCGTCCATGGCGGCGGCGCGCATCGACTTGTGCGACGTCTCGCCCATCACCCCGCGGAGCGCTTCGAGCAGGT
>DAOMQQ010000185.1:0-5075 GCA_035445405.1 Hyphomicrobium sp.
GGGACGACATGCTGTCGAACAACGCCAACGGCTTCTTCCCCTACACGCCGGCCACCGGCCTGCTCTATGGCCTCGATGAGGCGATCAAGCTTCTGCACGAGGAAGGGCTCGACAACGTCTTCGCCCGCCATGCGCGCATCGCGGCCGCGACGCGCGCAGCCGTACGCGCATGGGGCCTCGAGATCAACTGCCGCGATCCGAAGTACTATTCGCAAGCCGTGACCACGGTGCTCGTGCCCGAAGGCCACAACGCAGACGCACTTC
Organism: Hyphomicrobium sp.; assembly: GCA_035445405.1. Taxonomy (GTDB): domain Bacteria; phylum Pseudomonadota; class Alphaproteobacteria; order Rhizobiales; family Hyphomicrobiaceae; genus Hyphomicrobium_C. Next base: position 265 of record DAOMQQ010000185.1, read on the forward strand.
GCGCGCTCGCACTCGACACGTTCGACATCTCGCTCGGCACCGGGCTCAACAAGCTCGCGACCAAGGCGTTCCGCATCGGCCACCTCGGCGACACCAACGACCTCACGGTCCTCGGCGCGCTCACCGGCGTGGAGATGAGCCTCGAACTGGCCGGCATCCCGCACAAGAAGGGCGGCGTCCAGGCCGCCATGGCAGAGATCACCGGCAGCATGGGCAACGCACCGCGCGCAGAAGCCGCGTAACCGCGCCGTTTGAACACTGAAATGAAAATCGCGCCGTGGTCTCCACGGCGCGATTTTCAATTTCAAGCTCGTCGAAGACACGGCCGCCAGTCTCTTACGCCGGATTGGCGAGCGCCTCCATCGCGGCGCGGACGTCCGGCGAGAACGTGCCGTTGATCGGGCCCGTATACGTGCCCTCGTCGCGCAGAACGCCCTGCAGCCACTTCCGGTCGGCAATTGCGAGCACGTCCGGATTGCGCATCAGCTCGGCCACCAGATAGCGGTCGCCGAGCCTCAGCGACTTCACGACCCAATAGGCCGCTTCCGTATCGCTCTGCGTCACGCCCTTGCCGAGCCGGTAGAGAATGCCGAGGTTGAAGGTCGCGACGGCATTGCCACGGTCCGCGGCGCGCCGGACCTGATCTGCCGCCACCGCGTTGAGCTTCGCGGCTTCCGCTTCGTCCTTTGGAAGCCCGCGCCCTTGCGCATATTTGTCCGCGAGCCACGAGGTCGCCTCGCTGAGCCCGCCGTCGGACGCGGCCCGCAACAGCCGCGCCGCCTCCTGATGATCCTTCCCGACGCCGCGGCCCGCCTCGTAGAGCAGCCCCAGCCTGTAATTGGCGAAGACGTGGCCCTTCTCCGTGGCACGGCGATACCAAAGCGCCGCCTCCGAATAATCCTGCTTCACGCCGAGCCCTGCCTCATAGAGGCTGCCCAGATTCGTCATCGCCGCATCCTGGCCGCCGTCCGCCGCCTTGCGGAACCAGCGCGCGGCAAGCGCTTCATCCTTCGGGATGCCGACGCCGTCCTTGGCGAACAGCGCATAGCGCGTCATCGAGGCGAGATGCCCGCCCTCGGCCGCCTTGAGATAGTAGGGTGCCGCCTCGGCCGGATTGCGCGGGCCGAGCACGAACCCGAGCGACAGCAGACGTCCCAGGCTCGCAGCCGCGCCGACGTTCCCGGCCTCCGCGCGATCGACCAGAAGCTGCTTGAGATCGGCCGCCCCCTCGCCCGCCCGCCAGACCTCGACCGTCACCTGATCGTCCGGCGAGCTGCCGCGCAAAGCCTGGAGCAGGCCGTTAGGCCCTGCGACGGTGTGCGATCCCACTCTTTGGATGATGTCGCCGACCCTGATGTTGGCGCCCCGCGCAGAACTCGACGAAGCGTCCGTCACGAGCGCACCGCGTGCGTCGCCCAGGCCCAGCGCTTCGGCAAGATCGGCATCGACGAGCGTCGACTGCACATCGAGCCCGCCGTGGGTCTGGCCGTCCGTCACCGTCGGCACAAGCGCCGCGAGAAGCAGACGGCGCCCCGTCTGTACGTTTGAATCGGGAGCTTTGGACGCGTCCGCGTCGGCCGGGACGGTCCGATCCAGCGACCCCGTCTCGGGACCTGGATCGCGCGCTTCGGCTTCCGGCGGCAGCATGCCGGTCAAGGGCGTCCAACGCTGAGCGAGCTGTATCCTCTCTGGCTCTGCAAAAGCAGAGCTGCTGAGACCGGAAGCGGCCACGACCAGCGTACACGCCGCCGCGATGAGAGAAGGGCGCACCATGATTCCCAGTTTAATGACCCAAGCCCAACGCGAAGCTTACGCCTTCGCCGGCGGCTCGATGAACAGCTCGCCGGTGAAGTAGCGCTCGGCGGCCGAGGGGGCGAACGTCACCACCGTCTTGCCGGCAAGCTCGTCACGGGCCGCGACCTGCAGCGCCGCCCAGAGGTTGGCGCCCGTCGAGATACCGCCCGGAATCCCTTCATTTTTTGCAAGAGATCGCGACGTTTCGAAGGCGCTCTCGTTCGAAACGCGAACCACCTCGTCGATCAGGTTCGTATCCAGCACTTTGGGCACGAAACCGGCACCGATGCCCTGGATCTTGTGGGGACCGCGCGCGCCGCCGGAGAGGATGGCGCTGCCCTCGGGCTCGACGGCCACGATCTTGAGGCCCGGCTTGCGGGCCTTGAGCACACGGCCACATCCCGAAAGCGTCCCGCCCGTCCCCACGCCGATCACCAGCACGTCAACATTGCCGCCGGTATCGGTCCAGATTTCCTCGGCCGTCGTCTTTTCGTGCACGAGCGGGTTTGCAGGGTTTTCGAACTGGCTCGGCTGCACCGCGCCCGGGATCTCGGCAAGCAACTGATTCGCCTTGTCGATGGCGCCCGGCATGCCGCCCGCCGCAGGCGTCAGCACGAGATCCGCACCGAGATGCGCCAGGATCTTGCGCCGTTCGACCGACATCGACTCGGGCATCACGAGCTTGAGGTCATATCCGCGCGCCGCCGCGACGAACGCAAGCCCGATACCCGTATTGCCCGACGTCGGCTCGACGAGCACCGTCTTGCCCGGCGCGATCTTGCCCTCGGCCTCGAGCACGTCGATCATCGCCACGCCGATGCGATCCTTCACCGACGACAGCGGATTGAAGAACTCGAGCTTCATCAGCACGTCGGCCTTGGCGCCGGCGGCTTTCGCGGTCCGCCCGATCCTCACGAGCGGCGTATGCCCGATGGTCTCCGTGATGTCGTTGTAAACGCGTCCACGGCCCCAGCTCTGGGTCGCGTTCAAGGTCTTGATCTCGGTATCGGCCACAGTCTTGCTCTCCACGGTCATCGCGCTCGCCCATCATTCCCTTGAATCATGGGGCTCCATGGGGTGCTTTTCGCATATTTTCTTTCGTGTCCAAAGGCCGCCCATACATTTTGTACGCTGCCGCTGTTACGCCCCCACAATAGCAGGAAGGGCGCAACATCAGGATTTTGCAGATTTTTTCCGGGGCGACTTCGGGCGCGACGGCCGAGCGCCCGCCTTCACCTTGTTTTGCGATTGACGCTTTGAAGCGGTCTTGGCCGAAGCCTTTGCGGTGCTCTTCGCCGTCTTCGTCTTGGTCGAGCCGAACCCGCCCACCCCGCGCCGCGTGGTCGAGAGCGCCTTGACGGGCCGCAGCACCGCCCGCGTCACCGGCGCCACGACGAGTTGCGCGATGCGGTCGCCGCGGTTCACATCGAAAGGCGCCTCGCCCAGGTTGGCCAGGATGACGCCCACCTCCCCCCGATAGTCGGCATCGATGGTGCCGGGGCTGTTGAGGCACGTCACACCATGCTTCAAGGCCAGCCCCGAGCGCGGCCGGACCTGAGCCTCGTATCCGCGCGGCAGCTCGATCTGAAGCCCGGTCGGGATCAGCGCCCGTTGGCCCGGACCGATCGTCACCGGCCGCCTTGCAGGCACCGCCGCCACGAGGTCGAGCCCCGCGGCCTCATCCGTCTGGTAGGCCGGCAGCGCCAACCCCTCGCCATGGTCCAGCACCACGACACGCACCGTCACCGCCACGTTCCTGCTCCCCATCGTCACACGGACTCGACCGATTGCGCGAGATGGCGCGCGGCGCGGCTGATCAAGGCGTCCGCGACATCCGCCTTGCTCATCTGCGGCCAGTCCTCGACGCCTTGGTCGGTCAGGAGATGCACCGTATTGCGCTCGCCGCCGAAAACCCCCGAGCCCTGCGAGACGTCGTTGGCGACGATCCAGTCCACCGCTTTGGCACTCCGCTTGCGCTCCGCATTCTCCACCACGGAGTCCGTTTCCGCCGCGAACCCGATCACGAGCCGCGGCCGCTGGCGCGCTTCGAGCCGCGCAACGGTAGCGAGAATGTCCGGGTTCTCAGCAAGGTGCAACGCGGGCGGCGGCGCGCCCTTCGCCTTCTTGATCTTGCCCTCTGCCGCGGCGGCCACCCGCCAATCCGCAACAGCCGCCGCGAACACCGCGACATCGGCCGGCAACGCGGCCTCGACGGCCGCCAACATCTCCTGCGCCGTCTCCACATGCTGCACGGCGACGCCCTCGGGGTCCGCGATCTCGACCGGCCCGCTGATCAGCGTCACCCGCGCGCCGAGCTTCTGCGCCGCCGCCGCGATAGCGTGCCCCTGCTTGCCGGATGAGCGGTTGGCAATGTAGCGCACGGGATCGATCGGCTCGTGCGTCGGCCCGCTTGTGACGAGCACATGCCGGCCCGCCAGAGGAAGCCGTCCGCCGGACGACCGCATCTCCGAAACGTTGATGAACCCGAAGCCCCCGCCGTCCTCAGTCTCGCCCTGGAGCATCTGCTCCACGCGCGGAACGATCTCGGCGACCTCCGCCATCCGCCCGACGCCGGCTTCGCCCCGTTCGGCCATCTCGCCCGCGTTCGGCCCGACGAACGCGACGCCGTCGGCGGCGAGCTGCTTGACGTTCCGCTGCGTGGCAGCGTGCGCCCACATGGCGGGGTTCATGGCGGGGGCCGCCAGCACGGGCGCGCGCGTCGCGAGCAGCACCGCCGTCGCCAGATCGTTGGCGTGCCCCTGCGCCATGCGGGCCAGAAGGTCCGCCGTCGCCGGCGCCACCACCACGAGATCGGTTTCCCGTGCGAGCCGGATATGCCCGATCTCCCGCTCGGCGTTGAGATCGAACAGGTCGGTCGCCACGTGCTCGTTGCTGATCGCACCGACGGCGAGCGGCGTGATGAACTCCTGCCCGCCCTTCGTCAGCACGCACCTGACGGCGATCCCGCGCTCTTTGAGGCGCCGGATGAGATCGAGCGACTTGTAGGCGGCAATTCC
>DAOMQQ010000186.1:0-5057 GCA_035445405.1 Hyphomicrobium sp.
AGCCAGACGTCGGGCTGGAGCCTCACGGCGCAGGACATCTTCAACAACGCGACGCGCACCTGCATCGAGGCCATGGCGGCCACGCAGGGCCACACGCAGAGCCTGCACACCAACGGCATCGACGAAGCCATCGCGCTGCCGACCGACTTCTCGGCCCGCATCGCGCGCAACACGCAGCTTCTGCTGCAGCAGGAGAGCGGGACGACACGCCCCATCGACCCGTGGGGCGGCAGCCACTTCATCGAGCGCCTCACCTACGAGCTCGCGCTCAAGGCCAAGGCGCACATCGACGAGGTGGAGAAGCTCGGCGGCATGGCCAAGGCCATCGCGGCGGGCATTCCGAAGATCCGCATCGAAGAGGCGGCCGCCCGCACGCAGGCGCGCATCGACAGCGGCCGGCAGACCATCGTCGGCATCAACAAGCTGCGGGTGAAGGACGACCTCGAAATCAACTTCCTCAAGGTCGACAACGCGGCCGTGCGCGAGCAGCAGATCACCAAGCTGAAGCGGCTGCGCGCCGAGCGCAACGAGGAAGAGACGCAGGCGGCCCTCAACGCGCTCACCGAAGGCGCCAAGGGCGACGCGAACCTGCTCGACCTCTGCGTGAAGGCCGCGCGTGCGATGGCGACCGTCGGCGAGATGTCCGAAGCCATGGAGCGCGTGTTCACGCGTCACCGCGCCGAGGTTCGTGCCATCTCGGGCGTCTACAGATCGGAGGCAGGCGCGATGAACGACGACGTGGGAACCGTGATTCAAATGGCGGCCCAGTTTGAGAAGATGGACGGGCGCCGCCCGCGCATCCTGATCGCGAAGATGGGCCAGGACGGGCACGACCGCGGCCAGAAGGTGATCGCGTCGGCGTTCGCCGACCTCGGCTTCGACGTCGACATCGGGCCCTTGTTCGCGACGCCGGACGAGGCCGCGCGCCAGGCGGTCGAGAACGACGTGCACGTGATCGGCGTCTCGACCATGACGGCGGGGCATCTCACGCTGGTGCCGGACCTCAAGGCCTCGCTCGCCAAGGACGGGCGCGAGGACATCATGGTCGTCGTCGGCGGCGTGATCCCGCCGCACGACTATGAGGCGCTCTATTCGGCGGGGGCGGAAGCGATCTTCGGCCCCGGCACGAACATTCCGAAGGCGGCCGCCGACCTGATCGACAAGCTCAATCAGAAGTACGGGTACACAAAGGCGGCGGCGGAGTAGCTGCGCTTGCCGGTGTTTCGTCGGTCTCGGCCGACGAGGATTTCCGCTTCGCGACGAGGCGGAAATGACGCGGTCATGATACCGTAAATCCGTGATGCGGCCGGCTCGGCCTTTGGTGCGGCTAGCAAAGCCCTGGATCGGGGCCTAACTCCGGGGTAGGCACATTCAGCCGAACGGGGAGACACGCATATGAAAGCCATCAAGCTTGCGCGGCCGGCGAGCCTCGACACCTTCGAGGTCGCGGACATCGACGATCCGGGCACGCCCGGGCCCGGCGAGGTCCGCGTGCGGCTCTCTGCGAATTCGCTCAACTATCACGACTACGCAGTGGCCGTCGGCGCGATCCCGACGGCACGAGGGCGCATCCCGATGTCGGACGGCGCGGGCGTGGTCGAAGCGATCGGTGACGGCGTGAGCGAGTTCGCCGCGGGCGATCCCGTCGTCTCGGTGTTCTTTCCCTACTGGCAGTCCGGCGAAGCGCCGCACGGCAATTTCAGCCATGTGCCGGGCGACGGCCTCGACGGGTTCGCGCGCGAAGCCATCGTCGCACCCGTCTCGTGGTTCACGCGCGCCCCCAAGGGCTGGAGCCACGTCGAAGCCGCCACCTTGCCCTGCGCGGCGCTGACAGCGTGGCGTGCGCTCGTGGTGGAAGGCGGCCTCAAGGCCGGCGACAGCGTGCTGATCCTCGGCACCGGCGGCGTCGCGATCTTCGCGCTGCAGATGGCGAAAGCGATGGGCGCAACCGCCATCGTCACCTCGTCCTCCGACGCCAAGCTCGAACGCGCCCGCGAGATGGGCGCGGACTTCACCGTGAACTACAAGACCGATCCCGACTGGGGCGATACGGTGCGGAAGTGGACCGGCAAACGCGGCGTCGATCACGTGCTCGAAATCGGCGGGCCGGGGACGCTCGCGCAGTCGATCACGGCGGCACGGATCGGCGGACATATCTCGCTGATCGGTATCCTGACCGGCATCAAGGGCGAGGTGCCGACGCTCGCGATGATGGCCAAACAGATCAGGCTCAAGGGCATCGTCGTGGGAAGCCGCGCGCATCAGACCGACATGATCCGCGGTCTCGAAGCGACAGGCATCCGGCCCGTGATCGACAAGACGTTCCCGCTCGCGAACCTCGCGGATGCGTTCCGCTACGAGGAAACGGGGCAGCACTTCGGCAAGATCTGCGTCGAGATGTAGGGCCCCATGAAATTTTTATCCCTGCCGCTCGCCGATGCCATCGCGCTCGCGAGCTTTCTGCTTTGCTGGCTGGGTTATGGCGTGGTGGCGCGGTGGCTGGGCCGTCACAGACCGAGCCTCATCTCGTCGGTCAACGTGTTTCGTGCGCGCTGGATGCGACGCGTGTGCGAGCGCGATTCCCACATCGCGGATGCGGCGCTTCTCGGCAATCTGCTGCGTGGCGCGCTGTTCTTCGCGTCCACCACCGTGTTCATTCTCGGCGGCCTCATCGCGCTATTGCCGGCGTTGGGACACGTCGTCTCGCACCTTCCTTATTCGTCCTCGGCGGATCCGTGGGTGCTGGAGCTCAAGGCGCTCGTGATGATCGCGGCGTTCGTCTACGCCTTCTTCAAGTTCACGTGGTCGGCGTGGCAGTATAATGTGCTGTCCATCATCGTGGGCGCAGCGCCGCAGCCCGCGGAAACCAATCCGACGGACTTCACGCGCTATGTCGACAACGCCGCACACATCGCGACGATGGCGGGCGACAGCTACAACAACGGCATCCGCGCCTATTACTTCGCGATCGCGCTGCTCGCGTGGTTCATCGCGCCGATGGCGCTGCTCGCCGTCACGCTGATCGTCACCTTCGTACTCTATCGGCGGGAGTTTGCCTCCCCCATGCTGTACAGCCTCCAGCGCGTGACGGAGGTTCGATAAGCCAAGAAAGACGCCGCGAAGCAGAGCTCCGCGGCGTTTTTCGTGACAGCGAGGCGCAGACGCGTCTCAGTCGTCCTTCTTGCGGGGTACGCTCGGAACGGCTCCGCCCGAGGGGCGCGCGCTGCGCTCCTTCTTCTCCTTGGGGCCGGGAAGAGCCTTACGCGGCGGGGGCGCGTCGACCAGTGCCGCCTCGGTGCCGTCCTCGTCCTCATCGTCCTCGTCGCGGGCGCGCGTTTTCTTGGAGGGATCGGCCGGGACGATCTCGAACGTGAGACCGCTGTCCTCGCCCTTGCCCTGCACGAGCACCTTGACCGTGCCGCCGTTTTCGAGCCTGCCGAACAGCAGCTCGTCGGCCAGCGGCTTCTTGATGTGCTCCTGGATGACGCGCGCGAGCGGCCGGGCGCCGAACTTGTCGTCGTAGCCCTTCTCGACAATCCACTTCTGTGCACCTTCCGACAGCTCAATCATCACGCCACGGTCGGCGAGCTGCGCTTCGAGCTGGAAGATGAACTTCTCGACCACCATCGCGATGATCTCCGGCGGAAGCCCCGCGAACGGGATCACCGCATCGAGACGGTTGCGGAACTCGGGCGTGAACAGCCGGTTCACGGCCTCCGTATCCTCGCCCTCGCGCTTCTCGCGGTTGAAGCCCATCGGAGGACGGGCCATGTCGCTCGCACCGGCGTTCGTCGTCATGATGAGGATGACGTTGCGGAAATCGACCGACTTGCCGTTGTGGTCGGTGAGTTTGCCGTGGTCCATCACCTGCAGCAGGATGTTGAACAGATCCGGATGCGCCTTCTCGATCTCGTCGAGGAGAAGCACGCAGTGAGGATGCTGGTCGATCCCGTCGGTGAGGAGCCCACCCTGGTCGAAGCCGACGTAGCCCGGAGGCGCGCCGATCAGGCGGGAGACCGTATGCTTCTCCATGTATTCGGACATGTCGAAGCGTAACAGCTCGACCCCCATGAGGGACGCAAGCTGCTTGGCCACCTCCGTCTTGCCGACGCCGGTCGGGCCCGAGAACAGGTAGCAGCCGATCGGCTTCTCCGGCTCGCGCAGGCCCGCACGCGCGAGCTTGATCGCAGCCGAGAGGGCGACGATGGCCTTGTCCTGACCGAACACGAGGCGCTTCAGATCCTTTTCGAGGTTGATGAGGACCTCGGCGTCGGACTTCGTCACCGTCTTCGGCGGGATGCGCGCCATCGTGGCGACGGTCGCCTCCACCTCTTTCACGGTGATCTTCTTCTTGCGCTTGCCTTCCGGCACCAGCATCTGCGAGGCGCCGGTCTCGTCGATCACGTCGATCGCCTTGTCCGGCAGCTTGCGGTCGTGGATGTACTTCGCCGACAGCTCCACCGCCGCCTTGATGGCGTCGCCCGTGTACTTGAGCTTGTGGAACTCCTCGAAGTAGGGCTTGAGGCCCTTGAGGATCGCAATCGAATCCTCGACCGTCGGCTCCTTCACGTCGATCTTCTGGAAGCGGCGGACGAGCGCGCGGTCCTTCTCGAAGTGCTGGCGGTACTCCTTGTAGGTGGTCGAGCCGATGCAGCGCACCAGCCCCGACTGAAGCGCGGGCTTCAGGAGGTTCGATGCATCCATCGCGCCGCCGGAGGTCGCGCCGGCGCCGATCACGGTATGGATTTCGTCGATGAACAGGATCGCGCCGGGATAGTTCTCGACCTCCTTCATCACCGCCTTGAGGCGCTCCTCGAAATCGCCGCGGTACCGCGTGCCGGCGAGAAGCGCGCCCATGTCGAGCGCGAAGATGGTGGCGCCCTTCAGCACCTCGGGCACCTCGTTGCGCAGGATCTTGCGCGCAAGCCCTTCCGCAATGGCGGTTTTGCCGACGCCGGGATCGCCGACGAGGAGCGGGTTGTTCTTCTGGCGGCGGCACAGCACCTGGATGGTGCGCAGCACCTCCTGCTCGCGGCCGATCAGGGGATCGATGCGGC
>DAOMQQ010000187.1:0-5041 GCA_035445405.1 Hyphomicrobium sp.
GCGCAACAATCGAGCAATGCCTTTTCGGCACCGACGAGAGTGCAACTGTTGCCGCACTGCCACGAAAGCGCTCGCGAGGCCCGGATTCTCAAGGATTTCGTTAGGATCCAGGTAAGGAACGGCAGTGTGGGCGACGGTTGATCGATTGGGGATAAGGGCCTGCCCCGCGATGGTCGCCAGCTGGAAGGGTGAGAGCGCATGCAACGCCCCAATGCCGCGATTCGACGACGGTCGTATGACGGCCTCCGCTGTTTCACGTCCACGAGAAACGCTTTATGTTTCACGGAATGTCAGTTCCCCACGTCAGCTCCTACTACTCCTACACCTCCAACGACGACACGCGCTATCCGCAACTCGAAGAGCGGATCGCGGCGGACGTCTGTGTCGTCGGCGGGGGGTTCTCCGGCATCGCCACCGCGTTGAGTCTCGTCGAGCGGGGCTTCTCTGTGGTCGTGCTGGAAGCGCACCGCGTCGGATGGGGGCAGTCGGGCCGGAACGGCGGCCAGATGATCGCCGGGATCAGCGGGGAGCACTGCGTCGAGCGGCAGCTCGGCGAGGACGGCCGCCGTCTTTTGAAGGACATCCGCTATCTTGGCCACCAGATCGTCGAAACGCGCATCGCGCGTCATTCGATCGACTGTGATTTGAAGTACGGATGGGCCGAGGTCGCCGCCCGCCCGCGCCACATGGCCGGACTACGCTCCTATATAGAAGAGCGGATCAAGACCGGTGACGGCGATCACCTCCAAATCGTGGAGGCCTCCGGAATGGACGCCGTCGTGGGGTCACGCGCCTATCACGGCGCCATGATCGACCGGAAAAGCGGCCACCTGCATCCTTTGAACCTGTGCCTGGGTGAAGCCCGCGCCGCGGCCGGGCAGGGCGTGAAAATCTTCGAGGGCTCGCCCGTCGTCTCGTTTGGCGGCGGCGCGAAGCCGTTCGCGGAAACCGCCAAGGGCCGCGTCGAAGCAGCCTCCATCGTGCTCGCAGGCTATGGCGACCCTGCCTTGCAGCGCGGCGCCCTCTCGGGCCTCGTGTTCCCGACCGGCAGCTACATCGTCGCCACCGAGCCTTTGCCCGAGCGTGTGGCGCGCGAGATCATCCCGCAGGATCTCGCCATCGCCGACAGCAACGTCGTGCTCGATTACTTCCGCCTGTCCGCCGACCGGCGCCTCTTGTTCGGCGGGCGCGCCAACTACTCCAACCGCGACCCGCGCGACATCCGCGCGACTTTGAAGCCCCGCATGGTGGAGGTTTTCCCGCAGCTTCAAGGCGTGGCGCTCGATTTCGCTTGGGGTGGCAAGATCGACATCGTCTTGAGCCGCGCGCCTGCCATCGGTCGGATGGAGCCCAACGTCTACTACATGCAAGGCTACTCGGGGCACGGCGTCAACACGACCCACATCGCAGGCGAGGTGGTCGCGGACGCCATCGCCGGCATCATGGAGCGCCTGGATGCCTTCGAGCGCATCCGCCAGGTGCGGCTCCCGGTCGGACAGTTTCTCGGCAGCCAGCTCCTCGCGGTCGGGATGCTCTATTATAAGCTCCGCGACATACTATAGAGCAGGACAACGCGCGGGTGGGGTTTGGGGCAGTCCCTGCCGCGCCATCGCATCGCCTTATCCCGCAGGCTTCGGATCCGGCTCGACCGAGCCTCTTTCGCGCGCACGGTCCTCGGCGAGGCGCGCGAGTGCGCCGCGCACCACGTCGAGATCGCGCAGATGGACATCGTGCTGCGCGAGCGCGATCTCGATTCCCTCTTCGCGGAACGCTTTCAGGATCCGGAAACGCAGATCCGAGCGCGCCCCGCCCACTGCCGTCACGTCACCCACGACCGCGATCAACAGAAAGTCGAGGCCGTTGGGCCCGAAGTTGTCCAGACCGACCCAGGGCGGTGGGTGTTGGAGGATGAGAGGACACTCGGACGCCACCTTGAGCAGGATGTCGCGCACTTGCTCGGGATCGGATTGGTAGCTCACGCTGACGTTGACCAGCGCGCGTCCCAGCGAGTTGCGATGCGTCCAGTTGGTGACCGTGCCGGTGATGAGTTCTGAGTTGGGGACGATGAGGCTCGCCCGGTCGAAGGTCTCGATCTCGGTGGAGCGCACGGAGATGCGCCGCACGAATCCGTCCTGATTGTTGACGGTGACGCGGTCGCCGACCTTGATCGGCCGCTCGACCAGCAGGATGAGACCCGAAACGAAGTTGTTGACGATCGATTGCAGGCCGAAGCCGATGCCGACCGAAAGCGCGCCGGCGACGATGGCGAAGTTCGTGATGTCGAGGCCGCCGTAGGAAACGGCGACCAGCACAGCGAGGATGAACCCGACGTAGCCGACCGCGGTGCGGATGGAGTTCGCGATTCCCTGGTCGATCCGCTGCGAGCGCAGAACGCCGGTGTCGAGCCATTTCTGGGCGAGCCGGGTTGCGAACACCAGCGCGAGGAACAGGGCGATGGCGAACAGGATGCGCGCGAGCGAGATCCGCACTTCGCCGATTTCGAACCCGAAAACGGCCGCCCTGAGCCAGGACAGCGCCTCCTGCGTGGTGTAGCCCCAGGTCACGAGCACGAGCGGGATGGCGACCAGCGCCAAGGCGGCGTTGAGAACCACCGACGCCACGCGCCTCAGCGCAACGGCCTGATGCGCATCGAGCCCGAAGCCGTCTTCCAGCATGGATTTCACCGGTCCCGCGAGCAGCGACCGGATCGCGAGATGGATGACGAGCACCACCGCGATGGCGCCGCCCGTGACGACGACATGGGTGGCGATCAGGCGCGCCAGCCCCACGTAGCCCAGCAGGGACGCGAGGAGAAGCGCGACCGCCCCCGCAAGCGCCGGCAGCTTGATCAGGTAAGGCCTGAGAGGTGAGGCAGGGACCTCCGGCGCCGCCGGTTCGGCGGCCGTTCCCACGCCCGCCTGCAGACCTTGCGCGGGAGGCTGGCCCTCCGCCGTGGCCGCAACCGGCCCGTCTCCATCGTCGGTTTTGAGGTCGAAGGGCGTGTTGACGAGCTTGAGTAGCAACAGCGCGATGGCAACGCTCGCCAGCACCGTTTCCATGGCGTTGACGGACAGAGGGAGATAAAGACGCCGGATCACCTCCTGCAGGATAAGATCCATCGAGAAGACGAAAGCGATGCCGGAGACGATGCGGGCGAGCCGGCGCGCGGCTGGTGTCGCGATGTCGACGAGACGCCAGTCGGGACGCTGCGGCTGAAGCACCGCCTGCGTCAGAGCCCGCACAGCGACGAACACGGCCAGCACGACAAAAGCCCGCTGTGCGATTGAGCCCACGTCGAGCGTGAGAAGGCCGAGCGTATCGAGACCGGCGGCCAGAACGCCGATGGTGCCGAGGCCGGCCAAGGCGAGCAATGGTGCCACCCACCCGACCGTCGCGGCCTGCTCGACGAAACGCGGCGGCGCAACCCGGGCGGCGTCGAGCTGGTAGCTGACGAAGCGCCGGACCAGGGTGGCGACCGCGATATAGAAAAAGAGGGTGCCGAGGATGAGCGCGCTCACCGCAAACCATTGCTCGGACGCAGCCTGCAGCCAACCCGAGGCCGCATCGACGATCTGCCGCCAGGCGCCCGGTGAGTCGTAGACGAGCTTGTCCCATGTGCTGGTCTTGAGCGGCGAGGGGCTGCGATTGAGGATCTGCTGCGTGAACAGCTCCTGGCGCAGCTTCTGCACGTCCGTCTGAAGCTGGCGCGCACGCACCTGCACCAGCTCGCCCGTCTTTCTCGCCCCGTCGATCTCGCCGAGCATCGTGGCGAGGCGCGCACGCTCGGCGGTCACCTGCTCCGTTTCCGGCGCGGCATCGGCATCCGGTGCGGGCTTCAGCTTTTCGAACAGCTGCCGCAGCGTGTCCGTTTTCGATTTCAGCGTGGTGAGACGGTCCTGCGCGTTCTGGACGAGATCGACGAGCTCGGCCCTGAGACGCGCCAATTCGGCGTCGTTCTCCTTGTTTCGCTCGATCGAGCCTTCGAGCGTTTCGAGCAGGCCCTTGAGCTCCATGACGGGCTGGCGAAGCTCGTCGAGGGATTGCAGCTCGGCGGCCGTGAGAACGGGCGCCGGTGCGGGTTCGGCCGGGACGGCAGGAGTTTCGGCCGCCGGTTGCTGCTGGGGTGCGGGCGTTGCCTCTTTTGGAGGCATTTCGGCAGGCGCCGCCGGCACCCCGGGAAGTTGAAGCGGCGACGGCAGGGTCTGGGCGCCCGCGCCGTTCGCACCGAACGCGAGCACGAGAAGCGCGAACGCGAGAACGGCCAAGTCGTAGCGGAGAAAAAACCGGTCTCTAGCCATCAGTCGTCCTCATGATCGGTCAGATCCTCCCGAGCCGGCTTTCGCGCAGGATAGCGGCGCACGCATGGCCCCGCGTCGTGCCGCATAGCCGCGTGGGTCTCAAGGGCGAACCGGAACGCGCGAGGGGAATGTCGCCGCGGTCTCCTCACCCTCCAAAGACGCCTGAGGAGCGCCCGCGTGCGCCGCGATCCCTGTTTCGATCACGACGTCCACCGGCCCGCCGGTCATGATCAGATGCTCGACATCGTCGCGGCGGATGAGAACGAGCCGGCGGCGGTTGTCGACGTTGTACTGCTCGACCACGTGTACGCGCGGGTTCGGTTTGGGTGCGAACAGCCGCCCGACGGCCTCCTTCGGGCTGCCGCCGGCAAGAAATGTTCTGAGCAGAAACGCGCCTACGATCATGAAAACCGCGAGCGCCATCACAACCGCGAGATAAACAAAAACGTCCAACATCACCAGTCGTCACGGTTTTTCCCGCGCGTCCTCTCGAGCCGAATGCCGGCGTCCCGTATAGCCCGGAATTTATGCCATTTTAACTCTATTGATCGAAGTGTGAATCCCACGGCGCGGGGCTTTCCGCGCTTGTTCGGCGGCAGGGTTTTCGCCTTCGGTAGAGGCCCCGCCGACCACCACACGGGCGTAGCGTAGCGTAATGAGTACCAAGGTTCACATGCAGGCATCCGACGCGGCGAGCGCCGAGAATCAGATAGCTTTCGCTTTCATGAGCGACAGCGAGCCCC